>VFZP01000137.1 GCA_016871115.1 Acidobacteriota bacterium
ATCATGAGAAGTGGAACGGCGGGGGGGGTATCCGGCGGGGCTGAAGGGCGAGGCGATTCCGCTGGGCGCGCGGATTCTGGCCGTGGCCTATTGTCTGGATGCGATGATCTCGGACCGCCCGTATCATCATGCGGTTACGATCGAGGAAGCGATGAACCGCCTGGCGGCCGAGGCGGGGCTGAGCTTTGACCCGAAGGTGGTGAGGGTACTCCAGGACCGCTACATCGAAATCGAGATGCGTTTGAAGGCGCAGACCTCGGATCCGTCGCTGCGCATGGACCACAACCCGGTGCGGGATACGTTGTTCCCGTCCGAGAACGGATCGCTTGCGCCGCTCGATGCGGTGGGCGAGCGGGGGCCGGCCTATCTGGACACGATCGCCGCCGCGCGCCACGAAGCACAGGTGTTAATTGAGCTGTCGCAGCAACTCGGCAATTCGCTCAAGCTGGACGAAACGCTGGCGCTCGTGTGCAATGGCCTGCGCGGCTGGTGCCGTTCGATTCGCTGGCGATCTATGTTTCGCTTAGCCAGGAACTGATTCCGCGTTATGCCACGGGCGAGTGCACGTCGCTATTCCTGCCGCGGCGGTTAACCATGTCGCAGGGCGTGGCGGGTTGGGTGGCGGCCCACGGCAAGCCGATTCTGAACGGCAATCCGGGGGGTGGAAACAGGCGCGACGAATGACTCCGGGCGCAGCGTGGTGTTGAACTCGGCGCTGGCCGTGCCACTGCAGACCAATAAGGAAACGGTGGGCGTGCTGATGGTGTGCCAGCGCGAGTTCGATGCGGTCAACAAAGACAACCTGCGGGTGCTGCTGGCGATTGCCGGCAAGCTGGGCACTTTTATCGATAACGCATTGAAAGATGAGCAGGCGGCGGCGTCGGCCTCCACGGATTTTCTCACCGGCCTGCCGAATGCACGCGCGCCGAATCTGCAACTGGAAAACGAATTGTCGCGCAGCCCCCGCCAGGGGCTGGCGCTGACGGTGCTGGTGACTGACCTCGACGGTTTCAAGGATGTGAACGACCGGTACGGACACCTGGAGGGCGATGCCGTGTTGCGGGCAGTGGCCCGGGTGCTGCGCGAACACTGCCGCGAGTACGATTTTGTGGCCCGCATGGGCGGCGACGAATTTGTGGTCTTGCTGCCGGGTTTGGCCGAGGCCGATGTGGTAGCCAAGATCAACCGGCTGAACAAGGCTGTGGGTGAGGCTGGGCGCACGGTGGTTGCGGATTCGCGCCTGGGGCTGAGTATTGGCCAGGCCCGGTTTCCCACCGACGGCCGGACGGCCGAGCAACTCCTGGCCGAAGCGGATCCACGCATGTACGCGGCGAAGACTCTGCGGAAGATGCGGCAGGGGCGCGCGGCTATGACTTCGACTGCTTGGGCGAGTCCGGTTCCACGGCTACGACACCCACGCGGTAGCTGGTTGCCGCGCCAGCAAGCCGAGGCTCCACCCGCTGCCGCCACCCGCAAGACGGTATCTTCGTCGGGGTAGATTGCATCGTCCGCGGGGTCGTCCGCGAGCGTATCGAACAGATGGGCGGGCTCAGGGGGTGGGCTCCCCGTCGTTCCGAAGCGTTTCTCCCTGATCGCCGACATAGGAATAGCGGGACGATCTTCCCATCCACGGCCCGTGCCAGGCGTGATATTCGCGAACTCGCAGCTCAGGGCCTCGTCCAGCCGGCCACAGGCGAAGTGATGAACACACCGTCTTCTTCGTAGGCGAAAGTCCCAGGGCGGCCGCCACGCGTGCGGTGAAGCTGACCGGCTTATCCGCCTTCATCTGCTAGACTCCTTCGCCATCTTTATGCCGCCGCGCATGCACCGCGGCGCCTGCGGGCGCGCGCTTGTACGTCTCCACTTCCGTGCCGGTCAGGCCCTGGCGTGTGCGGTCGAGCAGCGTCGAAATCTCCTGCGGAGACATCTTCTGAAACGTTTTGCAGGCAGCCACATTCTGTTCGAGTTGCTCCACGGTCTCGACGCCCGAAACCAGCGTGTGAATATCCTGGGTCCAGGCAAAGCGCAGGCACTCGGGTATGGTCGCCACGCTGTGCTTGGTGATATTGCCGATTGCGTTCGACTTCATGCCGATGCGTCCCAGCCCTTTCGCCGCGGCCTTGGGCAGGAAGTTGTGAATGAAGCTAAGATAATGCGGATCGATCAGGTTCACCGGATGCTGCACGGTCTCCCAGCCGTCGTAGCCGTTGAGCAGCGCCATGTGGGTGGCCGGGTCGGCGTGGCCGGTGAAGCCGATGTGTCGGACCTTGCCTTGCTTCTTGGCGAGGACGAAGGCTTCGAGTGAACCGCCGGGGCCGAAGATCTTGTCCACCTCGTCCTGCCGCACCACTTCGTGGCACTGCCAGAGGTCGAGATAGTCGGTCTTCATGCGGCGCAGCGTGTCTTCCAGTTGCCGCATCGCGTCGTCTTTGGTGCGCAGCTCCGCCTTGGACATGAGCAGCACTTTCTGCCGCGAGTAGGGCGCGAGCGCCTTGCCGTAAAACTCGTCGCTCAAGCCTTTGTGATACTTGTGGGCGCTGTCAAAGAACGTGACGCCGAGATCGATGGCGCGCTGGATGATGCGCACCGCGTTCTCCTCCCCGCCCTTGGCCATGTGAAAGCCGCCCAAGCAGAACTTGGAAACCTGCAAACCGCTCTTGCCGAGTTTTGCCATCGGCATGGGCATCGCTGCGAGGGCTTCGGCCGTCAGCCCGAGCGCGCCGGAAGTGACTTGGATAAATGTGCGCCGTTCCATGGCCTCACTGTATCACCGCCGCCTTGCGAATGGCGTCGAGCCGCCCGAACTCACGTTCGAGGTAGGCGTTGCCTTCGCGGTGAATGCGGTTGGCGTCGGGTCCGCCGCCGCGCGGCTGGAGTTCGCCATAGAGATAGGCAAGCTTGTCGGCCACTTCCATACCTTCCACCACGTGGCCGATGGGCGCAAAGCCGGCCGCGTCGAGACTCTGGCTGTTGTCGCGGAGATTGATAAATAGCTCGGTGGTGCGCGAGTCGGCACCGAGTTTGGCGTAGGTGATGGTGCCGCGCTTGTTCTTCCGCTTCACCGGGTCGTCTGGGATGCGCATCATGGCGTAGAGCTGATCGAGATTGGGTAAGCCGTTGATGCCGAACTGCGCGAACATCGTCTTCAACACGCGGTGGAACTTCACGCCGTCGTAGAAGCCGGCGGTGACGAGTTCATGGAAGTGCACGGCGCCGCGCGGGGACCAATCCTGGCGGATCTCAAGGACGATGTCGCCTTTGGTGGTGTTGAGCTTGACGCGAAAGACGTGCGGCGGCGGCTCTTTTTTCTTCAGCGCTTCGGCCTTGGCGGCGGGCACGGCGGCGGGTTTCGTTTCGCAAGCGGCGAGGCTGAGCAGGAGCAGGGCGGGGAGACATCGCATCCCGGTCATTATGGCGCAACGTGGCAGGGCGCCGGGGTCCGCAATCAGAGATCGTCAGGCGAATCCAGCACTGGAGCGATGCTGCTTCTTTCGGCCGCCAGCGCATCCAGCCACCGCACAGCCAGAGCGTCCGCGCACGCGGCGCCGCTGTCGAGTTCCACTACTTCGCGGCGCTCTTCGGCGCCGGCCGCGTCGAAACAAACAGCGTCCACGCCGCCCGCGCGCGCCTGCAACTCCAGTTTGCGCGAGGCGCCGTTCACCGTGGCTTCCAGGCGCAGCACCGCGTCAATCCACGAGGGGCGCACTGGGATCCGACGCTCATGACCCGTGCGCCGGGCCGAGGCAATCAGCGCGCCGCCGAACGGTGACGACTTGAGCGCCTGTTCAAACGGGGCCCGCCCCAGTGCCGCTGCACGTTCGGCCGCACGGTTTTCGGCCTCGGCGCGCAAGGCTTCCGGGTCGCGCTCTGCGCGCCCTTCGAGCGCCTTGAGGTTGTTCTCCAGGTTGTCGAGAAAACTCACGCGGGCCTTTCCAGCGAGCGCTTCTTCCACTTGTACGCCTGGATGGAATTGCGCCAGAAATACTTCTCGCGCTGCGCGGCGGTCTTGCCGGCAAAGTAGTCGCGCACCACGTTGAAGACGGCCGGGTACTCGGCGGTGTTGTCGCTGTTCGGCCAGTCGCTGCCGAAGATCACACGGTTCTCGGTGAACACGCCGAACAGCATATCGAGCCGGTCCTTATAGAACGCCGCGTCCGTGGGCACACGCCCGTCGACGTTGCGCAGCACCGCCGACAGCTTCACAAACGAAAGCGGCCGGCGCGCGAGTTCGGCGAGCGTCTTTTCATACTCGCGCAGCGCGGGCGCGGCGGTGGGCAGTTCGAGCTTAGGTAGATGATCTACCACGAGCCGCAGGTTCGGTACTTTGTTCACCAGCTTCAGGAGCGAACCGATCAATGCGGGCGTGGGGTTCGCCGTGTCCATCGTCAGGCCCGCGTTGGCAAGGCGCTTCACGCCGGCGAGAAAAGCGGGCTTTGCCAGCGAAGCGTCGAAGTCCCGGCCCCACAGGTTGCCGTAGCGGATGCCGAGGAAAAGCGGATTGGCGCGGAGCTTGTCGAACAGCTTGTTGAACTCGGCGTCAGCCGGTTCGAGATTGCCGATCATGCCCACCATCTGCGGCTCTTTGGCAATCAGATCGAGCACCCACTGGTTATCGTCCACCCACGGGCTGCACTCCACCATGATCGCGCCGCGCACGTTGAACGGCGCCACCAGCGCCTTGTAGCGCGCCGGCAGCGCGGGCTTGTAGAGTTTGGCGTTGTCCTTGGGCGGCCACGGAATGCCCTGCTTGCGCGTGGGGTCGAACAGGTGAATATGCGTGTCGATGACCGGCATCGTTTCGGCGGCGGTGGCGGTGAGCGCGGCGGCCGAAGCGGCGGATAGAACGTGGCGCCGGCTGAGCGGTTGTTGGTGGGACATTTCGCTAGCGTAGCGCAGGCGTCACGGTGAAGTCAGCCAAGGGAAACGCCACGCCATTGATGCGCGCTTCGAGGCGATGCGGGCCTGCGTAATGTTTGCGCGTGGTGAGATCCTTCAGCGAGACGCGCCCCTGCAGTTCCACGCGTTCGCCGGGTGCGATGGCGAGGCGGCGCAGTTTAAACACTTTGGATTTGGCCGCGCCATTCGCCCTTGCGTACTAAACGGCGTAGTCCACCATGAGTTCCTGCGCTGACTTGGCGGCGCTCACCAGGGTAAACGAAAATTTCACCGCGCCGCCGAGCGCCACTTTCGCCGGCGTCACGCGCGCGGCTTCCACGCGCAGCTTTGGCTTGGCGCCCGCGCCCGACAACGCGAGCGCACCGGCGCGCCCCTGCTTCACCAGCAGCCGCAGCGCATGCTTCACGATCCACTCTCGGCCGGGCTGCTCGAGCCAGCGCCGGCACACCGCAACGGCGAGTTCCGGATGATCCTTCGCAATGTCGCCCAGGTTGTTGGCGACCGAGCGCTGCACTTAGCGCTCCGGGTCATCCCTCAACAGTTCCAGCAGCGCGAGCACCGGCGCGGGGTCCTTTTGAAACTCGCGCAGCCGCTTGAAACTCGCGCAGCCGCGCCGCCCAGGGCGGGCGCGGGCGGGTGCCCTCCGATACCAGACGCCGAACATGATGGCTTTCATCGCGAGCCCACTCGCGCAGCCGCGTCATCGTTTGCTCCGCGTATGCTTCGATGAACGCGCGAATGCTCCACTCGGCGGTGAAGCGTCTGGTCAGCTCATACTGTACGCGCATGGCCTGTACGCGCATGGCGGCTTCGAAATCCTCCAGACCGTACTTCTGCACGAAGTACACATGCGGCAGGTAGCGCATCCCGTTAACGCCGCCGCTGCCCGTGGTGGATTTGGCGAACGAGCGCAGCAGCACATCGCCGGCGCGCGCAAACGGCTGAGGCAAGTGGCGCTGCATGGCTTCGGCGATATGCCAGCCGCGCGGCGTCGACTCCAGCGCATCGAGGCCGTCGAGCGCCTCACGCACGAACGCGCGCGCGTTCATTCCTTTGTGCGCCCGCGCCAGATCAGCCGCGAGTTCGCGGACCGCTTTTTCATTCAGAAGGTTCTTAAACGGTTCCACTTGCCTGCGCGCTACTTCGACTCGCTATCGCCGATCAATGCAATCTCGCCCACGCCGCCGCGCACCCGGCACCGCACTTGGTGCGACGGCGATTCGAAGGCCGCATTCACGTACCGCCCGTTTTCTTTCTTCAGCCCGCGCACGTCCACCGAGCCGATGCCGGCCTTGGCGTCCACCTGCGCGCCCATCTTGCGCGGCAGGCGGATCTCGGCGCGGCCCACGCCGCCATGAACGTCCACTTCCACGTCACGGCCGTAGTTGCCATCGAGGTTCAGCTTCAACTCGTCGACGCCCATGTGTACCGCCACCGAGCGTAGCGCGAGGCCGGACAGGTCGAGATTCGATTCGCCCGCGGCAAGGTGCAGTTCCAGATCCACGGGCGTCGACTTGTCGAGCCGGATCTTCCATTGGTCGCCTTGGCCGGGGCCCCAGTTCAGTTTGTTGCGATCGCTGAGGGTCTCCAGCAGTCCGCGCGCCCCCTGGCCATCAAAGCGCACCTCGGGCTTATTTACGCTGCGAAATTCGCCATCCATCAATTTGCCCGTGGCGCCCGCGGTGAGTTCCATTTCGCCCGCGCCCATGCGCATGACCGCCTTCAACATTTCGGCCTTGCCGCGCTCGATCGAGATGTTCTCGGTCTTGGCGGGCATGGCGTCTTCCATGTCCATGCCGTCGCCGCAACAGGTGAGCCCGGCAAGAGCGAGGGCAGCGGGCAGGCAAGAGGGCAATGCGCGGCGGCTAGCGGCGGCTAATCATCTAGCGGCGGCTAATCATAATGAAGGTTCCCCAGCTCATCATGACGTATTTTGCCTCCGCGCTGTTCCGTGCTTTTAACCCCGGTATCCGAACCCTGGGAGGTGCGATGTTTCAGGCGGTTGCCCGATTATCGCTTTTCGCACTCTCTGCGCCCTGATTGCGAGTGCCCGGCAGCAAGTGATGTGGAGTGAGCGGACGCCCGCTCAAGATCACCGCCCCGCCTCATGCCGCACGCCGAACCGCAACATTGTGGCGGCGTACACCGAGGGCAAGTATCAGCAGTAGCGGCGCGGCGCCCATCAACAGGGTGGACGGCTCGGGCACAGGTGCGCCGTTGAAGCTCAGGTTGTCGAGGCCCACGGTGGCGTTGATGAGGCTGGGCGTGAGCGTGATGCGCGCAATCGGCGTGGCGGTGGTGAAGTTGAACTGCCCAGCGATCCAGGTGCTGGCGCCCGCGGCGATGATTTGGGTGCCGAGCAGGGCGTTGGCGGCGTCAAAGGCAGTGACGGTGACGCTGGCCAACAGGTTGATAATGACGTCGCCGGAGGCCGTGAATACCGGGATGGAAAACAAAGCGTTCAGGTCGAATGGGTTGGGGGAAGTGCGCTGCTGCGTAGTGATGAAGTAGAAGTTGGGCGGCGCGGCTTGCAACCGGAAGACGGGCTGGGTGGCGAGTCCGCCGCCGGTAAAGGTAACCCCGGACGCGGCGTACTCGGCGCCCACGCTGCCGGCAGGCGTGGTGATGCCGTCGGCGAGTTTTTCAAAGGTCAACAGCGCACCCTGCGCCGCGACGGTTCCCCAGAGCAAAGCGGCCGTGGCGAGACGGCCAGTGAACGATTCATTGATAAACAAAACGATTCCTCCTGTGCCAGCCGAGCGCGGCTGGTATGAGGGAGAGCGGATTCGGGCGCGCGGATTTTCCGCCACCGAAGGTAATAGCCGTTCTGGTCCATTCGTTTGCTATGCCGCTTCGCGTCATACGTTCCTCTCTGCCCCCCCTTTCCTGGTACATTGGTGGGTTCGCGCGAAAGCCGGACGACACACGCCCGCCTAGACAAGCCTTACTATGTCCATTCAAGTTTTCTTGCAGGGAACACTCTCCGGGATCGAGCCGTTCGTCATGGGTGCGGGCTCGGCCGCGGGAGATGCGACGGTAGCAGGGCGGTGCGTGTGGGCGTCGCTGCTTGCCGAAGTGCTGCCACGCGCGTTGCTCGCCGAACTCGGCCTCGCGAAGATTCTGCTCGGGTCGAGCGGGGGCGGCAGCTTCCTGCTTGTGCTGCCGCAGGCCTCGATCCCGCAGGCTGAAGAGTTCCTCGCGCGCTCCGCTGCTGCGATCGCCTCGCTCAGCGCGGGCCGCCTGCGCCTTACCTGGGGCGCCACGGAGAATCTTGGCGACTGGAGCATCGTTCGCAAGCGCCTCGCCGAAGCCGTCTGGAAGCCGCAGCAGGTGGACCCCGCCGCCGCGCGGCCCGGCATCTTTGAGCCCTACGCCGAAGTGGCCGCGCCGATGGAAGAGCCCGAGGCCTCCGCGTACTTTGACTCGCTGCTCACGGGCCTGCGCGATGCCACGGTGGTGAGCTGGAATCCGGACGCTCCGGCGCGCATTCTGTTCGGCGCAGGCGTGCACATGTGGACGCTCGGCTCCGGCACCGACGAAGTGACGCTTGCTCGCCATGCCGCTCCTGGCGCGGACGGCGCGGGCGTGGGTTCGCCCGCCGATCTGGGCGCCAAGGCCGCGGGCCAACCGGGCTGGGGTGTGCTGCGCGGCGAGGTGGACAACTTCGGCAGCCGCATGCGCCGCGCGCAATCGGTGGAAGAGTTCGTGCAACTCACCGCGCTGTTCAAGCAGTTCTTCGCGGGTGAACTCACGCTTGCGTGTCTGCAGCCAGACTACTGGCAGCGCGTGACGATTCTCTACTCGGGCCACGATCAGTTTGCCGTCTTCGGCGCCTGGGACGCGTTGATCGATCTGGGCCGCGAATTGCAGCGCCTGTTCCAGCGCTTTGCCGATGAAAAGCTAAAAGAAATGGACGGCCCCGAGGGCAAGACCATCACGATGAGCCTGGCGCTGGCCGATAGCGCCGAGTCGCCGCTGGCCGCCGTGTTCGACGAGTCCGGCCGGCGCCTTCATGCCGCCAAAGCGGGCGGGCGCGACTGCTTCCATCTGTTTGGCCGCGCGGCCGAGTGGCGGCATGTGAACCACGCGCGCGACCTGAAGGAAATGATGCGCCGCATGATTGGCGACCTGGGCTGCCCGCCGGAGTTTCTGGCCGAACTGGCCGGCTTCTACGGCGAGAAACCCGAAACCCGCGCGGACCGGCCGTGGCGCTACTCGCGCCGTTTGGGCCGTGTCTTGGGTGAACATAGAGATCGCGAGGTGCAGCGCCTGCAGAAGGCGCTGATCACCGACATCGTGGGCAAGAGCGCCACGCAGGTGAAGCTCCGTCCTGCCGGCCTGGTGGCCGTGGAATGGGCGCGGATGCTGACGCCGCAGCAACAGCGCCAGAATTGAGTCAGACGAGCGAGGATTTCATGGCTGACGAACTCGAACAGAATACCGGGCAACCGCCGCAGGAACCCGAAGCGCCGGCAGCAGTAGTAGCAGCACCAGAGCCGGAGGCTGCTGCGCCCGCGGCTGCCTCGGACGCCGCCGCGGCGGCCCCTACGAGCGGCGACGCGAAGCCTCCGCGACAGCAACAACAGCCGCGCAAGGGCGGTGGCGGTAATCAAGGTGGCGGCCAACAGCAGCAACAGCAGCGTGAGAAGCGCCCCGAAGGCCAGCGCCGCGAAGGTGGCGGCGGCGACCGCGGTCCGCGCCGTGAGGGCGACCGGGGCGGACGTCCCGGCGGTGGTGGCGGTGGCCATCATGGCGGTGGTGGAGATCGTGGCGGCTTCGGGCCCCCGCTCGACATCGATCTTGAAAAGCTCATCTCCGACAGCCTGTACCTGGACAACCAGGCGCACGCCGTCGTGGCCCGGCTTCGCGATATGGACTCGGGCACCAAGAGCCAGTTGCGCCGTTTCTACAACGCGGTGCGCCGCGCCTGCCGGACGGCCGAAAACGAACGCCAGCACGAGTTCGTCATGCTGCGCGCCCGGCTGGCCTACACCAACGCCCGCCACTCGCTGCGCAGCATGGACGCGCTTGAGAAGCTCCTGCTCCAGGTCACGCGCAAGAACACGGCGGCGGGCTACGACCGCTTCCGCGACCTGTTTGAAGCTATCGTGGCCTACAACGAATAAGAGGATCGCAACGCACATGAGTTCCCATACCGCGGACACACAGTTGAAGTTGATCGGCAAGCTCGTGCTCGAAGGCGAGCTGCACTGTGAAACCGGCCTCCACGTTGGCGCCGGCAAGGGCTCGCTGGAAATCGGCGGCGCAGATAATCCGGTGGCGAAAGACGCCTTTGGCCGCCCCTATGTGCCGGGCAGTTCGCTGCGCGGACGATTGCGCTCGCTGCTTGAACAAGCCAGCGGCCTGGCCGTGCCGGGCGAGTTGATCTACCTGTCGCGCCGCAAAGGCCAGGACGTGCGCATTCACCAGAGCGACCGGCCGGATGACGAAGTCTGCCTGCTGTTTGGACGCAGCCCCGGGCGCGTGGAACGTGTGCAGGGCGGCGAGGCGCTGGACGGCGCGGCGGCCAGCCCGGCGCGGCTCACCGTCTACGACGCTTCGCTCGATCTCGATTCGATCACCGCGGCCATGCGCGACAATCTTGACGACGAACTCACCGAGGTGAAGAGCGAAAACGCAATTGATCGCATCACCAGCCAAGCCAACCCGCGCACGCTGGAACGCGTCCCGGCCGGCGCGCGCTTCAAGGTGCGGATGGTGGTGGACATTCTTTGCGAAGAAGACAAGGCCCTGGTGGCGCGTCTGGTGGAAGCGATGCGGCTGCTTGAAGACGACACGCTGGGCGGCGGCGGCTCGCGCGGCTCGGGCAAGGTGCGTTTTGCCGGGCTCAAGCTGGTTTGGCGCGGGCGCGGCTTCTATGCCCAGGGCGCCGATGAGGCGGAACTGGCGCAGGGCGCTTCGCTCGCTGATTTGCAGAAGACCGTGGCCGGCGACGGTTTCGCCGCGCGGCTCTCCGAGTAAGGATTCACGTCGCCCCATGCCGGCTTCGCTGTTCAAATTGCGCCCGCGCGGTCCCTGGCGGATCGGCCCGGTGAGCGGTGCGCGTACGCGCGCCGAGGCGATCCTTGCCAGTGACGCGCTGTACTCGGCCGTTACGCTCGCGTTCGGAACGCTGGGCTGGATGGATGAGTGGCTGGCTGCCACGGCAGGGTCAGCCGCGCCGGGTCAGCCGGCCGTGCGCTTCACGTCGCTGTTTCCAGCGCAGGAGGAAAATCTCCTCGCTCCGCCGCCCGCGCATCTGTGGCCCGCGCCTGCCGCGCGGTTGCGGCCTGCCGGTGCGCGGCTGATTCCCACCACGCTGATCCGCGCACTGGCGCTGGGCGAAGGCTGGAACGAAGAGCAGTGGGAAGTGGACGGCTTGAGCGAGTGCCTGTTACGCCGCGGACGGCGGCGCCCCGCCGGGTCGCCCTATCGCGTAGCGCTGCGCCATCGCGCGGCGGTGGACCGCCTGGAGCCCGGCCGCATTGCCACCCACGAAACCGCGTGCATTGAATTTGCCGAAGGCGCGGGGTTGTGGTGCGCGGCCGAGTACGCGAACGCCGCTGCGGCAGCAAAGTGGGCGCAGAAACTCGAAGCGGCGTTTCATCTGCTGGCGGACTCGGGCCTTGGCGGCGAGCGCCGTCACGGCTGGGGCTCGTTCACGGTAGAGCGCACCGAACGCGGCGAAATGCCTGAGTTGATCTGGGGACGTCCGCGCACAGGAGGACTGCCGCCCGCTGCCGGCGCGGCGACCGAGGCCGCCGCAGGAGAGGAAACGCCTGCGCCGCCCGCACCGGCGGCCGAAGAGCGCGGCTGGTGGCTGCTCTCGTTGTTCAGCCCGGCCGATTCAGACCAGGTGGACTGGTCGCGCGGATGCTTTTCGCTTGTCGAACGCGCGGGCCGCGTGGCTGCCACCGGTGACACCAAGCTTCGCACGCGCCTGGTGCGCGAAGGCTCCGTGCTGCTTACCGGGAGCGGCACTCCGCTGACGGGCCGCGCCTTGAACGTGGCGCCGCCAAACTTCACCGCGCATCCGGTGTGGCGCGCCGGCTATGCCGTGGCGATTTCACTCCCCTGGCGGGTGCCCGCATGAACTACCGCGTCGAATGTATCACGCCGGTATTGGTGAGCGATGGCAATTCGCTGTCGCCCATCGACTACATGGTGTGGAAGGACCAGATCAACGTCCTCGACCAGCGAAAGATTTTCCGGCTGCTTGCGCGTGGTCCGCGCCTGGATGGCTACCTGCTTCAGGTGAAGAAGGCGCAGAAACTCGACTTTGCCAGTTGGGGCGGCTTTGCGCAGAACTTCGCCGGACGCCGCATTGCGCTTGAGCATGCCAGTCTAACGCCCTTGTGGGAGCGGCAGCCCGCCGAGTTGTGCCACATTGCCACGTTCGCGCGCACGCAGGAAGGTTCGTACTTGCCGGGCAGCGCGCTGCGCGGCGCGTTGCGGACGGCGCTGGTGTCGTCGCGGCTCGATGAAAAATCTTTGGGGCAGGCGGCCGAGCTGATCGAAGCCGGCGGCGTACGCCGTCCGGGCGAAGGCTTGGAGCAGCGGGCTCTGGCCACCGATGGCGGCCGCGGCGGACACGATCCGATGAAGGCGCTGGCAATCGGCGACTCGGCAGGACTGTCGGCTGCCGCTTCACCCACCCGTGTGTATCTGGCCCGCGTGGCCTCGCTCGCCGAGTCGCGTGACCCGAAGGCGCAAGCCGCCGGACGCCCGTACTCGCTGGTTTGGAAGCAGGCGAGAGGCGGGAGCGTGGAGGCGCGCCGCATCGAAGATTCCACGCCTTTGTTTGTCGAAATGGCTGCCCCGGGCACGGCGTTCACGGGCGCCTGGACCGAGCGCGCCTTCTACCGTCGCGGCGAAGTGCGCCATCAATTGCGTTGGCGCGATCAGGATCTGCGCAAGCTGCTCCTGGATGCTGCCAACGGCTACGCCGCCAAGGCGCTGGCTGTGCACCGGATTTTTGCCGCAGCCGCGGGCATGCCGATGCTGGGACAAGCGGTGGAAGCGCTGGAAGCGGAACTGTCATCCGCACGCGCCGCCGGCAATCGCTGCCTGCTCAGTATCGGGTGGGGCGGCGGGTTGTTGAGCAAGTCGGTATGGCCGCTGCTGGAGGCCACAACCGAAGCAGAGCAGAGCCATCGCCGCATTCTGGCGGCGCAGAACGTTTGGGCGCGGGCGTTGCGCACGGGGCTCCCGTTTCCCAAGACCAGACGCCTTGTCTTTACCGGGGGTCAGCCGTCTACACTGCCCGGCTGGGTGCGTTTGGAGATTTCCTAAGGCCTTGCCCCTAATGGCTCTCGGGCGATTGGCCGATATCATGTCTAGCCCGGTTGTTGGGCTGGTACTGGCAGGTATGGTTTCCTGCCACACGAGTGATGTTCGCCTAGTTTTTGCAAGGCACTTTGCCCGCCAAGGTGGAGGGCGACCCCGTGTGCGCACGAGCAGAATCAATGTGCAACGCATTTTTTGGCTTCAAGGAAAGCCCGTTCAATCTCAGCCCAGACCCGGCGTTCCTCTATCGTAGTGCCCAGCACGAAGAAGCGCTGGCGAATCTGATCTACGGTGTGCAAAGCCGCAAGGGTTTCATTGTGCTCACCGGCGAAGTGGGCACGGGCAAGACCACGCTGCTGGAGTGCCTGCCGGACTATTTATACGAGCATCGCGTTGAATTTGCTTTTCTGTTCACCTTGCGCATCAAGCCGGAAGAGATGTACGAGATGATCGCCTACGACCTGGACCTGCGCTGCAACCGCTCGTCCAAGACCGAGATCATCGATGCTTTGAACGACTTGCTGATTCAGCAGGCCAATCAGGGCTACACCGTGGTGTTGATCGTCGACGAAGCGCACAACCTGGCATGGGAAGTGCTCGAAGAGATCCGCATGCTGGGGAACTTTGAGAATCGGACGGGCAAGCTGCTGCAGGTGATCCTGGCTGGGTAGCCTGAGTTTGACCGTAAACTCGACGCCCCGAACCTGCGGCAGCTCAAACAGCGCGTGGTTTTGCGGTGCAGCCTGAAGCCCCTCCAGAAAATTGAGACGGTAGAGTACATCCAGAGCCGCCTGGAAAAGGCCGGCATGCCGGATCAGCAGATTTTCTCGCCGGACCTGTTAAGCGAGATTCATCTCCGGTCGCAGGGCATTCCGCACGTGATCAACGAGATTTGCGGCAAGCTGATGTTGACGGCGTTTGCCTTGGAGTCGCATGTGTGTTCGGTCGAGATGCTCGACGAGGTCACCACGGACATGCGCCTGGAGTGGCCCGGACGGCGGTTGCGGCTGCGTAGCGACCAATCTTCATTCCGGTCGCCGCAGTTTAGCCGCGGCGTTAAGGGGCTGGCAAGAAATAGAACAACAGAGTAGGACGTAGCTCTGGCAGCGGACTGCTGGGCGTGAGCCTCGGTTTTCACGAGCCCAAGGCGGACCATGGCCAATATCG
>VFZP01000138.1 GCA_016871115.1 Acidobacteriota bacterium
CTCTCGATCATGGCTACGTCGATTACCTCCGCCACAAGCCTCTGGCACTCAAGTCGGCGTGATGTTCAGAAATCTACGTTTTCACTTGCGCGCTAACAGCAGGTAATCGTCCGCAGTCTCGAAGATCACTACGTCAAAGTGCCGGGGCTGCTGGGGGCTTCGATTTTGGGCGACGGTCAGGTGGCGCTGATTCTCGATCCGGGTTGGGTGATTGACAGGGCCTGGGCGGGTGTGGCCGCTGAGGAGGTATGCCGGTGATTGACAGCTGGTTGAATGATGACCCGGTTCCGGTCCAGGCTGCCGGTCCTCGGTCGCAGTTCTTGCTTGGCGGGCAGACCTATGCGCTGCCGGTGGAGCAGGTGGCGAGATTCGCGCCGTAGGATCGTGGAGCAGGTTGCCCGGCACGCCGGCCTGGGTGCTGGGCGTGATGATTCTGCGCGGCCTGGCGATTCCGCTCTTCGACCTGCGGCTGCGCTTTGAGGTGATCGAGTCGGCGCGCGCGGTAAGCCCGGTGATGATCATCGTGGGCGCGCGGGGGCGGCTGGGAGGAGTGATTGTCGATGGAGTGCTGGATGTCACCGAGATCAGTGATGAGGCCTTGCGATCAAGCGACGCGGGCGGGGATTCATACGGGCCGGTCACGGTGAAGGCTGTAGCCACCTGGAATAGCACGGTGGTGATTGTGCTGGACGGTGAGGCGTTGATGGTTGCGCCGGTGGAAGTACGCCGCACTGTGGCGAGTGGCGCGGCCGGTACGGGTGCGGATAGTCAAGGACAAGTGATCGACGATGTTGCGCTGGTTCAATAATCGCGGGATGGTGGCTAAGCTCATGTTCGGGTTTGTCCTGATGGCAGTGTTGATTGCCATTGCCGGCCGGGGATTCAAACGCTGGAGCGCCTGAATCAGGACTTTCAAACTCTGCACAACAAGCACGCCACCGGCTTGATGCATTTGAAGGGCGCCGAACTGGAAGTTCTGCACTCGGTCAATTACATGCGCGAGGCGGCCAGCGCCACCAGTGACGCCGAACGCGCGCGCGTGGCCGAGTCGGTGCTCAAGGCCCGGGCCATCTTCGATACTGAGTTTGTGACATTCCGCAATTCGATTGTCAATGACGACAATCTCGCGAGAACGGCGCAGGTCCAGGGGCTTTATGAGGAACTGGCGGCGGCCGAAGACAGTCTGCTGCACACGATCACCAGCCGGCAGACCGGCGAAGTGAAGGCGCAACTGGACGCGCTCGGCCAGAAAAGCGATGCGATTTCCAAGCTGATGACGAAGCTCCAGGAAACCAAGCTCTTGGTGATGGCTGAATCGGCCGCCGAAACCCGCCGAACGTATGAAGCCTCCCGGCGTACGCTGTTGCTGCTCGTTTTGTGCTCAATGCTGGTGGCCATGCTGGCAGGCTTTGGATTAGCCCGGTATTTGGCCCGTCCCCTGATCCGGGCGGCGGAGGTGCTCGAGCAGGTGGCGCAAGGCGATTTCAGCGTCCGGCTGAGCCTCGATAGCGATGACGAAGTCGGGCGCATGGCCAAATCGCTCAACCGCGCCATCGAGGGCATGCGACGTGCGCTGCTTGAAGTCAATGCGTCGTCAGGCGAAGTGACCGGTGCGGCGCAGCAGTTGGCGTCGGCCTCCGAGCGGCTGGCCAAGGGCGCGCATGAGCAGGCTTCCAGTATCGAGGAAACGGCGGCCAGTCTGGTGTAGATGACGGCGACGGTGCGGCAGAATGCGGAGAATTCCAAGCAGGCCAGCCACATCGCCTCGGTGGCGCGCGACGTGGCGGTGTCGGGCGGCCAGGTGGTAACCGATGCGGTGCAAGCCATAGAGGAGATCAACACGGCCTCCCGCCGGATCGCCGACATCGTCACGGCGATTGACGAGATCGCCCTCCAAACCAATCTGCTGGCTTTGAATGCGGCGGTGGAAGCCGCTCGGGCGGGCGAACAGGGCCGCGGTTTCGCCATGGTGGCGGCCGAGGTTCGCAAACTCGCCCAACGCAGCGCCACCTCAGCCAAAGAGATCAAGCAACTGATCCGGGACTCGGTCTCCAAAGTAGATCGCGGTTCGGAACTTGTGGATCTTTCCGGTAAGACGCTGGAGGGAATTGTGTCATCCACCAAACAGGTGAGTGACATCATTCGCGAGATCGCGGTGGCTTCGTCTGAACAATCGGCAGGCTTGGAACAGATCAACCGCGCGGTCTGCCAAGTGGACTCGGTGACGCAGAGCTACTCGGCGCAGACCGAGGAGTTGGCCAGCACGGCGGTGTCGCTTTCAACGAATGCCAACCACCTGCAAGCGCTGGTGGCTCGCTTTGAATTGTCCAGTCCAGACTCTAACAGCCCGGGCAACGCCCAGCCGGTCATTTCAAAAAAGAAGACTCAACATGCTCCGTATCCTAGCCGCTAGTGCGCTCTTTACCTGCCTCGTGCCGGCGCACGTCCACGTGCCTACTGCTCAGGCGCTCGCTGCGGCCGAATCCAAGACGCAGCCGGAGTACAGCTCTATCGCCCGCCAGATGAAGGTCACCGGCGATGTGTCCGTCGAAGTCTCCATTGCCGCCGATGGCGCCGTGGACGACGTCAAGGTGTTGGCAGGCAGCGCGCTGCTTTCGCCGCCCGTGGTGAAGGCCGTGGAGACCTGGCGCTTCAAACCGTTCCTCCTCGGCTGTGTTCCCACCAAGGCGAGAACCGTGCTGCGGTTCACCTCTAAGTAGCCCGAGGGCCGCTCTCTAGGCCCCGTGGCACTTCTTGTACTTCTTACCGCTCCCGCACGGGCACGGATCGTTCCGTCCGGCCTTGGCGGCTGGCTTGGGGTTCGCGGTCTCGGCGGCTGCGCCGGTCCTTTCCTTCACGCCGCCTCGCCCAGCCAACTCCAGGCGCAACTCAAGCGCGAACTGCACCGTCTCGGCTTCGGTTTCGCTGAAGCCGTCAGCCCGGTCCTCCAGGCGCTTTCGCAACTGCTGCAGCCCGAAGCGCGTCTCGTCGGCCGGCGCCGCCATCCCATAGGCATGCAGCGCCTCCAGGCGCACGTCAGGATGCTGAAATAGATCCTCGGCCCGTAGTGCTTCATTACGCAACTGAAAGTAGCCGACACCCATCAGCGCCTGCCGCACCACCTCCACGTCCTCATCATCCTCCAGATGCTTGGGTGGAAAGGCCACCCAGCGCCGGTCAAGCGACCGCCACATCGATTCGAGCGCCTTGGCCCGCGTAGACGGCTCGGCGTAGGCCGCCTCAATGGCCTCCACCAAACCCGGCACCGGCTCTGGCTCATACGCCAACGCGCAGGCGAGCGAGGCGCGCTCCACCGGGTCCAGGTCCGTCTCGGCAAACCGCGCCATCAGCGCTTCGCGCACCGGCCCCGGTTCCACCGTATGCTCTCTCAACGCCTCCCACGCCCGGCCGCGCACGCGCGCTTCCGGATCCGTGCGGCCGAGCGCGAGCAACTGCTGGCGGCGGCGGTCCGACAGTTCTTCGCCGATGTAAAAGCCCACTACCGACGCCCGGTGATCGGCATCTGGACTGGCGAGGAACTCCTCGCGCTCGCCTTCTGTGAGTGCCGTGAAGTCCACCTCGGCCACCTCCGGGTACATCTGCTCCGGCGGCAGTGACGGCGGATTCTCGCCATAATCGGCATCGCGAATCCCGCGCAGAAACTCCCCGTCGCACTCATCGGCCGCCGCCAGCGCGTCAATGGCGGACTCCACTCGCTCACCGCGCGCGCCGGCGATCAAAGCGATAAACACGATGTCGGTGTGCTCAGAGCCCAACTCATCGAACAGATCGAGGGCCGGCCCGCGCAGTGGCTCGCCGAGGGCCAACGCCAGATCCACCATCTCGTCCGGCGCGTCTTCAGGGGCCCGGCGCAGTTCGTTGATCACGAACGGCACGGCCTCCGGCGTAGGCAGGTGCGTGAATAGATAGAGCATGTCAATCGACAGGTCCAGCCGTTGCGCCTCCTGATCCTCCGCGGCAAAACGTACGAGCGCCGGACGCGTCCGGTCCGGCGTAGCCAACAGCGCGCGAATCAGGCGGGCGTCCACCGGGACCATGCCTCGCGCGGCGGCCGAAAGCAACTCGTAGGGGTCGGTGGTAGGGTACTGGCTGACCGGAATGAGCGGCACCCGATTAGTGTAGCGCGCCGCTGCCTGTGTTCCTGGCAAAAAAAGAAGCCGGGCTGGTGAGCCCGGCTTGAAAGAAACCAACTAAGTTTGAGCTTACTGGCCTAGTAAGTGGCCCGGCCGCCCGAGGCGTCGTAGGTCTGTCCGGTGACAAACGAACAATCCTGGCTCGCCAGAAAATGCACCACCGCGGCAATCTCTTCGGTGGTCCCCGTGCGGCGCATCGGAATCTTCTGCGTCATGTACTCCACCTGTTCGGGCGTCAACTGATCGAGAATCTTCGTGCGCACCACGGCCGGCGAAACGGCGTTGACGCAGATCCCTTCGGTGGCCACTTCCTTGGCCACCGACTTGGTGAACCCGATCACGGCGGCCTTGGTGGCCGAGTAGGCCGTCATATTCGGGTTGCCTTCCTTCCCCGCGATCGACGCGATATTCACGATTCGTCCATACTGGCGCTCGCGCATTCGGCCGATCACCGCGCGCGTCGTATTGAACACGCCGGTCATGTTAATCGCAATGGCCTTGTTCCAATCATCGAGCGACTGCTCCCAGATCGGCGCGGCCTTGCCGCCGATGCCGGCGTTGTTCACCAGCACGTCCACTTTGCCCGTCCTGGCCACCACGGCCGCGACGGCCGCCGCCGCTGAATCGGCGCTGGTCACGTCGAGCGAAACGGAAAAGGCTGTGCCTCCGATAGATTGGGCCACCTCGGTGGCCCCTTCGAGATTGAGATCCGCCACCACTACGGTGGCCCCGGCTTTGGCCAGCCGCCGGGCGATGGTCTCGCCGATGCCCGTGGCTGCGCCTGTGACGATCGCCGTTTGCCCGGTCAGATCGAAGTAGCCCATAGGCTCGCTAGTCCTCCTTGACCACGTGCACCGGCAACTCAAGGCTCACTTCCTTGTGGAGCTTCACGGTTACCTTGTGCTCGCCGAGCTGGCGAATCGCATCGGCCATGACGATCTTCTTGCGATCGATCGCGTAGTTCTGCTTTTCCAGCGCTTCGGCAATGTCCTTGGCCGTCACCGAACCGAACAGGTGATCGTTCTCACCGGCCTTGGCTTTGATGGTGATCGACATGCTCGACATGAGCTTGGCGAGGTCAGCCGCCTCGGAGGCGAGCTTGGCTTCCTTGCGCAGATGCGAGTCGCGCTCCTGAGCCACAATCTTTTTGTTGGCATCGGTGGCCGCGACGGCCATGCGCTTGGGCAGCAGGAAATTGCGGGCGTAACCGTCGGCGACCTTGACTACGTCGCCGCGCGTGCCCAGCTTTTCGATATCTTCTCTTAAGATGACTTCCATCGGAATGATCTCCTTATTGCTTGGGCTTCTTTACTAACCGCGCGGCAAGCCCGTGGCAAACGGCAGCAGCGCGATGCTGCGGGCCTGCTTGATGGCTTCCGCCAACCGGCGCTGGCACGGCGTACACACTCCGCTCAGGCGGCGGGGCACGATCTTGCCGCGCTCAGAAATAAACTGCGCCAGCATGCGCGCGTCTTTGTAGTCGATCAGATCGATCTTCTCCACGCAGAACTTACAGACTTTGCGGCGGCGGAAAAACTGCCGCTTGTTTGAAACAATCGCCTTGTCGCCGCCCGTGGGCTTCTGCGACACCGGAACCGGTTTAACGCCTTTGGTCTCAGCCATGGGTTATTATCTCCTCTTGTCCTTGTCGCTTATTCTTTGGTCTCGGCAGCAGCAGCAGCAGGCGCGGCGGGCGGCGGGGCAGCCGCCACGGGAGCGGTAGGAGCCGCCGGGACGGGCGCGCCCGGAGCGCCGGGCACGGGAGCCGCGGCTTCGGCCGGCATAGCCGGCAGCGGCGCATTCGCCGTGATCGCGGCAGCCGGAGGCGGCGGAGGAGGACGGCGCGCGGCACGCCTGGCGCGGGCCTTCTGGCGCTTTTCGAGCCACTTCAGCTTCTCGTCCATGCGCACGGTGAGAAATTTCATGACGAGGTCGGACACCCGCAGGCGCCGCTCGACTTCCTTCACGGCGCCGGCCGAGGCATGGAAAAACAGCAGGACATAGAAGCCCTCGGATTGCTTCTTCACGCGGTAGGCAAGCTTGCGCACGCCCCACTTGTCGGTCTTGTCAATCGAGCCGCCGGATTGTTTGATGACGGCTTCGATCTGCCCGTTCAATGCGTCGATATCCTCTTCGGCCGCATCGGGTTTGGCGATGTACAGTTCTTCGTAAGTTCTCATGGTTCCTTATTCCTTAAAGCCTGGGGCGCAGCGATACGTTGTAGATCGCCATGGCCTTTTCGACGCCTCGGGCAAGTGTGGATTCGATGGCATCGGCCGCGCGGTCGAGCATCTCGTCCAGTTCTTTTCCCTGCGGCTTACCCATCGGCTCCAGCACAAACTTCGCGCTGTCGCCGAGCGGATGGCCCGGGTGAATACCCAGCCGGAGCCGGGCAAACTCTTCGGTTCCGGCACTGCGAATCACACTCTTGACTCCGTTGTGACCCGCCGACGAACCCTTCGGCCGGATGCGCAACTGCCCCCAAGGCAGCGCGAGTTCGTCGTACACCAATAATAACTGCGACAGCGGCAGCTCATACTTATCGAGCAGCATCTTCACCGCCGGGCCGCTCACGTTCATGTACGTTTGCGGCTTCACCAGTACCACAGGCTGGCCTTTCACCTCACCGAGGCCCACCAGCGAATTCGCCTCCTTGCGCGTGACGCGGATCGCGTGGCGTGCGGCCAAACGGTCCACGGCGAAGAAGCCGAGATTATGCGGCGTGCGTTCGTACTCCGGACCCGGATTGCCGAGTCCGGCCACGAGCCAGGCTTGCTGCTTTGCGTTCGTGGCCGGCATCGGCTCTCAGAGACCAGAGCCTACTTCTTCTTGCCCTTGTCGGCGGCCGGAGCAGCGGCCTTGTCGTCTTCCTTCTTGCCCTTCTTCACCACTTCGGGCTCGGCTTTGGCGCCATCGGCGGCGGCCGCTTCGGTGGTTTCGGCCTTCAGCGAGACCACGTGCGCCAGCACCATATCGGCGGGGCTCAACAGCTTCATCGAACCCGTCAGCGGAACTTCGCCGGCGCGCAGCGCCTGATTGACATGCATGCCCGCCACGTCCACGGTGAACGCTTCGGGAATATCGTCCGGCAGCACTTCAATTTCGATCTCGCGGTTGATGACTTCAAACGCACCGCCCTGGATCTTCACGCCATGGGGCTCGCCGGTAGTGTGCACGGGCACCATCACGCGCAACTTCTTGGTCAAGTCGATGCGCTTCAGGTCTACGTGCAGCAGGCGCGACGTCACCGGATGATACAACCAGTCGATGATCATCACCGGCGACTTTTCCACGCTGGTTACGTCGAGGTCGAAAATCGTGTTGTGACCCGAACTCAGATGCAGGATCTTGTTCAAGTCTTTTGGGCTGACCGACACGGCAACCGAGTTGCCGCCCGCCCCGTACAAAACCGCCGGAATCTGACCGGCCATGCGCGTCCGGTTCGCCGCATTCTTGCCCCGTGTTTCGCGGGGGGCGGCGGCTACCGTAATATCTTTCCTCATGCGTCCTCTTTCTTGCGAGGCGCAGCGCGCTGACACGAAAGGGCCTGAGCCCTTACGCCGATCGCACCGCGGTGCCCGTCAGAGTATATTCAAAATCAACCCGTCTAGACAAAGAGCGTCGAAACCGACGTCTCTTCGTGAATCGATTGGATCGCCCGGGCCAGCAAACTGGCCACCGACAGCACGCGGATGCGGCTGGAGCGCGCGGCTTCGCGGCTCAGCGGAATCGAATTCGTCAAAACTACTTCTTCAATGGCCGACTCTTCAATGCGCTGCACGGCCGGGCCGCTCAGCACGGCGTGGGTCGCACAAGCCGACACCTCACTGGCCCCGGCGCGCAGCAGCGCCTGGGCGCCCTTCACCAGCGTGCCGGCGGTATCGATCAAATCGTCAACAATCAGGCAATGTTTGCCGGCTACGTCGCCGATGATGTGCATCACTTCGGCCACGTTCACTTCTTCGCGGCGCTTGTCAATAATCGCCAGCGGCTTGTTCAGGCGCTTGGCAAAAGCGCGCGCACGTTCCACGCCGCCCGCGTCGGGCGACACGATGATCAGGTTGTCGTGCTTGCTGTTCTTGAAATACTCAATCATCACGGGCGCGGCAAACAGGTGGTCTACCGGCACGTCGAAAAAGCCTTGAATCTGCGCGGCATGCAGATCGAGCGCGAGAATCCGGTCCGCCCCCGCGGTCTCCAGGAGCTTGGCCACGAGTTTGGCCGAGATCGGCACGCGCGGCTTATCCTTGCGGTCCTGCCGCGCATAACCGTAGTAGGGTAGCACGGCGGTGATGCGCTCAGCCGACGCGCGCTTGAGCGCGTCGATCATCAGCAGTAGCTCCAGCATGTTTCGCTCCACCGGCGTACAGGTGGGCTGAACCACAAACACGTCCATGCCGCGCACATTTTCCTGCACCTGCAGGTAAATCTCGCCGTCGGAGAATTGGCGGACGGATGCCTCGCCCAACTTGCGTCCGAGGAAGCTGCAGATCTCAGACGCCAGCGCCGCGTTGGCGTTGCCCGTGAAGACCTTCAACCTGTCCAGATTCGGCTTCACTTTGGCGGCCACGCGGCTACCTCCGTGACATGGACGCCCAGCGCGCGCCGCCAAGCGGCACGGTACCGGGCCCGATTTATGAATCGCACAGTGTGCACAGTTTCCTTCGAGTTACGCTGATCGGTCAGAGCTTGCGCCGCCCGCCCGGTCTCGTCGAGCGAAGCGAACAGCCCGTAAAGGGCCGACCCGCTCCCGCTCATCCGCGCCGGACGCGCGCCCAGCCTCACGAGCTGGCGATGGAGAGTCCGCAATCGAGGCGCTTGTTCGAAAACCGCCGCCTCAAAATCATTCTCGCAAAACACTTCCCAGCCCGGCGCGGCACCGGCACACACCGAGCCCCACGCCATCAACTGCAACCTCTCTATTTTATTGGCCAGACCAATAGGTGTCAATTCGGTCAACGCCGGGCGCGCCAGCGTGGCGAAAGCGGCCGGCGTTGATACGTGGATGCTGGGCAACACCAGCAGCACTGCCGCCGGCGGCTTCGGCTCCGGCAGCGGGTACAACTCCTCGCCGCGCCCGAGGCCCAGCGCCACGCCCCCGTAGAGAAAATAGGGCACGTCGCTGCCGAGCGAGGCGGCGATGGCATTGAGTTCACCGGGCGGCACCGGCTTGCGCGCCAGGGCAGGGAGGGCCAATAGCACGGCGGCCGCGTTACTCGATCCACCGCCCAAGCCCGCGCCCATCGGAATGTGCTTTTCGAGCTTGCAGCGCACCGTGCCGCGGATGCCGGCTGTGTCCATCAGTGCGTGCGCGGCACGCGTGACGAGGT
Source organism: Acidobacteriota bacterium (assembly GCA_016871115.1). Lineage (GTDB taxonomy): Bacteria > Acidobacteriota > Terriglobia > Bryobacterales > Bryobacteraceae > VFZP01. The sequence continues at coordinate 9,485 of VFZP01000138.1, forward strand.
TATCCGGGATATCGATGCTCGAAGCCAACTCCACGTGTGTGCCGCGGCCGCGCGAATAATCGATAGTGAGCCGGTCTGCCAGCGAGATCGACTGGAACACCGTGCGCAACTCGTGGAAGCCGTCGGCCCGTTTGCCGAGCACCTTCAAGCCGAGATTGAGCTTGGCGAAACTTGGAACCGTTACAGCCATGGCATAGTGGGGCGAGCTTCAGCCGGCTTCAGCCCGCGGCGGACTCGGCGTCCATGTAGGGCGAGCTTTAGCTTGCGGCAGACTTGAGTCCGCCCCTTCCGCCCGTGCATGAATGCTGATGAGGCAGGATGTGCCCATAGGAGTCATGCTGCGGGTTTCCCTAGAGCTAGCGGCTGCAACGCACCCGGCGCGAGTTCCGCGCGGCGTGAAGCCCGCCTCACTCTAATACCGTAGCAATGACCACACATCGTAGCCGTCCAGCTTCTTCCGGCCGTTCAAAAAGTCGAGCTCAATCACAAAAGCAAAACCCGCCACCGTACCGCCCAGCTTTTCCACCAGTTGCGCAACGGCGCCCGCCGTCCCGCCCGTGGCCAGTACGTCGTCCACAATCAACACCCGCTGGCCCGGCGCGACGGCGTCCGTATGAATCTCGAGCGTGTCATGGCCGTACTCAAGCGCATACTGCACCTGCGTGGTCTTATGTGGCAACTTGCCCGGCTTGCGCACCGGCACAAAGCCCTTGCCCATTGCATACGCCACCGTGGGCGCAAACATGAAGCCGCGGGCCTCGATGCCGAGAATCACGTCGCATGGCACGGCCGCCACGGTTTCGCGCAATCCGTCGATGACGTCGCGATACCCGGCCTGATCTTTGAGCAGCGTGGTGATGTCGAAAAAATTGATGCCCGGCTTCGGAAAATCAGGCACTTCACGAATGAGCGATTTGAGATGATCCATGGATGAGGATGTGCTAAGAAACGATACGGAAACCCCTATAGTTTAGCACCGCCGCTTCCCGCTGCTCCACGCCGCGCACATCGGCAAAGCGCGGCCCGGTATGCAGTGTGCCCGCCAGATCGTCCAGCGCCGCCACGGGCCCTTGCGCGTGCACTTCCACGTCGCCTGAATCGAGATTGCGCACCCATCCCGCCAGGCCAAGCCGCACCGCCTCACGCTGCACGAAGTTGCGGAAGCCCACGCCCTGCACGCGCCCGCGCGCGCGGTACAGCCGGGCTTCGATGGCTTGGCTCATCGCTTTATCTTACGGCGGCCCGGCCAGGAAAAAGAAAAAGGGCCTCGGCAAAGAGGCCCTTTTCTGTCTCGCAGCCGTGGAATTAGAAGTAGTACTTCAAACCGAACTGGAGGTTCCGCGGCCCGACGCCATCGCGCAGTCCGGAGATCTGCCCGAAGTTGTTGGCGCCGAAAGCCGTCGCCGGATCGCGGAACATCGGCGTGTTGGTGAAGTTGTTGCCTTCCAGCCGGAGTTCGATGCGATGGCCCTCGCGCACGAAGATGCTCTTCAGCAGCGCGGCGTCCAGCGTCTTGATGCCGGGGCCGCGAAAGCCGAGGTTGCGCGGCGCATTGCCAGGCACGTCGGGCGCGGGTTGCGAAAACGCCGCGTTGTTGAAGAACCCGTTCAGCCGGTCTTGCACGCGGCCGCTCGTGCTCGGATCCCCAATCAGGTTCGGACGCTGCGTGCCGTCCCAAATGGCGCCGCCGTTTTGAGTGACGTGCAGGGGCATGCCGCTTTGCGTCAGCAGCATGCCACTGATGTCCCAGCCGCCGGCGATCCAATCGAGTACGCGGTTGGCGTTCCTGCCGAACCGCCGCTTACGCCCGAACGGCAGTTCATACGATCCGGTGAGGACTCCGCGGTGGGCAACATCATGCGCGGAAAGGGAGCGCTCGCCGCGCAGATCCCAGATGTTCTGGATGTTCGTCGAGCCGCCCAGTCACGACACGTTGCCGGAGGTGTGCGAGATACTGCCGATCATCTTCGACCACGTGTAGTGGCCGAGGAACGTCAGGCCGGATGAGTAGCGCTTCTCCCACTTCGCCTGCAGCGCGTGATAGTTCGAGTCGCCGCGAGCGGGCTCCGCCGTGCCGGAACCGGTGCCGGCAAAGTGCGGCATGGGGCGCAACAGACGGTTCAACTGCACGGTGGGCTGCGAGTACACCGAGCGGGTGTCGGTGATCTGACTGAAAAAGGGATTCGGCACCAGGCCGTTCAACGCCGTCCGTCCACGGCCCCAGTAGCTCGGATCGAGCGGCGACAGCGTGGTGATCGGCATGAAAAGGTGCGTGCCGCGGCTGCCCGTGTAGTTCACCTCCAGCACGGATTGGAAGCCGATGTCGCATTGAATCGAGAGGTTCCACGAGTGATACTCGGGGTTGCGATTCCAGTCGCGGACGATGGTGCCCGCGCCGAAGCCGAGCAACGTCCGGTCGCCCTGGCTCGTACCCGGCGGCAGCAGCACGCCGTTCGGGAACGGATTGGCGAGTTGCGTGTTGAGCGTGGTGTTGCCGTCGAGAGACCAGATGGCCGGCGAGTCGATCGTGAAACCCGTGCCCGGACGCCCGAAGACGGTGGCGCGAGAGAGCGTGTAGAACAAGCCGTAGCCCGAGCGGACCGATGTCTTAGAGTCCGGCGCCCAGGCGAAGCCGATGCGCGGCTGCCAGTAAGTTCGAATAGGTGTAGCCGTAGCGGAGCGTCAATACCGTGCTGGGGCCCAGTGTGCGCGTGTAGTCGGCCGCCATGGACTAAGTGGGGGTGAAGCTGTTGCCGCGGGCGAAGTAGGAGGGGTTACCCTCGCCGAACAGGTTCGGGTTGACGCCGTTGCTCCGCACCAAGCTGTAGCGCCCACTCAGGCGGTTGGCGTCGTTGAAATTATGGTCGCCCTTGATCGTGGTCTGGTCATTGCGGTTGTTGTTCAGCCCCTGGCTGAACCAGTTGTTGGTCTCGGTGAACGCCGCGCCGGGCTGATTGGCTTGAGGCAAAAACGAGAGCGCCTTGACATCCAGCGGATTAGACCGGGACGCCGGAATCAGGTTGCCGGGACCCGGCGTCCGCACCACCGTACCGGTGGAGTTCGTCATCGGCGCGAACGGATCGTAGAGTTGCATGAGCGCGCCGGCGGCATTCAGCGTGCGCGAAAAATCGCCATTGCGCTGTAGCGCAGTGGGAAGCAAACCCTCTTGGATGCTGGGCGATTCTTCCCAGGTCTTTTCGTAGGCGCCGAAGAAGAATGTCTTGTTCTTTATGACCGGGCCGCCCAAAACGCCGCCAATCAAGTCGCGGTGATAGGCCGGCCGCGGGTTGCCGGCGCGGTTGGCAAGCCAGCTATTGGCATTCAGCTTGGCGTCGCGCGGGAAGTAGTAGCCTGTGCCGTGAAAGCTGTTGGTGCCCGAGCGCGTGATCATGTTCACCACCGCGCCGCCCGTCTGGCCATACTCGGCGGAAAAGAAGTTCGTCTGCATCTTGAACTCCTGCACCACGTCCACGGACGGGGAAAACTTCAGGTCCGTGACGCCGGAGTTCTGCTCGACGGTGGCCACGGTGGCGCCGTCCACCAGCACGTCAGAGGTGGAGTTGCGGCTGCCATTGGCCACGAAGTTCGTATTTGAATTGCCGTGCCGGCCGCCGGAGCCGACCACGCCGGGCGTCAGTTAGACGAGGCCCATCGAGTTGCGCGCGATGTTCGGGAGCTTGAGAATCGTCTGGTTGTCGATCACCTGGCCGAGGTTGGAAATGGTGGTGTTCAGCAATGACGCCGAGCCGGTGACTTCGACGGTGGTGTTCACGTCGCCCACCTGGAGGCGGGCATCGACGGTGGTCTGTTGCTGCACCGCCACCGTGAATCGGCCGCTCGAAAACTTCTTCAAGCCCGTGGCGTCCACGATCAGAATATAGTTGCCCGGCGGCAGGGCCGTGACGGTGTAACGCCCGGCGCTGTCGGCTTCGCCGCGGAAAGATGTGCCGCGGTCAGAGTCCGTCACCACGATGCGGGCGGCTGGAACGGCGGCCCCGGATTCGTCGGTGACTGTACCGCGCACGCTGGCGGTGAATGACTGCCCGTGAACGGCTTGCGCCAGCAGTGTGGCGAGTGCGAGCGAGTAGATTGATCGCTGTGGATGAAAAATCTGTCCGAAAGAGACTCCCTGGCTCAGTCGGCGCTTGGCCGAGACTTCATTAGTATATTTCAATCAGTCTGGTTTGCCTCGCGCGCGGTGGGGTAAGCTTAATCTGGCGGCGGCGCTGTCCGTGGTGAGACGGCGCGGCTACCCGAAACCATGCCCTCTTCATTTCCGGCTCGCTGGCGCGTGATGAGTGTTTTCATCCTCGCCTCGGCGCTCAGCTATCTGGACCGCCAGATCCTCGCCGCGCTCGCGCCCACCATCAAGGCTGAGTTCCAACTGGACGACGTGAAGTACGGCTGGCTCGTATCGGCCTTCTCGATTGTCTACGCCTTGTCGGCCCCGATTGCGGGATGGGTGATTGACCGCGCCGGGCTCACCGTGGGCATCTGCTCGTCGATCGGCCTCTGGTCGATGGCTGGCATCGCCACGGGCTTTACCGGCGGATTCCCGTCGTTGCTTGCCTGCCGCGCGTGGCTGGGCATGGCCGAATCCGGCAACATCCCCGCCAGCGGCAAGACGATTGCGATGTACCTGGAACCGCGCGAGCGAGCGCTCGGCTCCGGTTTCGGGCAACTCGGCATTTCGATCGGCATGATCGCCTCGCCCCTTCTCGCCAGTTATCTCGCCGGCGCCTACGGCTGGCGCATGGCGTTTGTCGTGGCCGGCGCGATGGGCTTTTTGTGGATCCCGCTGTGGCTGACGATCACGCGAGGTGTGCCGGTGAATGCCACGGCCGCGCCTAC
>VFZP01000139.1 GCA_016871115.1 Acidobacteriota bacterium
AACCCCGGGCAGGTCCTGTAAGCCCCTACATCATGTCCGCGTGTGCCTGCCTCGCACACGCCCTCAAGCTACAAACTGACATTCGCCACGGGCTGCTAGCCTGCGCATCGCTCAGCTATGCCTTCGACGAAGCCGACCAGGTTCCCCTGTTTCTGCAAGAAGCTGGGCAGTGGTTTGCCCGTTTCCTGGACACGAATAAGCCTGTATCGCTTTCCGATCACGCGATATTCCTCGCCGTGGCCCTGCTCCGGCACGATCAGGCACTGGTACACTTGATCGCCGGCTTGCCCCGCGAGCGCTGCACTCATCCCAGCTACACATTCGATGAGACTGCTTTTCTGGCGGCAGAGTTCTTCAACGCGTTGGCGACAGGAAACGACCGTATCATTCTGGAACGTCTGGAACGTATGCCCGAAGCCTCGGCCCGCTCCGCAAGACTGGCCCCCACCTCGCAGACTGAGATGTCGTCCATCTTCTCGATCGCGCGAGCTATCGTGGAGCGAAACGCCGCCGGTCTCGATGCCGGAGCGCAAGCGCGCCACGAGGTCTTCGTCGCTCGTTTTCGAGAGCCCCGAATTCGCAACACACCGGAAGGACTGCTCGACTATCTGGGCCTGGGCCTCTTGCGTCTGGCGGCTGTGGCCGGGGTGGAGCCACGATTCGAAAGTGTGTATCTCCCGCGGGCGCTGTGGGGGCACTAAATGGGATATGCACTCGAATTTCACGCTCTTGATTGGGACCGGCTCAACCGGGTGCTGGGCTGCCGCGACGAAAGAGTGTTCAACGAAGTGGTCAAGCGCCAACGCGCCGCAATCCAAACAGGAATCTGCCCGGTCGAACCATCTTGGGAAGACAGCTTGCGCACGCTGATCATGGATGGCAACAAAGCCAAGGCACCGGTGGTGTCTTCAAAGGAAGCACTGGCATTGGTTGCCGTAGTAAGGTGGATCAACACCTGTCTCGGAGAAATCATGCACACCACCCGCGGCGGCGGCAAGTTCCGGTCCATGTTCGAGCCGGGTTTCGCCCGGCAATTCCAGGCCACCACGGATTGGCGGTACTTGCTGAACCGCCCGTTGGTGGCCCTTGAGCATCAAGGTTACCCATCCTGGGGTGGGTTGAGAACTGCGGAGCTAGCGGGGGTATTCGTCAAAGAGCCGCCGGCCCTGGAGGATCCAGACTTTGAGCAATGGATCTATGAGTTGCGGCGATACATAGGCGACGCAAACGCCAGCAGGCGCGATCTCATCACGCTCTATCTGTAGTGGAGTGCGTGCGGATTACGTGTGCGTGCCCGGCGCCTCGTGGCCTGTCCGTTCCACGTATTCCACATAACCGCCCAGGTACAAATGCGGCTCTTTGTCCGTGCCCGTCTCGCCGCCCAGTTCCAGCACGCGCGTGCTGAGGCCGCGCAGAAACGCGCGGTCGTGCGAGACAAAGATCATCGTGCCTTCGTACTGCTGCAACGATTCGATCAGCATCTCCTTCGTCGCCATGTCGAGGTGGTTGGTCGGCTCATCGAGCACCAGAAAATTCGGCGGATCGAACAGCATCCGCGCCATCGCCAGACGCGACTTTTCGCCGCCCGACAACGCCCGGATCTTCTTCTCCGTGTCCTCCCCCGAGAACTGAAACGCACCGGCCAGCGTGCGCAGCGTGCCAAGTCCGTCCTGCGGAAAATCCTGCTGCAACTGCTCAATCACGGCAAGGTCCGGGTTCAGCACATCGAGCGATTGCTGGGCGAAGTAGCCCATCTTCAGGCTCGCCCCCAGGCGCACGCCGCCTGCATCCGGCGGCAGCACGCCCGCGATCATCTTAAGCAGCGTCGTCTTGCCCGCGCCGTTGCGGCCCATCACGCACCACCGCTCGCCGCGCCGGATGGTGACCGAGAAATCGTCATAGATCCGCCGCTCGCCGAACGCTTTCGAAACACCCTCCACAATCGCCACCTGATCGCCCGAGCGCGGCGGCGTGCGGAATTCACACTTCACCACCGAGCGCTTTTTCGGCAGTTCCAGTTTTTCGATCTTGTCCAGCGCCTTGATGCGGCTCTGCACCTGCGCGGCCTTGGCGGCGTGGGTGCGGAAGCGGTCAATAAAGCGCTGTTCCTTGGCCAGCATGGCCTGCTGGCGTGCAAATGCCGCTTGCTGATTCTGGTCGCGAATCGCGCGCTCGCGTTCGTAGTAGTCGTAGTTGCCCGAGTAGACGTTGATTTCACCGCTGTCGATTTCGAAGATCTTCGACACCACGCGGTTCATGAATTCGCGGTCGTGCGAGGTCATCAGCAGCGCGCTGTTCAGCGACTTCAGGAACTGCTCCAGCCAGATGATCGACTCGATGTCCAGGTGGTTGGTCGGCTCATCCATCAGCAGCACGTCGGGCCGGCCCAGCAACACGCGCGCCAGGGCCACGCGCATTTTCCAGCCGCCCGACAGCGCAGCCACGTCGCCATCGATCTGCGCTTCGGTGAACCCCAGACCCTGCAGCACCTCGCGCGCCTGCGCCTCAAGCGCGTAGCCGCCGAGATGGTCATACTCCTCTTGCACGACGCCGAACCGGTCGAGAATCTTATCCATCTCGCCGGCGCGCTCCGGATCTGCCAGGGCATTCTGCAGTCCTTCGAGCTCATGGTGCAACTCGCCCACACGTCCGCTGCCGGCAATCACTTCGTCCAGCGTGCTGCGGCCCTTCATTTCTTCCACATCCTGGCGAAAGTAGCCGATGGTGATCCTTTTCGGCACGGTGACTTCGCCGTCGTCGGCCGTCTCCTCGCCGGTGATCATGCGGAACAGCGTCGTTTTGCCCGCGCCGTTGGGCCCCACCAGGCCCACCTTTTCGCCGGGATTGAGCTGAAACGACGCCTCGACAAAAATCAGTTGCTTGCCGTACTGTTTGTTGACGCTCGAAAGGGAAATCATGCGGAGTGCGAGACTACCAGGATAGCGTTATGCGCGCTCCCGGCCGCCGGTCCGCGTCAGTGAGAGGCTGGTAGATATACGGGCTAGTCTTTGACGATCTGGAGAACGCGTGAACTATAACCGGATTGCTTCACCAGTACTTCGTGCTGGATGTGGAAGCCGGCCGCGCGGAGAATTTCGGCGCCTTCGGCCTGCATCTGCCGGCCCCAGAACGCGGGAATGATCGACCCGGCCACTTCATAGAGCCCGTTGAAGAAGGCAGACTCGTTGCTGCCGATCAGAATGAGCGAGAACGACCCGTTGCGCCGCAGCACGCGATGCACTTCGCTCAGCATCAGTATGATGTCGTCGCGCGACAGCAGTTCGAGCAGGTAACAGCAAAACACCGCATCGAACGAGTTGGGGCGGAAGGGCAGGTAGCGTGCGTCCACGGCATGGCAGTGCGCCTTGGCCTTTGGGAAATCCTGCCGCACCTGCTTGTGCGTGCGGGCGGCCATGCGGGGCGAGATATCGATGCCGTATGTCTTGCCCGAGCCGTTGGCCTTCACCAGCTTCCGGAACATCTCCCCGGACCCAGTGGCAATCTCCAGCACCTGCATGCCATCGCGTACACCGGCCATTTCCAGTGCTACTTTGTGGGCACGCGCGTGGAAGATGTAGGACGACAACGGATAGATCGTGGAGATGACATCGTAGAAACGGCGCGTCTTGGCCGCGATCGTCTGGGGCAACCGGTCCCGGTTGAGCGCCACCAAGTCTGTGTCTAAGCTCTTGAGTAGGGGGGGCATTCAGGTAAGGTTCCGTTACGAAACGGTGTCGGTCCCGGCGGCGGCTCTGGAGCGGGTGGCGACAGGCGCAAGTTGACCCTGGCTGGGAATCTCGATGCCGGTGCGAGTGCCCTCGCCCGGCTTGCTGTCGATCCACATTCTAAAGTCAGTGCCAAAGAGCACTTGCAGTCGTTCTTTCACGTTGCTGATACCGATGCCCTGCTGGAATAGCTTAGCAAGGTTTGCCTCGGGTATGCCCACCCCGTCGTCCTCCACCACCAGATGGAGGCGCTCGTCAGCCAGCCAAGCCCGAAAGCGCACCGTGCCGCCCTCTACTTTACCCGACAATCCATGCTTCACGCTGTTTTCCACAATCGGCTGCAAAACCATGCTCGGAACCATGGTGTCCAACGATCCATCGGCCACTTCCCTCACAAACCGCAACTTGTCTCCGAAACGAACGATTTCGATCGACAAATAGTCCTCCACGAACGCCAGTTCCTCTCGCAGGCTAGTGAAATTGTCATGACGCCGCATCAGCCGCCGCAGGATGCTGGACAGTTTGTGAATCACCTGGCGCGCGGTGTCGGGGTTGGTGCGCACCAGCGAAGCAATCGAGTTGAGCGTGTTGAACAGAAAGTGCGGGTTGATCTGACTGGTGAGCGCGCGGAGTTGCGCTTCCTGTGCAAGCCGCCGCTGTTCTTCGAGGCGAATCTCCACGCGGGCGTTCGCCCAGATTTTGATGGGCAGCAGCACGGCAAACATGGTGGACAGCCACGTCACGGCCATCAAACCAGGGCGGCCCGCTTCGGGCGGGTAGAGGTGAAAAATCGCGCCGGCCGGGAAAATCTGGCTGCCGAGATACCGCACGCCTTCGGCGGAAACCAGGGTGAGCAGGAACCACAGGCGATAAAAAAAGATGGGCCGGTCCGCATGCTGGCGGATCGTGCGGTAGATGTTGCGGTCGAGAAACGGCGAGACGCTCCAGATCTCTTCGGGGTCCGGCGCGGCGTCGCGCAGCATCCCGCCCATTACGCCCACAGCGGCCAGCAGTGGCATCGATAGCAGTTCGCCGGCAAACAGCATAGAGGGCAGCGAGATCAGCACTCCGCACAGCAACCCGGGCACGTAGCCGCCCACCAGCCCGGCAATCAGGCAGCCTTCAAGACCTACGTCCGCGGCTTTATATGTATTGCGGGTGACCAGCCGCACCACCAGCGCGCCGCCGAACGCTACGATGATCGCTCCGGCCAGGCCCAGGCGCTCGAGCAGCGAACGTTGCTCCACCAGCAGCACAGCCTTGAACGCGCGGAAGCGGACAAGCAGACTGGCGAGGGACGCCGCGACGGCGACCTTCACCAGCAGAATGACCAAATGTTGTTCGCCCACGGTTCCTCGACGATTATAAGCGGTGGAGCCACGGGTCCTGGCTGCGCGCGGCGTGGCGTCAAAGGCGCGAAACCCGCAGGCCACGCACGCCCGCAAGAGCCGCCGTGCGCCGGCCCGCTTGCCCAGGTACTTCGGGCTCGCGGAACCACTCACGGTGAGGATGGTCCGGGGTCCCCGCGGATCAGTAGCCCCGCCAAGCGGCCGCGCACGGTCGCCGCTTTCGGCAGCCCGACGCTACGGGACCCACGCGACCACTTCGATTTCCACCAGCGTCTGCATGTCCGGGAAGATCGCGCCCAAGGCCGAACGCGCGGGCGCATCCTTGGTGAAGTACTCGGCGTACGCCTGATTAAAGGCGGGCTTCTGCGTCTTCACGTCGGCAAGAAACGCCGTCACCTTCACCACGTTATCGAGCGAAGAACCCATCTTCTCCAGGTTCTCCTTATGCATCTTCATGATGGTGTGGGTTTGTTCTTTGATGTCGCCGCCAAAGGCCAGCGGATCTTTGCGGGCATCGGCGCGGACGCCGGTAAGTCCGGAGCTGAAGTACATGTTCCCGATCCGGTAGCCGCCCGGTGCTTTCACCTTGCCGCTGGCGGCGATGGCCGGAGCAGCGGCGGCCGCGCCGAGGCCGGCGGCGGTCAAGAAGTTCCTACGCGCTTTCTTCATTTGGATATCCCTCGCTTGTCTGGTATTTGGAGAATGCTACTCCACCACCACACGATATGCTATTCGAAACCGCTACCGGATATACTGGTCGCAGTCCAAAACATGGGAACATTCGTTTCGCGCGGAATCCTGTTGCTGCTGGCGGGCGCGGCCGGCGCGCGGGCAGATGACTGGCCGCAGTTTCGCGGTCCGAACTCCAGCGGCATGGCGCGCACCACCCAGGCGCTTCCCGTCACATTCTCGGCCACGGACAACGTGCGCTGGCAAGCGAACGTGGGCGATGGCGCGGGCGGCGCGGTGGTGGCGGCGGGCCGTTTGTTCGTGAGCGGGATGACCGGCCCGGAGACGGTGAGTTTGTTTGCGTTCGACGCGGCTACCGGCAAGAAACTATGGCAGCGTGATTGGCCCACGGGGCCGTTGGCCGACATCACCGCGCCCAACAGCCACGCCAGCACCACGCCCGCGGCCGACGCGGACCGCGTGTACTTCTACCTCAGCGCGCTGGGCCTGCGCGCCGTGGACGCGCGCACTGGGCGCGACGTGTGGCATCAGAAACTACCTATGCCGTTCTTCGTCTTCAAGTGGGGCCCGGGCATGTCCCCCGTGCTCTACCGCGACATGGTGCTGTTTGCGCAGGACGACGACCTGTTCCCCGCCATCCACGCTTTTGACAAAGCCACGGGCAAGCTGCGCTGGAAAGATGACCGGCTGGACATGGCCGTGAACTACTCGCATCCGATCGTGTGCGCGGCCGGGGACCGCACTGAAGTGGTGCTGGCAGGCACGGGCATGTTGATCGGCTACGACCCGGGTACCGGTCGCCGCCGCTGGCATGCCAAGACGCTGCTGCGCAATATCAAAACCACGCCCGTGTGCGATGGCGGCGTGGTCTACGTTTCCGTGCAGAGCGGCGGGATTGCCAATCAATGGCTGGCCTCGGTGGATCAGGTGAAGACCGGCAACAATGACGGCAAGGTGACCAAGGCCGAGATCCAGAAGTATGTGGGCGCGACGCCGGTGCCCGCGATCTTCTTCGAGCGTACGTTCGATCGGGGTGACCTGAACAAAGACGGCGTGCTCGAAGGGCGCGAACTCGACATCGCGTTTCTGCATCCGGACAACTTTGCGGGCGCGGACTTCACGGCGATGGGTGCGCAGGCGGCGAGCGAAGCGATTGTGGCCGTGCGCGCGGGTGGCGAGGGCGACGTGACCCGGTCGCACGTGCTGTGGAAGCATGCCACCAAGCACACCGACCACATCGTGTCTCCGCTGGTCTCCGGCGGCCGCATGTTTTTGGTGAAGGGCGGCGGCATCAACACGGTGTTTGAGACGAAGTCAGGTACGCCCGCGCGGCCGCCGCGGCGCGTGGGCAACGCCAGCGACTACTACGCCTCTCCGGTGGCGGGCGACGGCAAGATTTATCTCGCAGGCGAGAACGGCGTGGTGCTGGTGCTGAAAGACAACGCGGAGTACGAAATGCTGGCCAAGAACGACATGGGCGAGAGCATCGTGGCAACGCCGGCCATCGCCGGCGGCAGTCTGTTCATCCGCACGCGCACGAAGGTGCTGTCGATCGGCGGAGCGCGCCGTGTGGATTGAATCCATGGGAACACACTTTGCCGTTTGCCTGATCGCCGCCGGACTATCGACGACGCCGCAATTGAACGCGCAATCCGGCGCGCTCTCGGCCGAGCAGGCCGGGCGGAAGCTGTATGCCGAGCAGGTGCGGCCGCTGCTCGAAAAGCAATGCCAGTCTTGCCACGCGGGTACGATGCGGCAGGGCGGGCTGGATGTGACGACGCGCGCCGGGTTGCTGCAGGGCGGCGGGAGCGGCGCGGCCGTGGTGCCGGGGCGCGCGCAGGATAGCTTGCTGCTGAAGCTCATCTCGCATCAAGAGCAGCCGCATATGCCGCCGCGCGCAGCCAAGCTCCCTGCTGAAGTCGCCGCGCTGGTGGCCCTGTGGATTGACCTGGGCGCGCCGGACGATCAGCCGGTAGCGGCGGCGGCAGTGCCCGCGGACGGCGATTTGTTGTTTGAGAAAGTGCGGCCCGTGCTGGAGACGAAGTGCCTTGCTTGCCACGGCGGCAAGTTCAAGCAAGCCGGACTCGACGTGTCCACGCGCGACAGTCTGCTGCGCGGGAGTGACGCGAACAAGCAGGTGGTGGCGCCTGGCAATGCCGCCGCCAGCTTACTGGTGAAGAAGCTGCGGCATGAGCACGAGCCCGGCATGCCGTATCAGAGTGCCAAACTCCCCGAAGAAACGATTGCCGCGTTTGTTGCGTGGGTGAGCGCGAAGGTTCCTTACACAAGTGCGCTGCGGCCCGCCGGGGCCACGGAGCAGAAGGCGTTCCTGCATGGCAGCACCCACTGGGCGTATCAGCCACCCAAGCGGCCGGCCGTGCCTAGAGCGAGCCGCAACGCGTGGGCGCGCAATCCGATCGATCGATTCATCGCGGCTGGGCACTCACGGCAGAAGCTGGAGGCGATGCCGGAGGCCGATAAGCCGACGCTTTTGCGGCGTGTGTATCTCGATCTGATCGGCCTGCCGCCTACGCCGGAGCAACTCGCGGCGTTTGTGAAAGACGCGTCACCGAAGGCTTACGAAACAGCGGTGGACGATCTGCTGGCCTCTTCGGCGTACGGCGAGCGCTGGGGCCGGCACTGGATGGACGTGTGGCGCTACAGCGATTGGTACGGCCTGCGCAGCTTCGGCATTATGCAGAATGGCCAGCGGCACATGTGGCACTGGCGCGACTGGATCATTGAGTCGCTGAACACCGACAAAGGTTATGACCGCATGATCCAGGAGATGCTGGCGGGCGACGAGATCGCTCCGGGCGATGCGAACGTGGTGCGCGCCACCGGGTTCCTTGTGCGCAACTATTTCCGCCCGAATCGCAACGCATGGCTGAAGGAGACGGTGGAGAGCGTGACGTCGGGTTTTCTGGCCACCACGATGAAATGCGCCCGCTGCCACGATCACAAGTTCGACCCGCTGGCGCAGGACGAGTACTACCGGCTCCGCGCGTTCTTTGAGCCGCACGATGTGCGGACCGATCCGCTGCCCGGGCAACTCGATCCGTTCAAAGGCGGGCTGCCGCGTGTGTTCGATTCGCTGCCACGCGATATCGATGGCACTGGTCCGGCGATCTATGCCGAAACTTACCGGCTGGTGGGCGGGGACGAAAAGAATCCCGACAAGACCGCGCCGCTGGCGCCCGGCGTGCCGGAGATTCTGGGACAGATGGAAGAGCCGATTCAGCCGGTGACGCTGCCGGTGGCCAGCTACTATCCGTCCAGTCAACTGCATGTGCAGCGCGATCTCGTGGAGCAGGCGCAGCAGGAAGTCGTACAGGCCCGCGCGGGATTGGCTGAAGCGCGCGCGGCGTTGGCTGCCGCCGAAAAGCGCGTGCCGGATCCGCGACAGCAGGCCGCGGCGCTCAGGGCGGCGAAAGATGGCTATGAGAAAGACCTGAAGCCGATCTTTGATAAGCATTGCGTCGCCTGTCACGGCGATTATTATCCGCGCAGCGAGTTCCGCGTCATCAGCGTGGAGTTGTTGCTCGAAGGCGGCGCCAAAGACGGGCCAGCCGTGATTCCGGGCCACAGCGCGCGCAGCCCGTTGATCCAGCGGTTGCGTGGCGAGACTGAACCGCGGATGCCCGGCGAAGCGGCGCCGTTGCGCAAGGAAGAAATCGAGCGCATCGCGAACTGGATTGACCGCTTGTCGCCCACCGAGCCGAAACTGGCGTTACAACGCGCGCAGGAAGCCGTGGCGCTGGCGGAGAAGAAGGTCGCGTGGTACACCGCCAACCTGCCGGCGATGGAAGCCCGGGTGGCGGCAGACCGCGCCAAGTTCGCCGAGCCCGCGGACGCGAAGGCGGCGGATCTCGCGCAAGCCGCCAAGGACGCAGAGCGCACGGCGGAACTGGCCAAAGCGGAGATGAATCTGCTGGACGCGCAGCAGCAACTGGCCGACGCGTTTCGCACGCCGGCTGCGAATGAGCACGAAGCCACGCAAGTGCGCGAGAAGCGCGTGAAGCTCGCCACCAGACAAGTCTCGGCAGCGCAGGCCGCGCTGGGCAAGGCGAAAACCGAGTACACCCCCACCGGCAAGCTGTATCCGAAAACCAGCACCGGGCGGCGCACTGCGCTGGCGCGCTGGATCACGCGGCCCGGCAATCCGCTCACGGCGCGCGTGGCCGTGAATCATATCTGGCTGCGTCACTTCGGCCAGCCCCTGGTGGACGCGGTGGACGATTTCGGCGTGCGCACCAAGCCATCGGCGCACCCGGAACTGCTCGACTGGCTGGCCGTGGAGTTCATGGAAAACAACTGGAGCATGAAGCACCTGCATCGTCTGATGGTGACCAGCAACACGTACCGCATGCGCTCATCATCGGCTGCGAGCGCCGGCCATCCAAACATGGCGGCAGACGCGGAGAACCGGTATCTGTGGCGCATGAATCCGAGGCGCATGGAGGCCGAAACGTTACGCGACAGTTTGCTGGCGGTCGCCGGTGAGCTGGACCGCACGCAGGGCGGGCCGGAACTGGATGAGTACGCGGGGCAGGCTTCGCGCCGCCGGAGCCTGTACTTCACGCACACACCGAATGAGAACGTGCAACTGCTGAAGACCTTCGACCAGGCGGATCCGGCGGGCTGCTACCGGCGCTTTGAGAGCATCGTGCCGCAACAGGCGCTGGCGCTTTCCAACAGCGAACTCAGCTTCACGCAATCGCGTCTGCTGGCGCGCAAGATCGCCAGCGCCGCGGCCGATGCGCGGGGGTTTGTCGCCGAGGCGTTTACGCGTATTCTGGGACGCGCGCCTTCGGCGGAGGAGCAGACGGAGAGCATGCAGTTCCTGCACCGGCAGGCGGAGCTTTTACAGGGTGCTGCGAAGTTGACGCTGTTCCAATCGGGCCAGGCAAGCGAGGTGGCGGCGGCGGCCGATCCGGCGCTCCGCGTGCGCGAAAACCTGGTGCATGTGCTGATCAACCGCAGTGAATTCGTAACGATCCGGTGAAGTATAATCCGTGCAGATGAACAACCGCAGGGCCTTTCTTTCGCGCACCGGGATGGGTGTGGCCGGAATGGCCCTGGGCGCGATGTTTCATCGCGATGCGTTGGGCGCGGACGGCAAGCCGCACTTTGCGCCGAAGGCGAAGAGCGTCATCTGGCTGTTCATGCAGGGCGGCGCGAGTCACCTGGAAACGTTCGACCCCAAGCCCGCGCTGAACAAGTACGGCGGCATGACGATTGACGAGACGCCTTACGCCGACGTTCTCAACTCGAAGTACAAGAAAAACACCGTCCTGTTCACAGGCAGGGAGCGCCGCAGTTCGCCCAGGATCCTGCCGCTGCAGACGGGCTATCGCAAGCGCGGCCAGAGCGGCATCGAAGTGTCGGACTGGTTTTCGCACGTGGGCGATTGCATCGACGACATTTCGGTGATCCGCTCCATGTGGACCACCGACAACAATCACGCCGCGCAAACGCAGTTTCACACCGGGCGGCACATCTTTGAAGGCAACTTCCCTTCACTCGGTTCCTGGATTCACTACGGCCTCGGTTCGCTGAACGACAACCTGCCGCAGTTTGTGGTGCTGGGCGGGCGTATCATGCCGCATGACGGCGGCCCGGCGGGCTACTCGGGCGACTATCTCGGGCCGCAGCACAACGGAATTTTGCTCGACGTCAACCCGCAGAACCCGCTGCCGTTTGCCGCGCCGGTGGACGGCGTGTTCAAGGAAGAGCAGGAGGCCGAGTTCCGGCTGCTGCAGAAGTTCAACCGCATGGAGGCGGCGCAGCATCCGGACGATGCGGCGCTGCAGGCGCGCATCAAGTCGTATGAACTCGCGTTCCGCATGCAGACGTCAGTGCCGGAGCTGTTCAAGTTTGCCGGCGAGGGCACGAACGCGCGGAAGCTGTACGGGCTCGACAACAATGTCACGCGCCCGTTCGGCGAAATCTGCCTGACCGCGCGGCGGCTGGTGGAACGCGGCGTGCGCTTCGTCGAATTGATTCATGGCTACTCGACGGACACGCTGGGTTGGGACGCGCATTTCGATATCAAGAAGCTCCACGGGCGCACGTGTTCGGAAGTAGACCAGCCGATTGCGGGCCTGCTGCGCGATCTGAAACAGCGCGGCCTGCTGGATGAAACGCTGGTGGTGTGGGGCACTGAGTTTGGGCGCACGCCGGGCGTCGAAGGCTCGACGCTGGGGCGCGATCATCACCCCACGGCGTTTAGTTGCTGGATGGCGGGCGGCGGCATCAAGAGCGGCGTGGTGCATGGCGCCACAGATGAATTGGGATATCACGCCGTGGAGAACCGCCACTACGTGACGGACCTGCACGCGACGGTGTTGAACCAACTGGGGCTTGACCCGCGGCGCCTTTCGGTGCCCGGCCGCCAGCGCATTGAGATTGACTACGGCCACAAGATCGCCGAGATCATCGCGTAGTGAAGACGCCTCTTGATCGCCGCGGCTTTCTGCGGGCGGGCGCGTTTTGCGCCGCGGGAGGCTGGGCTTTCGCTGCCGCGCTGCCGAAGCTCAAGATCACCGCGGTGACGACCTACCTGCTGCGGCACAAGCTGGCGCGGCCCATGGGCGTTTCGGTTTCCGTGCCGCTGAGCAAGACGCGCCAGACGCTGCTCGTGAAAATCGAAACCGATGCGGGGCTCACCGGCTGGGGCGAGACGGCGGCCATCGGCGGCGCGCGCGGCGCGATTGACGATCAATTGGGGCCCCAGCTTGTGGGGCAGAATCCGCTCGATCACCGGCGGCTGTGGCGGCTCATCTGGGGCGCGAACTTCGGCAACGGAATGGCGACAGGCGCCGTGGATATTGCCTTGAACGACCTGCGCGGCAAGGCGCTGAATCTGCCGGTAGCGGAGTTATTCGGCGGCCGCGTACGGGACCGCGTGCCGGCGTATGCATCGGCGATGAATTACCTCGAAGGGCTGGAGCCCGAAGAACAGTTTCCGCGCGAGGCAGCGGCGCTGGTGAAGCAGGGATTCAAGGCGTTGAAGATGCGCATTGGGCGCTACCCGGTAGCGCGGGAGGCGAAGCTGGCGGCCGCGGTACGCAATGCGGCCGGGCCGGATGTGCTGCTGATGGCCGATGCGAATGCGGCGTACACGATGTCGTCGGCGCTCGAGATGGGGCACGCGCTGCATGCGTTGAAGTTTGACGCGTTTGAAGAGCCGCTGCCGCAGTCGCCAAGGTATGCGGGCTACGAAGAGCTGCGCCAGAAGCTGCCGATAGCGCTCGCCGCGGGCGAAGTGGTGGACTCGCGCGCAAGCGCCAAGGACCTGATTGACCGGCGTGCGATGGACCTCATTCAGCAGGACGTGACGCTGTGCGGCGGCATCGGCGAGGCGCTGTTCATCGCGGAAACGGCCGCGCTGGCGGGCATACGCTGCCTGCCGCACTGCTGGGGTAGCGACATTGCAATTGCCGCGACGACACATCTGCTGGCGCTGCTGCCGGACCCGCATCCGGGCTTTGCGACTGATACGCCGATGCTGGAGCTCGATCAGGCGGAGAACCCGTGGCGCAATGGATTGGCGCGCGACCCGGTGGCGTTTGCCGGCGGGTATGTGGGAGTGCCTGTGAAGCCGGGGTTGGGGATTGAGGTGGATGAGGACGTGGTAAGGAAGTACGCGGCGAAGGCGTAGGGAGGTCCCTGGTGCGAACGGACCGCACCCTGATCTATCAGCCGGTTGTGAGTGCTCGAAGTTCTGGAGCTGCTGCTGACCGACGTCGGGCTCTACGGCGTGGCCAGCTACTCGGCGGTGCAGCGCCGCCGCGAGATCGGCGTGTACCTCGCACTCGGCGCGTCGCCGCTCCAGGTGATGCACCGGATTCTGCGTGAAGCTTCGCGCTGCGCGGTGGCCGGCCTCGCCGCGGGCCTGCCGGTTTGTGTCCATCGCGTTGCTGGCCTGCGCCGTCCCGGCGGCTCACGCCTTGCGCAGGGACCCGATGCGTTCGTTGCGCGAGGAGTAAGGCGCCGCGCCTTAAGTGAATTTGTAGATACCCGGCACCGGCACCGGCGTGGCAGGCATCTTCTCGCGATAGCCGTAAGCCTTGGGCGACAGATCGAGCTGCGAATTCATGATCATGTCCCAGGTGATTTCCATGCCTGAGTACGCTGACTCGCGCGCCATGATACACGTCATCGTGCTCTCGGCCACCGCCATCGCGTGATTGATATACGGCCCGGTGCCGCGGATGGAGTTCACCAGCGCGCCGTGCTCGGCCACATAGTCGCGCCGCTCGCCTTTCGAGCCGAGGTCATGGCAGTTCGACCGGCCCTTGGTGCCCACCACGAGTTCACTCACGTTGCGGTACATCTTGGGGTTTGGGAACTGGCGACAGTAGCTCGACATCCGCACGCCGTTGGCGAAGGTAAAGTCCGCGGCGATGTGGTCATAGATGCTGCCGTAGATCTCGGTGCGGGGCCGCCAGGCCGCGCCGCCGTACGCAACCACGGAAATGGGATGCGCGCCCATCACCCAGTTGATGACGTCGACGTTATGCAGGTGCTGCT
>VFZP01000140.1 GCA_016871115.1 Acidobacteriota bacterium
TTGCCTTCGATGTTCTTCCTGGACATGGCGTACGTCGGGCAAAAAGGGACACGGTTACCGGCCAACCTGGACAACATCAACCAGTTGCCCACGAGCGTGCTGTCGCTGGGTCCGCTGTTGACCCAGCCGTTCGACTCTCCGGCAGCGGTGGCGGCCGGAATCCGGGCGCCGTATGCAGGCTTTCGAGGAACCGTGGCCCAGGCGATGCGCCCGTTCCCGCAGTATCTCGACGTCACCACCCGATTTGGTTCGGCAGGTATGTCCAAATACCATGCGCTTCAAGCCAAGTTGAATCGGACAGCCGGTCCCCTTCACCTGTTGACCAGCTATACGCTCTCGAAAAACCTGAGCAACATCGGCGGCAGCGGATTCGGTAGCGGCGCCTCGGCCGACATCGCCAATCTCGAGTTGGAAAAGGCGATCGAGCCGGGCGACGCCTTGCACCTGGCGACCGTGGGGTGGGTCTATGAATTGCCCGTGGGCCGCGGCAAGAGGTACGCCGGGAATCTCTCGCGCCCCGCCAACCTGGTGGTGGGCGGGTGGCAGGTGAGCGGAACGCACCGCTACCAGAGCGGACGGATCGTCGCCATCACCGGCGGGAACATCGTTCCGATCTTCAACCGGGCGGTGCGGCCGGATCGTATCGCCGGCGCGCCGGCCAGGCTGGCCAGTTGCGGGGACGTAAAGATCGGCGGGACCCTGCATCTGAACCCGGCGGCCTTTGCCGTCAACGACCGGTTCCGAATCCCCACCTCGTCTCGAACGATTGCCGACTTCCGAGGCTGCGGCTACTACACCGAAGACTTTTCCGTCATCAAGCGCTTCATGCTGACCGAGAAGCTCAATCTTCAGTTCCGCAGCGAGTTTTACAACATACTCAATCGGCACAAGTTCGCCAACCCGGCTTCCAATACCAACAGCCCCGGCGATTTCGGTAAGATCCTGAATGTGGACGCCGCTGTACAGCCTCGCACTATCCAGTTCGCTGTAAAGGTCGAATTCTAGGAGAGTAATCAATGCATGGATTCTCCAGGCGCCGATTGCTCCAATACGCGGCAGGAGCAGGGATGGGACTGGCGCCCGCGGCGCGGGCGGCGGTGCCAACGATCGAGATTGACGTCGGCTCCCGGCGGCAGTTGCTGTTCGACGATTTCCTGGTGGCGCTGGGTAGTGCAGGCATCGAGGACTACCCTTTCAACATCCGGTGGTCGTTGGGAAAAGTCCGTAAGGACCCATATCGGAATCTGCTCATTGCCGACCAGCCGTCCGAGACGTCGACGGCTTGGCTGAGCGCACTCTACGACGGCGGAAAGTACCGGCTCTGGTACAACGCCGGTCACCCGTCAAAGAAAGGGCTCTTCGTTTCGTACGCCGAATCTGACGACGGCCTGACTTGGCGCAAACCGACCCTCAACCAGATCGATGTAAACGGATCGAAAAGCAACAACGTGGTCTTCGCGGGAGGTCCCAGCATCGGGGGACTCGAACTCGGCAACGTCTTCATCGATCCGATCGCCCCGCCCGAAGAGCGCTACAAGATGTTCTATCCGGTTTGGGACACCGACCACGTTTACCCCAACCACGGCCTGCCCTTCCTGGCCGAGGCCGGCGTGATGCGCGGCGCTTTCTCACCCGACGGCATCGGCTGGACCCGCTATCAACAGATCTTCCTCGGCTCCTACATGGACTCGCAGAACGTAGCCGTCTACGATCCGGAGTTGCGGAAGTACGTCGCCTATATTCGCTACAAGAACGCGAAGTACGGGGCGCTGGATGCGGGCGAGCATACCGTGGTTGCCGCGCGCCGCGGCCGAGCGATCGGCCGCATGGAGTCAGATGATTTCAAGAGCTGGACGTACCCGGAGCTCGCCATCGCTCCGGATTTCCAGGACGGCTTCAACGTCGAGTTGTACAACCAGCCGTATTCGCGCTACCCCAGCGCCGATCACGCGCACTTCATGTTCCCATCCGCCTATCACAAGCGGGAAGGAACGTTTCACGTCAACGTGGCGGTGAGCCGCGCCAACAAGACGTGGTTCAGGCCCACGCGGGAAACCTATGTTCCGTTGGGCGAGCCCGGCAGTATGGACGATTTCATCATTTCGGTGGCGCCAGGGTTTCTGCCCGCTGGCCGCGATCAACTCGCGCTGTACTACCGCAGCGGCAACGGTCCGCACAGCGGAGCGTTGCGCAGCGTGAAAGCGCGGGTTCCGAAGACCGTTTCCGGCATGGGACGCATCGTGTTCCCGCGCGAGCGGATCGTGGGAATCGAGGCCGGTGCGGAAGAGGGCACCTTCGCCACCCGGCCTCTGTTGTTCTCCGGACAGCGCCTGGTGGTGAACGCCGAGCCAACCGGTCCCGATCCCCGGCTCCGTGCCCAGATCGTAAGTGTGGGCGCCCGTTCGACGGAAAGCGCGGCCCGGGGCAAATACAAAGAAGACGCGGTGCTTCCGGGATTGAGCTTCGATGACAGCGTGCCGATTACGGCGGATGGCCTGGATAGCGCTGTTCGCTGGTCTCGGGGAGCCAATCTCGGCGAGTGGGCTGGCAAACCCGTGCGGATTCACGTCCGCTTCCAGTCGATGCGGATCTACGCTTTTCAGTTCGCGGAGGCGGTGAAGGTGAAGTGGTACCGCAAGGCCGCCGATAAGGGATACGCATCCGCGCAGTCCAACCTGGGAGTTGTTGAGGGCATATGAGCGTCTACGGCCGACTTCCAACGGCCCCAAAACGGGCATGGTGAAGGAATGAATGATCGACGTGGTGGCATGAGTTCAGCTACGCGGATACCCTCGGCAAAGCGGCCCCGTGGGGATTGGAATAGTCACTGAAAGGGCGATCAATCATGAGCGTCTATGTGCGCGGTGGTGTGTGGTGGTACGAGTTCATCTTTGCCGGACGGCGCATCCGGGAATCGAGTAAATCGACATCCAAGACCGTTTGCAGAGAAGCGGAGAAAAGGCGGCGGCGCGAGTTGGAGCGGGCAGCGGCGGGCCTTCCCTCGGAGGGGCCGACCGAACGCGTGAAGACTGTTTCAGCGGTCCTGAAGGCGTACGAGGCGGGGTATGCGGTGAACCATCGCGGGCGCTCGGTGTTGGTGGTGAAGAACAGCGCGGCGCACCTGAGCCGGCTAATGGGTTCGGTGTTGCTGGCCGACATGAGCGAACAGCGCGCCTTAGAGTTCATGCGCGCTCGCCAGAAAGAAGGGGCCAGCGGGCGTAGCATCAACATCGCTCTACAGGTGTTGAGTCGCGCCATGGGCTACACGTGGAAAGCTGTCTGGCCACGCTTGAAGAAGCTCGAAGAGAATCACGACATCGGCCGGGCGCTGGAACCCGCCGAAGAGAAGGCGGTGCTCGACGCGGCGGCCAAGAACTCATCACGGCTGATTTTCCCCTTCCTGTACACGCTGGCATGGACCGGCATGCGCAGCGACGAAGCCCGTACCCTCACCTGGGCCCAAGTGAACTTCGATGCTTCCGACGTCACCGTAGGGAAGAAGGCCAAGACAGAAGCGGGCGCGGGGCGGCGCATCCCGATGAGCGCGGGCCTGCGGGCGGTGCTTGAACAGCACGCTTCATGGTTCGCTCAAAACCTGGGGCCAACCCGCCCTGAGTGGTACGTGTTCCCCTCATCGCGAACGAAGAAGCCCACCGATCCGGCAAAGCCCGTAACTTCGCTGAAGACGGCGTGGGAGTCTGTACGCGGAGCGGCGGGCGTGCAATGCCGGTTGCATGACCTCAGGCACTCGTTTTGCACCAAGCTGGCCGAAGCCGGGGTACCCGAATTGACCATGCTTGATATGATGGGTCACGTGAGCACGTCAATGCTTAGGCGGTATTCCCGCATCCGGGCGAAAGCGCGGCGGGATGCTATCGACGCTTTGGAGGCGCGCCAGAATTCGACCGGGGTACCCACAAATCCCCCCACAACGGATTCGAGTGCGGCTCTAGTTTCGTCCGTAAAGCATTGATTACAGAGCGTGGGGGCGTAGCTCAGCCCGGATAGAGCATCTGCCTTCTAAGCAGAGGGTCGCAGGTTCAAGTCCTGCCGCCCCTACCACGCGCCATCCACGTGCCTCAGGCCCCGAGGATCTTCGCCGCGTCCTTGGCGAAGTACGTCAGAATAATTCCCGCGCCCGCGCGCCGGATCGCCGTCAGCGACTCCATCGTCACGCGATCCTGATCAATCCAGCCGTTGCGCGCCGCGGCCATGATCATCGCAAATTCACCGGAGACCTGATAGGCCGCGATGGGAACGTCAAAGCGCGCCCGGGCGGCGGCGATGATGTCCAGGTACGGGCCGGCGGGTTTCACCATCAGCATGTCGGCGCCTTCGTCGAGGTCGAGCGCCATCTCGCGCATCGCTTCGCGGGCGTTGGCGGCGTCCATCTGATAGCTCCGGCGATCTCCGAACTGCGGCGTCGATTCGGCGGCTTCGCGAAACGGGCCGTAGTAGCCCGAGGCAAACTTCGCCGCATAAGAAAGAATCGGCGTGTGCGGGAAACCGTTGGCATCGAGCTTGCGGCGGATGGCGGCCACGCGCCCATCCATCATGTCCGACGGCGCGACGATATCGGCGCCCGCTTGCGCGTGTGTGAGCGCGCCGGCCGCGAGCCACTCCAGCGTCGTATCGTTGTCCACATCCTCGCCCACGATCTTGCCGCAGTGGCCGTGGCTCGTATACTCGCAGTTGCACACGTCGGTGATGACCAGCAGTTTCGGCACAGCGCGCTTGATCGCCCGCACCGCGCGCTGCACGATGCCCGCGGGGTTGTAGCCTTCCGAACCCACTTCGTCCTTCCGCGCGGGGATACCGAACAGGATGACGCCGCCCAAACCCAACTGCACCGCCTCTTGGCACTCGGCCACCGTTAGATCGATGGACGTCTGTGCATGCCCAGGCATCGATGAAATCTCGCGCCGCACGCTTTCGCCCTCGCACACAAACAGCGGCAGTACGAAATTCTCAGGTTGCAAGTGCGTTTCGCGCACCAAGCGGCGCATCGGTTCGTTCACACGCAATCGGCGCGGACGCTCGACGGGAAAGGCCATATAGCGTAGTCTATCGCGAGGTGTTCAAATCGAATCTGTGGCGAGTGATCTGCTTTTGTCGCTGTAAGTTGAAGCCCGCCGTCAGAAGCGGAACTAGCGAAATTCGATCGTCAACACATTCCCCGCCGTCGCGAGCTTTTCATCCGCCACCGCCTTATACTCAAGCTTGATCGCGCGCGGTGGGCGCTGCGGGCCGCACGCCAGCGTCAACTCGCCTGCGCCCGTGATTGCCACCTGCGACGGGTCCAGCACCTTGTACTGCGACAGCCGGTTGCGTGCGTCGCGAATCACCAGCCGCGCGATGCCGCTGAGACAATCCACGCGTTCCAGTTTGCCGGTGACTGGTTTGCCTGTGGGCCCGTTCCACCAGGGCAGCACTTTCTGCGACGGGTCCGTGGGCGAGTTGCCGGCGTTGGCGCGTGCTTCGGCGGCGCGGATGTCGGCCAGCGCCTTCTGCTTCAGCTCATCGAGTTCGCGTTTCTTCTCTTCTTCCTTACGCCGGCGCTCGGCGGCTTTCAGATCGAGCCGCTGGCGTTCATACTGGAGCCGCCGTTTCTCGATCGCCTCGCGTTGCACCGGGTCTGAAACGGATCGCTCTGCCATGCGCCAGCTCTGATTGGCCGCGGCGAAATCCTTGGCATCCTGTTGGGCCTCGGCGAGCGCGATCCATGATGCAGTGGCACGCGGATCGAGTTCGGCGGCCTTCTTCGCCACAATTGATCGGCGCACCGGGTCCGTTTCTCCGTCGGCCCACCTCTGGTGCGGCTCAGCCCAACGCGGGTTCAGCTCCATAGCCTTGCGCAGCGCCGCTTGCCGTCTGGCCATGTCTTTCTCGTCGGCCGCATAGCGATACCACGCGCGCGCGCTGTCGCTGTCTTTAGCCACGGCTTCGGCGTACATGCCCGCGCCCTCAAACGCATCGGCGGTGGGGCGCCTGCTCAGCAGCGCGCGGTAAGCCGCCTGCGCGGCGTTGCCCGTGAGCAGATCGGCCAGCAACAACTCGGCGCGCTGCGGGTGGCCGGGGAACGAACGATAGTCGCGCTGAGGGTTGAGCGGCTTACCGGAGATGGGGAAGGTGTCGAACTTGCCCGCGGCGAAATAGTTTTCCACCAGCTTCTGCAGTTCGGCTTCGGTCTTTTCAAAGGCATTGCGCGCCGCCGAGTCGATGGGTGCGCCCTGTTGCAGCACGCCGAAGAAGACGCGTACGCGGCCCGCGTAATCCGGGTTGACCGCCAGCAGATGCATGCGCGCCCAATCGAGATTGCGCCCGGTGGCCGGCGGCGCGCCGGCAGTGATGCGGCTCATCTCAACGCGCAGGGTGGAGAGCGCAGAAACGAGCCCATCTTCAAACGGCGCGGGCATGGGCTTCACGTCGTCGCGCATCAGCAACCGCAGGTACGCAGCGGTCCAGGCGGCCGGGATCTCGTCCTTCGATTCCAGGCCCGCCGTGTAGGCATCGCGCGAGAGACGCAACTCGCGCGTGCGGTACTGCGCCGGCGTCTTGCCCGGTTTCAGTACCATCAGCCGCACGGGCCACAGCGGGTTCACTTCGGTCTTCCCCAGCGTCTTGGCCAGCAGCCAGCGGGTCTGATCGAAATGTGCCAGCAGCCGGCGCGCGGGCTCATCGTCGTGGTCGGTCCACACTTCCACCGGGCCGGACTTGAAATAGTTCCAGTCGGCGGCGGGCGCGGCAGCGGCCAGGCACAACAAGAGCAGATGAGTTTTCACGGCGTGCGTCCTCATTTTCGCACCCGGCAGAGCGCCAGCGTGAGATACACTCAGAGTCTAAACAACATGGCTCTCACCACAACGCAATGGCTCATCTGCATCGTGGCGGCGATCGGCTTCGCCTTCGACATCTACGAAATTCTGGTGCTGCCGCTCATCCTGCAGCCGGCGCTGATGGATTTGGCCGGGTTGAAGCCGGGCACACCGGAATTCAACCGCTGGGTGGGGCTGCTGTTCTACGTGCCCGCGCTGGCGGGTGGGTTCTTTGGGCTTATCGGCGGCTATCTCACCGATCTGTTTGGACGGCGCCGCGTGCTGGTGTACAGCATCCTCTTGTACGCGTTTTCAGCGCTGGCAGCTGGGTATGCCACTTCACCTGAAATGCTGCTGGTCTTCCGCACCACGACCTTCATCGGCGTTTGCGTGGAGTTTGTCGCCGCCGTGGCGTGGCTGGCGGAATTGTTCCCTGACCCGAAGCAGCGTGAAAACGTTTTGGGCTGGACGCAGGCTTTTTCGTCTATCGGCGGTTTGCTGGTCACCGGCCTCTACTATCTGATTCAGAACTGGGGCCCATCGCTACCGGAGATTCACGGCGGCCACGCCACTTGGCGCTACACGCTGATTTCCGGTCTCATTCCGGCCATCCCGCTGATGATTATCCGGCCGTTCCTACCCGAGTCGCCCGCGTGGAAGGAGAAGAAGGAGAAGGGGCTGCTGAAGCGCCCCAGTTTCGGCGAAATTTTCTCACCCGAGTACCGCACCACCACCATCGTGACGGCCATCATGTTCGCGTGCAGCTACGGCGCGGCGTTCGGAGCCATTCAACATATTCCCCGCATCGTACCCGGGCTGCCGGAAGTGGCCGGCCTTGCGCGCCCCCTGCAGCAGCAGGCCGTGGCGGGCGTGCAGTTCTATCAGGAGATTGGCGGGCTGGTGGGCCGCGTGCTACTGGCGTTTCTGGCGGTTCGTATCGCGTCACGCCGCACGTTGCTGCGTGTGTTTCAGATTCCCGGCCTCATCGTACTGCCGCTGGTGTTTCTCTATCCGGCCAACAACAACATCGAGCTGTTGAAGTGGGGCATCTTCCTCGCCGGCCTTTGCACCGTGGCGCAGTTCAGCTTCTGGGGCAACTATCTGCCGCTGATGTATCCCACGCATTTGCGCGGTACGGGCGAGAGCTTCGCGGCCAACGTAGGTGGACGCATGATCGGCACTTCGTTCGCTGCGGTGACTGCGACACTCAGCAACTCGATGCCCGGCGCGGGCCCCTCGGTGAAACTTGCCTACGCCGCGGCCGGCGTCGGAGCGTTTGTGTATCTGGTGGGGTTGGTCAGCAGCTTCTTTCTCCCGGAGCCGGATCCGGGCAAGATTAAAGAATGAGGCGATTCACGCTGCGCGTTTTGGCGGCGGTCGTGCTATGTCTGGCTTGTGGCTGCAAAACGCTCGAAAGCCTTGGCAAGCTGGACCCGTTCCACCAGTCGCGGCCGCCCCTCCAGCCTAACCGGCCCGTGGTGATCGTGGTCCCGGTGGGTTTGCCCAGGATCGAGTACCCAGTGATGGATCCGCCCTCAGAGGCGGGTCTCGAACTGGAGCGCAAGCTTTTCTACGACAAGAGCCTGTCGGCCGATGGGCAGGTCTCCTGCGGATCTTGCCACAACCCCCGTTACGCTTTCTCCGACAACCGGTCCATTGCAATTGGTGTGGGCTTCAAGAAGCACCGCCGGCACACACCCTCGTTGTTCAATGTGGTTTACCTGAAAAGTTTTTTCTGGGACGGCCGGACGCCGACGATCGAGACGCAGGCCGTGGAGCCGTTTCTGAACCCCGAAGAGATGGAGCTGGCCGAACAGGAGCTGTTGAAGCGGCTGAACGACAACTCGATCTATCAAGACCTGTTTGAACGCACCTTCGGACCAGGGCCGATCTCATTGCTTAAGGTGGGCCGCGCGATCGCCACGTTTGAACGCACCATTCTCAGCGGCCATTCCTTGTTTGACAAGTTCAACTCGCTCGGCAACCGGCGCGCGCTGAGCGGTTCGGCGGCGCGCGGGCTGGACCTGTTTGTGAATCGCGCACGCTGCGCCGTGTGTCATCAAGTGGGAAAAGAGTATGCCTTGTTCACGGACGGGCTTTTTCACAACCTGGGCGTTGGCGTGACTGCCAAGGGCGAACTGCGAGACCTGGGCCGCTATGAAGTAACGAGAAACGACGCGGACCGCGGCGCCTTCAAAACGCCCACGCTACGCAACATCACTCAGACACGGCCCTACATGCACGACGGCAGCATTGAGTCGCTAGCAGACGTGATTGAGTTTTAGGACCGGGGCGGAAAGCCGAACCCCTACCAGAGCAGGTTGATCCGCCCCCTCAATCTGTCGGCGCAGGATAAACTGGATCTCTTGGCATTTATGGATGCTCTGGCCGGCGAGCCGGTGGCGAACATCGGGCCGCCGGAAGGCGAACAGTAAGAATTTTGGGGAGAACGATCATGTTTATTCGTTTTGCCGCGGGGGTGGCTTTGCTGGCTGCCGTGGCGATGGCCGAGGTGAAACTGCCGGCCATCGTTTCTGACCACATGCTGTTGCAGGCGGGCGTGCCCGCGCGCATCTTCGGTAAAGCCGAGCCGGGCGAATCGGTCACCGTGCAGTTCCACGGGCAGACGCACAACGCCACCACCGCCGCCGATGGACGCTGGCACGTGTGGCTCCAGCCGCTGAAGGCGGGCGATGCGGGCGACATGACGATTGCCGGCAAGAACACCATCACCGTGCGAGACGTGCTGGCGGGCGAAGTGTGGGTGGGCTCCGGTCAATCCAACATGCAATGGGCCGTGCGGCAAACCAACAACGCCGACGCCGAAGCGCGCAACGCCAATTATCCGCGGATCCGCCTGTTCTACGTGCCGCGCAAAACCACGCCGGAGCCGCAGGATGACGTAGAAGCCAAGTGGGAGCTCTGTTCGCCCGAAACCGCGCCCGCCTTCTCCGCGGTGATGTACTACTTCGGGCGCGACATGCATAAGAAGATGAACGTGCCGTTCGGGTTGATTCACACTTCGTGGGGCGGTACGCCGGCGCAGGCCTGGACCAGCCGTGAGGCGCTCGGCCGCGATGCCGCGTTGTCGCCGATTCTCGGCGAGTGGGCCAAGGTGCTGGATGCCTACCCCGACGCGTTTGCACGCTTCTCCAAGCAGATGGCCGAGTATGAGGCGGCGGTGAAAACGGGCAACACCAGCGCCCGGCGTCCGGCAATGCCGGTGGGAATGGGCCATGCGCACACGCCGTCGGGCCTGTTCAACGCGATGATCAATCCCATCCTGCCCTACACGATCAAAGGCGCGCTGTGGTATCAGGGCGAAAGCAATGCCTCCCGCGTGCAGGCGCCGCTCTATCAGCGCCTCTTTGAAACCATGATTCAGGACTGGCGCGACCGCTGGGAACTCGGCGACTTTCCATTCCTGTGGGTCCAACTCGCCAACTTCGCCAAAGCCGGTTCACCCGGCGATTGGGTGATCGTGCAGGAGGCGCAGGCCAAGACGATGCGCTTGAAGAAGACCGGCATGGCCGTGATCAACGACATCGGCGAGCCGAACGATATTCACCCAAAGAACAAGCAGGACGTAGGCGCGCGCCTTGCGCTGGCGGCGCGGCACATTGCTTATGGCGAAGCGATCGCCTGGAGCGGTCCGCGGTTCCGCCAGGCCACGGCCGAAGCGCCCACCACGGGTGACCGTGGAGGCAAGATGCGCGTGTGGTTTGACTCGGTGGGCGGCGGCTTAAAGGCGCGCGGCGGCAGTAGTGCGCTCCAGGGCTTTGAAGTGGCCGGAGCCGATCAGCGCTTCTACCCCGCCGATGCGCGCATCGACGGGGAGACGGTGGTGGTGTCGAGCCCGAGCGTCATGGCGCCCGTGGCCGTGCGGTATGCCTGGGAATCGAACCCGGTGAACGCGAATCTGGTGAACGCCGAAGGATTGCCCACGAGTGCATTCCGCTCGAAGGCGTGGTGAGAAAGATGGCTAGGAAGGGTGCCCCCATGAACGAACTGGAACGGAAATCATCGCGCCGGCAATTTGTGCAGGGCGCGGGTGCGGCGATGTCGGTAGCGGCGCTGGCCAAACAGGTGGTGGCGCAGACGAGTTCGGCGTCGGCCACGGGCCTCCCGACGCGCGTGCTGGGCCGCACTGGCCAGCGCGTGTGTATCGTCTGCCTCGGCGGCTGGCACATCGGCGCCATCGATAAGGACGAAGCCGTGCGCATCATGCACGCGGCGATCGACGAAGGGCTGACGTTCTTCGACAACGCCTGGGACTATCACGACGGCGGCTCCGAGGAGATCATGGGCAAAGCGCTCGCGCAGGGCGGCAGGCGCAAACAGGTCTTCCTCATGACGAAGAACTGCGAGCGCGACTACGCGGGCAGCATGAAGAATCTCGACGATTCGCTGCGCCGCATGAAGACGGATTACCTCGATCTTTGGCAGTTCCACGAAAACAACTACGACAACGACCCGGACTGGGTGTTTGAGAAAGGCGGCATGAAGGCCGCGCTCGAAGCGCAGAAGGCGGGCAAGGTGCGCTACATCGGTTTCACCGGCCACAAGGATCCGCGTATTCACTTGAAGATGCTCGCCAAGCCCCACGCGTGGGATACGGCGCAGATGCCCATCAACTTGCTCGACGCGCACTTCCGCAGCTTCCAGAAAGAAGTGGTGCCGGTGTGCCTGCGGAAGAACGTCGGCGTGATCGGCATGAAGGGCCTCGCCGGCGGCCATCCGCAGGGCAGGCTGATTGCGGAGATGGGGTTGACGGCGACGGAAGCCTACCGTTATTGTCTGAGCCTGCCGGTGACGTCGCAGGTGGTGGGCATCACGTCGATGGAGCAGTTGAAGGAAGACATCGCCCTCGCGCGCAACTTCAAGCCGATGACCGCCGCTGAGATGAACGCGCTACGCGACCGCGTGAAGGAGCCGGGGCTCGACGGCCGGCACGAGTTATTCAAGTCGACGCAGACTTTCGACGGGCCGCATCACCGCAAGCAACACGGGTTCGCGCTGGCGTAGCCACGTCGTCGGCCAACCTTTTTCCGAATCGTGGGACGAGAAGGGGAGCGTTGGCCGACTCGGGGGGCAGTTCCGCGTGCGCAACCCGATCCAATAGGATTTCACGCGCAGTCGACTGTGCGCGCTGAATGGCATCCTTGAATCCAACAGCCGTCGACTTCGGACGCGCCCGGGCTTTCCTTACCCGGCCTGTCCCGGTCCATTCGCGGCCAGCAGCGCCGTCAACACCCCGCTTTTTCCGCTCGCCGGAAGCAGATTCAACTGCGCATTACTCGCCAGCAGCCGCTGCGTTTCAAGGATGTCAAATAGTGCCTGATTCACCTCCGGCACCGTGGCCACCTCCGCCAGCACACGGCGCAGCGTGGCTGGACGAATCGCGGCGGCGCGGGCGAACTCCACGGCTGCTTCGCGCTCGGCCGAGCTCGTAATCACACTCACCTGATTCGCGCCCGCCTGCCGAATCGCCGACGTCACCTGCCGCAGCCGGTTCACCACTTTCTCTTCAATCTGGCGGATCATCCCCAGGTCGCGGAAGTGCACCTTGCGGATGTAGACGGACCCGGTGCGATAGCCCCACTCCTGCGACTTGGCCGACACTTCTCCGCGGACGGCCTGGCTCATCTTGTGCCGCGTTTCGAGCATCTCCGCCAGCGGCATGTTACTCAAGCACCGCACCGCCGAACTGCTGACGTTGGCCCGGAGCGAGCCGCGCGGATCGGTGTTCTTGAACAGGAACGCCACCGGGTCGCTGATCCACATCTCATACCAGATGCCGATGCCCATCGGCGCGCCCTCTTCGGAGTTGACGGCCTGGCTGCGCAGGTACTCCTGGTCCATGCGCAAGTCCAGCGTGTAGCACTTGCCAAGCAGGTTGACGACGAAGGCCGGCGCCCCGAGCTTGAACGGCAGAATATGCAGACCCGGTTCATCAATCACGCCCAGCACTTTGCCGAACAGCACATACACCTTGCACTGGCGTTCTTCCACGGTGGTGTAGAGTCCGAAGATCCGGCCCACGATCTTGATCAGCCACTCGGCGATGAACAGATACAGCACGATATAGGCGGCTGCAATCAGCATTACTTCACCTCCAGAAAAACCTGGCTCGCTTTTTCATAGAGCGCCAGCTTGACGTTGCGCAGGTAGGCGGTCAGTACCGCCGGGCCAGCCTTGAAGGTCTCAAGCAACTCGGCGGCCTGCGCCTGGAGCGGTTCGGCCTCGGCTTGCGCTCGGAGCGTTTCAATCTCCACGGCGCGGCGTGACTGCACGATCTTCTGGTCCGCGGCGGCCTGCGCGAGACTGATGTCGCTCGATACGTGGTTGTGCGCAGTATTGATAGCCGCCAGCGCGGACTCCACCTCGCTCGGCGGGTCGATACCGGTGATCAGGCTCGCGTCGAACTTCACGCCGTAGCGCGCCTCGCTCGACCGGCACTCCTGCTCCATATAGTCGTTGAGGTCGCGCAGATTCTTTCGCAGGTCGTTGATCGACACTCCGATCATCTCGCTGCCCGGGATCGCCAGCGCCGGCTCTTCGCCCGCGGCCGCGGGCGCCTGGAAGTTCGCGATGCGCTGTCGGAGCACGGAAACGAAGTAGGCCATCACGTGGACAAACGGCTTCTTGGTGCCGAACAGAAACGCATATAGGTTGCGTTCGCTCACGCGGTAGCGGATCTGCCCGGTGAGGCCGGTGTTGAGTTGATCCTTGGTGACGGCTTCCAGGCGCTGGCCGGCTTCATTGGCCGAAGGGTCTTCCAGGTCAAGCGCCATGTTCACGGTCATCGTGGCGATCGAGACTTTGTGAATCCGCTCCCAGGGCATTTTGAAGTACGGGCCGCCGGGCGGGATCACAGTCACTTGCGGATAAACGTAGCGCTCGCGCTCGTCTGCTTTCAGAAACGCGGAGATCGGGTCGTCCAATGAGGTGGTGCCGAGACGTTCAGCGCGGCCAAAACTGGTTTTCACGGCGCGCTCGTTCTGGTCCACAGTGTAGAGGCCCATGAGTACGAAGCGCCATAGTAGCCAGGTTACAACCGCCAGGAGGAGGGTGAAAAGTGAATCCATAGATGGTGCCAAGTATAACGAACACTTGGATCTTCTGGTAGGCGGCACAATGTCCCGCATTTCGCCACGGCGTGAGAGTGGAAGAACAGTCTCGAAGTGCGGGCGCGATTGCTGGCCATCATCGGGCTGGGGCGGGTCTTGGACGGTTGCTGCGTGCCTGGCCTGGCGGCTCCGCCAGCGGTTCGCCAAGCTGTAAGGCGGGATCAAATCAAGGCGGCAGGGTGGGTCTCACTCTGCCGCCCTCGGTTCATGATTGGCTACCTAAGGGGCTGGCAAGAAATAGAACAACAGAGTAGGACGTAGCTCTGGCAGCGGACTGCTGGGCGTGAGCCTCGGTTTTCACGAGCCCAAGGCGGACCACGGC
>VFZP01000141.1 GCA_016871115.1 Acidobacteriota bacterium
AGCCAGGATGGCGGCGGAGCGGGGTAGCCGCACTCTGGCCGCGTGTTCCGATCGCTCCCGGCCCTCTGAACTGAAACCTTGGAAAATTCCGCCAACGGCAGCCAGGGGCTTCATTGGCCCGCCCTCTATGCGCGCCAAACTGCCTGACCCGAATACTCCGAACCGGCGCCGCGCACGGCCAACACGCGCAAAGCGGAGCCGGTCGCCACCTGTTCCGATCGCTTGGCGCTCGGCTCCGCGGCCTTTTGCGCTGTCAACGGCATGGATCCGCCGCGATTTTTCTCAGTGCGCTGCTGAGGCGCTGCGCTCCCTAATCGGCGATGATGATCTTCGGCCCCGCGCTCGCCGCAGCCGTCGCATCCAGCCGTGCCAGCGTCTGCCGCGCGAGACCGATGAAAGCCAGTTCGTCCTGCCATGCCACCGGAGCGCCCGTGTCGCCGCCGATGCGGACGGCCGGATCGAGCGGGAGTTCGCCCAGGAAGTGAATCCCCATCGCCTGCGCCGTGCGCTGGCCACCGCCGGTGCCGAATACGTCGATGCGTTCCTTGGACTGCGGCGCGACAAGGTAGCTCATGTTTTCAACGAGCCCCAGAATCTCCACCCGCACCTGCCGGAACATATTCACCGCTTTGCGTGCATCGTCGAGCGAGACGTTGGACGGAGTCGTCACCACGATGGCGCCCGATAGCGCGGTGGTCTGAATCAGCGACAGCGCCACGTCACCGGTGCCGGGTGGGAGATCGATCACCAGTTCGTCGAGCGTACCCCAGTCGGTGCCGCGCAGGAACTGCTGGATCACGCTGTGCAGCATCGGCCCGCGCCACACGAGCGGCTTGTCGCCCGGATTCAAGAGCCCCATCGACAGCACCTTGATGCCGTTCTTTTCAAGCGGCTGGATGCGGTTGTCGACGGCATGGGGCGCGGTGTCGAGCGCCATCATCAGCGGCACGTTCGGGCCGTACACGTCGGCGTCGAGCAACCCCACCCGCCGGCCGAGACGCGACAGCGCGATGGCGAGGTTCACCGAGACGGTGGTCTTGCCGACGCCACCCTTGCCCGAACCGACGGCGACGATGTGTTTGATACCGGGAATGCCCTGAGGCTGGGGCGGAGTGGCCGCTGGCGGATGCATTCCTCAATGTTAACGTGCAGCCGTACCCGCCAGCATCAGTTGATCCCAGAACCAGGCGCCGCGCTGCACCACCATTTCAAGATCGCTCTCGAGCAGGTAGCCGTCCTTCGCCAGTTGCCGCGCGGCCGCCGTGTACTTCTCGACGTAGTCCTGCTTATTCCGGTAGCGCTCTTCAATCGACGGCCGCGGGTCGCCGTTCTTCACTCGCTCGGCTTTCGTCTTGGCGAAGAAGAATGTGGAGCCCACCATGCTGTACAACTGCTCCGGTGCGCCAATGGCAGCCGTGCGCATGTTCCAACCCGTGTAGGTGCCGAGCGGCACTTGCAGCATCGGATGCCGAATGCCCGCGGCCTCATTGCCGTCAGCGTCCACCTGCGGCACCAGCGCGGCAAACTCGTTGCCCAGTTTGGGCGGCTCTTGCGTGACGATCCCCTTGGACGCAAAGTCTGGCCCATAGTCAGCGCGCCAGGCACGCTGCGGAAACTGCGGAGACTTCGGCGAGGACGGGATCTTCGGCCAATTCAACGCTCCAACGCTGACCAGTTGATCCTTGCCGGCGTGCGGAATCTGCGACGGCGGCGGCTCTTTGTCGTCGGCGATCCAGGCGTTCAGCGACGTCATCAACGCGCGCATGTGCCACCGGTAGTCGTTGGCGTTGGGCAGATTCGCCGCGGCGCCTTTGCGCGGCGGAAATGCTCCGGGTCCGTGTTGGGTGCCCGAGAGTAAATAGGCGCGCGTCCCCGGCGCCATCAACTCATCGCGCTGGCCGTCCGGCGAAGAATGAATCAGAGCGGCCGAGCGGCCCCAGTATTCGTACGATCCGTTGGTGTAGAAAATCTTCGGCACCACCGAAGCCAGTTGCGCGTTATCGAGCAGCCCCGCGGTCTTGTTGGTCTCCGGATCCGTCTCGGGCAAATCGGTGAAGGGGAAAATGTCGGTGGGATACGAGCAGTTCAAATGCGGATGGCCATCGCGCGACGCCTGCGCGAAACGGTGATTGAAGCTGCCGCGCCCGCCGCCGGCCACATGCGCCCACACGCCGTCGAACACCTGCCGGCGGTGCTCGTCGCCGTTGAAACCGTAGTAGAGAAATGTACGCAGGAACCGGCCCGATTGCGATGCGCCAAAGCCGATCGCGCGTTTGTACTTGAAGTCGCCCAGGCTGTTGATGCTCGACGTGGCCGTGCCGTACTTGAGGTAAGAAATGAAGTCGCGGATGCCTGTGGGCCCGAGCCCGGCGAGTGACGGGTCCTTGGCCTGGTACACCACTTCGTAAATGCGCCCGGGCTTGAGGCCGCCCGTGACGGTGACGCTGCCGAGGTCTTCATTGAACTTCCACTGCGCGCGCGGAATGACGGTGCGTGCGCCCGCGCAACTGTCGCGCACGGTCATTTGCGCGTCCGGGTCGTTCGGGTTGGCCACCGGATAAGGAAGGTGCGTACGGTCCGCGAGCGAGAAACCACCGGCGGGCCCGTCGGCGATGTGCTCTGAGCGCACCAGTCCGGTGATGGACTGCCCGCCCTCGCCTTTGGCGATGGGCGCAAACAACCGCAGCAGCTCCGGCTGATGAGGCACGTCGAACTGCCAGCCCAGCCATACCAGCGTAAAGCCGCGCTCCAGCAAAAAGGCGTCGCCGAAGTCGCGAGCCTCGCGTGGATCGCGCGTCCCCGGAGCGTCATTGAACATTCCCACCATGCCTTTGCCGCCGCGATTGGAAACCTCAAACAGGATGGTGCCGTTGCCCAGCTTCGGGTCCGTTGGCTTGAGCACGTAGAAGTCGGCGGAGAACTCTACCATTCCCTCTTCATTCCGCGGCGCCAGATCGATGTCGGTGATGATGCGGTTGGCCGGCAGCTTCGGATCGATCGTGAAGTTCACCTTGCCCGTGATGCGTTCGTACGGGCCGGATTTGCCGAAGGTTTTGCCGTTCAGCACGTCGGAGCGGTCAATCGTGTGGACGCTCTTGACGGCCGGGCAAAGCGCCGCAGCGCTAAAAAACAGGAGAAGAGCGAAGCGCCGGATCATGTCCGTCCATTAGATCTCCGCTGGGTGCGGCCCGTCAACTGGGAGTTCAGCGCCGGCGGCAAAACGCTACACTAAAACATTGCTGAATCAGCTTGTCTTTGAGAATCTGAAACACCGGCCCTTGCGCACGCTCCTCAGCGCAGCCGCCATTGCCATTGAAGTGGCGATGATCCTCACGTTGGTGGGACTCAGCGACGGCACGCTCGATGAATCCAAGCGCATGCGCCGCGGCATCGGCGCCGATATCGTGGTCCGTCCCGGGTCCACGTCGGTGATGAGTTTCAGCGGTGTGACCTTACCGGAAAAGCTGGTGGAGTATTTTCAACAGCAACCCGACGTGGAAATCGCCACCGGCAGCGCCGCGCACGGCATCCCGGGCGGTTTGATGGAGTCCGCCAGCGGCGTGGATCTGGCGAAGTTTTCCACGATGAGCGACGGCCTCAGGTTCCTCTCCGGCGGCCCTTTCCAGGCGCCCAAAGATATCATCGTGGACGAGCGCTATGCGCGCACCAAGCAACTCGGCGTGGGCAGCACCCTCAAGCTGTGGGACAAGAATTGGAACGTGTGTGGCGTGGTGGAACCCGGGAAGCTCTCGCGTGTGTTTCTGCCGCTGCCCGTCGTGCAAGAGCTGGCTTCGGCTCCGGGCAAACTCTCGCAGATCTACATCAAACTCAAAGATCCGTCGCGCACCGACGCGGTGGTGAAGGCGCTTAAAGACAACCCGCAGCTCGGCAGCTACCAAGTGCTCTCGATCGACGAACTCGCATCGCTGTTTTCCATTGACGGCTTCCCGGCATTGCGCCAGTTCATCTCCGTAGTGATCGGCCTCGGCGTGGTGGTGGGCTTCCTCGTGGTGCTGCTCTCCATGTACACTGCTGTGCTGGAACGTACGCGCGAGATCGGCATCCTGAAATCGCTCGGCGCCTCGCCTGCTTACATCATGGGCATCCTCATGCGCGAGACGCTCATCCTGTCGATCACCGGCGCGGTGGCCGGCATCGTGCTGAGCCTGGTGACGCAGTGGACCATGAACACTTTTGGCGGCTCGGCGCTGGTGCAGAAGATGGTGCCCCACTGGTGGCCATACACCACCCTGCTCGCGATTGCCGGCGCATTGCTCGGCACGCTCTATCCCGCCATGAAAGCCGTGCGCCACGACGCGCTCGAAGCGCTCTCTTACGACTAATGCCCGACACTCCTCCGATCATCCAAGTGCGCGATCTGCGCAAGGTCTACCAGAGCGGCGATGTGCCGGTGGAGGCGCTGCGCGGCGTCAGTCTCGACGTGCGACGCGGCGAGTTTCTCGCGGTGGTGGGGCCGTCCGGTTCGGGCAAGTCCACGCTGTTCCATGTACTCAGCGGGCTCACTCCCGCCACCGCCGGCTCGGTGACGATCGACGGCATCGGCATCGCCCAGCTCGACGAAGCCGGCCGTACGGCGCTGCGCAAGGACAAAGTGGGCATCGTGTTCCAGAAGTACAACCTGCTCCCCACGCTGACCGCCGAAGAGAACATCGCCATCGCTCGGCACATCTCCGGCAAAGACATCGCCTGGGGGCCCGCGTTTCAGGAAGTGCTGAAGGCGTTGGGCATCGAAAACCGCCTGCACCACAAGCCCCGCGCCATGTCGGGCGGTGAGCAGCAGCGTGTGGCGATCGCGCGCGCCATCGTGAACAACCCCGCGATTCTGCTGGCTGACGAGCCAACCGGAAATCTCGATACGCAGAACTCGGAAATCGTGCTTTCGCTGCTCCGCGAACTGAATCAGAAAACCGGGCAGACAATTCTGATGATCACGCACAATCCGGAAGCGGCGGCCTATGCCAACCGTACGATCCGGATGCGCGACGGCCTCATCGCTGGGTGACCGCTATTTGTTCCAGTCCTCTCGTATCCGCTTGATTGCCTTGACCAACTCCACGGGCGTTGACACGCGCAAGATGCGCCCATCTTGTGAGCCCACATATTTGGCCACGAGATTCTCCGGCGGAAACGGGAATGGCGATAACGCTACGTAGTAGAGGCGCGGTGCATTCGCGCGCTTGCTGCGTGCCCAGCCTTCCAGTTTCTCGGCGGCCGGACGCCACCCTGGCCCCAGGAAGATGACAGCTTTGTAGCGGTCCCAATCCGCCGCGCGGCTTTCGATGAAGCCCGCGAAGAAATCCGCTTGGGCGCCTTTGCGCAAACTGTCCATGTCCACCTTGCCCAGATCGATCCCGCGCAACGCGTCATCCAGGCGATCGTAAAGGGCAGCCTCCAGCGGCGCCTCGGCCAGCACAATCTGCCGGCGCTCCAGGTGCACGGCCTCGACGCTAAAACTTACGCAGGGCCAGTTGGCAGTGAGCGACTCGAGGCTGTCGAGCAGCATCCCGCGGTCACGCGCGCTCAACTGCGTGCGGTAGCGCTGCGGACTGAAGACATCCGCGTTGAGCACCACGGTCACGCGGTCCGTTCGATCGCAAGGCGCACTGGGCGGTACAGGCGGCATCTCTTCAACGGTGAGCGGCGGTTGGCGCAGCGCCTCGGCAATCGGCTTGGCGTCTACTGTCCAGTTTTGGCGGCAGGCGCGGCGTTCCCGGTCCACCACCAGCACGTCGAGGCGGTATTTTCCGGCTCCGATGTGCACACCGCCGCCGAGAGTAATGGCGAGGTCCTTCAGCTTCGCGTTCGGTGGCAACTGGCTGGTGGCGGGAAGAAACTGCAACTTGCGAAAGTAGCGCGGCGGCCGCCCTTGCGGCGTGACACGAAACAGCACGGCGACGCGCTGGCCCTTCGCGCCCAGGGGCTCAAACTGCTTGAGGCCGATCGAGAAGTCGACGCCGGTCCAGTAGCGAAAGTCGAAGCTGAGCAAGGCTGGATAGTGGCGGGCCTGGCAACTGAGTTTACGCTCGATCCGCCCTTCCCACCAGGCGTCTGGAATCTGCTCCTGGCCGTACGCCCCGGACTGAACCATCGCGCATGCGACTACCAGCCAATGGCGCATTCCAGGGTTACCAGTGCAGATCGCGCGGGCTGCAGCGCGTGGCATGATGATCGATTGTCGAGATGTGGCCGTTGGACATGTGCACCACGCGGTCGGCCATGGCTGCGATGTCGGCGTTGTGCGTGATCACCGCGGTAGCGGCGCCGAGTTCGCGATTCACCTTGTCGATGGCCTCGAGCACCACAATGCCGGTCTCAGAGTCGAGCGCGCCGGTGGGTTCATCGCACAGCAAAACCGCGGGGCGTTTGGCGATGGCGCGCGCAATTGCCACGCGCTGTTGCTGCCCGCCGGAGAGTTGGGACGGGAAGTGATGCATCCGGTTGCCGAGGCCCACCATCTCCAGCGCTTCTGCGGGCTTCATGGGGCTGGTGGCGATCTCGGTGACGGCCGCGACGTTTTCAAGCGCGGTCAGGCTGGGAATGAGATTGTAGAACTGGAACACGAAGCCGACGTACTTGCGCCGGTACTCGGTCAACTCACGATCGCCAGCCTGCATGAGGTCAGCGCCGTGGTAAATCACCGAGCCGCCGCTGGCGCGATCGAGTCCGCCGAGGATGTTCAGCAGCGTCGACTTGCCCGAACCCGACGGGCCAAGCAGCACCATCAGTTCACCGGCATAGAGATCCACGTCCACGCCGCGCAGGGCATGCACGCGAGCTTCGCCCATGTCGTAATACTTGGTCAACCCGCGCGCGGCGAAGACGGCGTCCGGCCGGGCCGGCGAGTTTGGGGCGGCGCTGTAATCGGGGCTCAATTCTCGATGGTAGCTCAAGCGGCCGTGATGAGTCCCGTTTTTTGCCCGCCCCCACCTGCGGCCGCCGCCGCGGCTCTCAGCGGAGCGTGCGCTCGGGTCAACATTACCTCCACGGCGGCCCCGGACTGCTGAATCGATACTCGGAGCGGGTCGACCGGGTCGCTGAGATCGAGCCGCCGCAACAACTTCAATTCGCCCTGCTCGTTGAACGAGACAGCGGTAACGGCCTGCGGCTCCACCAGGATCGTCAACGGATGCGTGCTGGATGGCTCCACGTCGAACCGCGCGGTCAGCGAGTCGCCGGCTTCGACAATGGCCGCCTCCGGAATTTCAAATAGCTCCCGTTCGGCGCGCAGCCAGTCGTGGAATTCACTGCCCTCTTGGGGCGACTTTTGTTCAAAGATTTCAAAAGCCCGGCGGCGGATGGTCTCAATGGCTTGTGAAATGGTTCCGGCGAGTGGCAGGCCGGCGGGATCGGAAGAAGGAATCAACTGCACAAACGGCGTCGGCATAAGGACACTCCTCGGCGTTTGGTTGAAGAGCGGTAGATCAGACCGTCCTGGTAAGACTGTGCCCTATCACGGTGCGAAGTGCAACGGGGTATGCGATGGGTGATTTTACGAGGTAAGGCCAGAAAACACGGTATCGCGGCTGAGTTCCGGCCGTTCGGCGTGATGACGGCGTTTCATGTTGTGCATCTGCCGATCCGCCGCGCCCAGCAACTCCTCCGCCGTTCGGCCATCCACGGGGAAGTGCGCCATGCCCACGCTTAAGTCCAACACTCCACCCGCACCTACCTGCCAATCCACCTCGCGCATGAGGTCATGGAGTTTGGGCACCCGATCGGCCAGCGCATCGGGAGTGATGCCGGGCAACACAACCGCAAACTCATCGCCACCCATGCGCGCCACGAAATCCTTCTCCCGGCAGAGCTTTTGCAGGCCTGCGGCCGTCAACTGCAGCACGCGATTTCCTTCGAGGTAACCCAACGTATCGTTCACCTTCTTGAAGCCGTCTAGATCAAGCACCAGCGCCGTGACCGATCCGTTCGCTTCCTGACTGCTCTCAATCTCCGCTTCCAGATAGAGCACCAGCGAGTTCCCATTCGCCAAGCCCGTCAGCTTGTCGGTTTCGGCACTCTTTGCGACCGCATGATAGGTGCGCGCGTTCTCGATCGTCATGCCGACCTTCGACGACACAGCCAGCATGATGCGCAGGTCGTCATTGTCGAAGGCTTCGGCGTCTTTCCGGTAAATGGTCAGCACGCCGACGACGCCACCCAGCCCTTCGAGCGGCACCGCCAACGCCGAGCGGAACAGGCTGAATTTGCTGCCGTCACGCAAGTAGCCCGCCTCAACCGACGGGTTGCCGTTCATGATGTGTTTATGGTTCTCGGCCACCCACCCGGCCAAGCCTTCGCTTAATGGAATAGCAAGGCCGGCGAACAGTTCGGCGTCGATACCAGACGTGTGGTGCGCCACCAGTTTTCCGCCTTCGAGGCCGTAGATCGCAATCGAATCGAAGGTCAGCAGCGTCTTCAGGCGCGAAGCCACCAGCGAAAGGGTGTCCGTCAAACTCAATGAGTTGCCGATATCGCGCGTGAACTCGTGCAGCTTTTGAAACTCTTAACGCGCCGATGCGATCGAGCCGATAAAACCCATGCGGGCCGACACCGAGGTATCGGCCGAAGCGGTAGCCAGCCCCGCCGCCGGGGCCTCGCCCCGATTGATCCTTACGCGCGTGGAGAGCCGGTTCGCCGTTTGGGGGGGGGCCGACCGCGCCTTCTGTTCCAATTCCTGGTTTCGCCGCTGTAGGATATCGACCACGTGCGGATCGAAAGCCGTGCCCGAAAGGCTCACTACCTCAGCGAGGGCCTTGTCAAGCGGTAGCGCCCGGCGGTACTGCCGGTCTGAAGCCAGCGCATCGAGGCAGTCTACCGCCGACAGGATTCGCGCGCCGATGGGGATCTGTTCGCCTTTCAATCCGTCCGGATATTCAGAGCCATCCCACTTTTCGTGGTGCGAACGCACGATCGGCACCACCGGATAAGGAAACTGCACACATTCCAGAATTTCGGCCCCCACCACCGGGTGGACCTTCATCTTCTCGAACTCTTCCTTGGTGCGCCGGCCGGGCTTGTTGATGATGTA
Source organism: Acidobacteriota bacterium (assembly GCA_016871115.1). Taxonomy (GTDB): domain Bacteria; phylum Acidobacteriota; class Terriglobia; order Bryobacterales; family Bryobacteraceae; genus VFZP01. Next base: position 9,044 of record VFZP01000141.1, read on the forward strand.
CTCGGGCACGGCGAGTTTGCCGATGTCATGCAGCAGGGAAGCCGCCTCGAGCGCGCGCGTCTCTTCCTCGCTCAAGCCCAGTTCATGTGCAATCTCGAGTGCATACACCTGTACGCGCCGGAGGTGCGAGTGCGTTGTATCGTCCTTGGCTTCGATTGCCAACGCCAGGGCTTCGATCGTCCGCAGGTGCAGATCTGCTACTTCGGCCACGTGCTTCTTCTCTTCTTCCAGCCGGCCCAAATAAAGGTGGTAGGAGCGGTATAGCAGGTAGATGCCAGGCATCACCAGCACCGAGTATTGCCAGCCAAACCGGTGGTTGCAGGCCGAAATCAGCAAGGCCAGACAGGCCCCGAACAGATAATGCGGCGCCGTCCAGAAGAAGTTGTCCACCCAGGTGCGCGAAATCCGGCGGCCTTCGGTGAGCGCAATCACCCCGGCGACGGCCATGGTGTTGGTAAGGAAGTATGCCGAAGCGGTCCACAGCAACAGCATCGGCGCACTCGGATCCAGCGCAGCCAGCCACCCGGAATGGTGTACGCGATAGGCAAAGGTGGAAAAGATGGAGATCGCCCCGAGGTTGAACGCCACCTGAATCGGCTGCGGGCGCGCCTTGGACATGATCCAGTTCTGCGCCACTGTGCTCACAAAGGCCACGGCCATCGTTTGCGGCAAACCGAGATCCAGAATCGTCGACAAGATGAAGACGTAGTTGACTGACAGCGCCCCGATAATGCCGGGCAGCTTGACCTTCAACCCCGAACTGAAGGCCTATACGAACTGAAGGCCGCCAGCAACACGTAGAACAGAAACTGGACTGTGAAATCCGAACTCCGCCAATCGCGAATAGCCAGAGCCCAGCAGGCCAAGCCCGCCAGACAGGTTGCGGCAATATAGACTTTGGCAGTCGATTTCACACGAACACTCTTCTGCAAGTTATCGGCATCGTTGCCCTCGAACGTTAGATCGGTAACCTAAGCTCTTCAGCGCTCCCCTGCGCCGGCCAAAGTCTCCCCCCAGATCACCGACGACGCCTTCACCGTCTCCCCCCAGATCACGCTGAAACCAGGAGTGTTAGCGTCGGCCCAGGATGAGCGCTCACCCCAGATCGCCGACCTGCCCTCCACAGCCTTGAGCCCTTCGCCCTAGATTTCCGACCGGCCCGCCATCGCCGTCTCACCTCAGATCACCGTCGAGTCGCTCACCAGCCGCACCGTCTGTGTGGCCGCATCGAACATGGTGCGCGGAGAAACAGCCAGGCCCACGGGCAAATCGCGGTTATTCAGTGCTGCCTCAATGTTCAAGTAGCCCGCACCCACCGTGAATAGATCATGAACAGCCGTAAAGCCGGCCGCCGGTGCGTTGGCGCGGTGAATCTTGGAGGCCGTCTTCATCAGTCGGGCTTTTACCTGATCCGGCGTCAGCCCCGGTTCACGCTGCAGCAGCAGGGCCGCCGCTCCGCTGACGACGGGGGTTGCGAGGCTCGTGCCGCTCAGTGTGAAATAGTCGGTGCTCTTGGAAGCCTGCACACCGATCTGGTAGACGGAGCGGTCTACAAAGTTGTCGGGCAGGGACTTCGCCAGCGTTGCCTTCTTGTGGGGCGCCACGGTGGTGATCAGGTTGCCCGGCGCCACCAGATCCGGTTTCACAATGTGATCCACGGCCGTCGGACCTTTCGAACTGAATGTCGCCACCATGTCATCGGCGCGGCTCACCGTGCCCAGCGTGCGCATGGCTCCCACGGTAATCACGCTGGGGTGATTGCCGGGTGAGTGAATCGTGCCGTAGCCCTGGTTGCCGAAACTGTTGTTGCGTCCCTCGTTGCCGGCGGCCACCACCACCACGATGCCCGCCTTCCAGGCCGCTTCCACGGCTTGCGCCAGTGGATCGAGCCGAAAAGCTCTCCACCACCGGCCGCCCCAGCGACAGGTTCAGAACCGCGATTTTGTGAACGTTGCGGACGCGCAGGTCAATCGCCCAGTTGATGGCGGCGATCACCGACGAGTCCGTCCCCGCGCCGCTCGCGTCCAGCGCCTGGAGGTTGACGATCTTGACTGCGGGCGCCAGCCCACGATAGGTCCGCAAAAACGAACTGCCCTTGCTTTGTGAGCCATTTCCGGCCAGTACGCCCGCCACGATCGTGCCGTGGCCATAGTCGTCTTTGGTGGGTTTGGATTTGTCACCGACAAACGACTCGGAGTAAACGATCCGGTCCGCCAGATCCTTGTGCTTATCAATGCCGCTATCGGCAATCGCCACCGTTACGCCCTCGCCGGAGAGACCGTATTTGATCGCCACCAGTGCGCCGGCCGACGGCAGTGTGACATCCATCGCCCCCCGTACGGCCCGGTCCCGGGAGACGTAAGCCACATCCGGGTCGGCGGCGAGCGAGGCGGCGGCCGTGCCGTCGAGTTGAACACTGAGCGTCCGGATATGTTCGAAGAAGTCCTTGATCTTGGCGCCCTTGCCTTGCAGTCGGGCCTTTGCCGCTCCCCCACAGCCAACCGATACCGCACGAGAACAGGGACGCTTCCCTTGGCGCCCTTGAGATCCGGCGAAATTTGGCCGGCGCTTGTAAGCGTGGCGAACAGCATGAGAGCCGTGAGGGCCCGGAACAAAACCGCAGTCATCACCTCCGGGTGGAGCACGGCAGCCGCCATCTGCCGCATCCTGGATTTTCAATCGGTTACGTGAGCGGCGCTGGCCTTGAGCCAGACACTCTGGCCATCGGTAGACGCCAACTCGGACTGATTGTCCGATTATTTCCCGCAGAGAGAGTATGATGCATAGCTATGGAACGTAGAATCTGGCTGGGCGCCGCCGCTGTGGCAACCGCCTCTTCCGGCTTCTCCGGCGCGGCCGATGCCTGTCAGCCCTTCCTGGGCGTGTGGCGGCTGTTGCGCTATCAGTTCAGAAACAAGACCACCGGGCGGGTTGTGCACCCCTACACCGAAAAGCCCGAAGGCCGCATCGCCTACGATGCGGCGGGACGGATGTCGGCGCAGTTGATGCGGCCGGGCCGGAAGTTACTGGGTGGAAAGGTGCCGCAGGCGGGCGCGGCGGCGATTTTCGAACAGGCTAGCGCGGAGGAGATCCGAGAAGCGGCGGGAGGCTACATTGCTTACTACGGAACCTTTGACGTGATGCCGGCTGAGCGCACCGTGGTGCATCACGTCAAAGGCTGCCTGATTCCCAATTGGGTGGGAGCAACTTTGCGGCGCAAGTATGAGTTTAATGGCGCCACCCGGTTGATTCTGACGGCCGACACGCCTTTGGCTGTCGGGACGTTAGTGTGGGAGAGAGAATAGCTTATTTGCGCCATTGGCCAGCAGCGCCATGGCGGTGGCGTTGGGCGAGCCGGGGATCTGTCCGCTGGTGCCCAGATCACGTTGAAGCCCCCCACCGTGCTTTCTCCCCAGATGACGTTCTCGCCCCAAATCACGTTGGTGCCCCAGATCACGTTTTCGCCCCAGATGACGTTGGTCGAAAACGGATTGGTGGAGGCTTCGCCCCAGATCACATTGGTGCCGCCGGTGGCCGCGAAGTTCAGCGTCACCTTCTTGGTGGACGAATTGTAAACCGCCTTGGGTGATGCCGCCGAACCTGCCGGCTTATCGGAGGCGTAGAACGCCGGGCCGATGTTGAGCATGCCCGCGCCCACGGTGAACATATCGTGGGTGATGCTGTAGGTGGCGTTGGTGGCCGAGTCGTACACCGAAGCCGTCCGGGCAAAGCCGCGGCGCGCGTACTTCATCAGCCGCGCTTTCACCTGATTGGGCGTCAGCGAGCGATCCTTGTCGATTAACAGCGCCGCGGCGCCGGACACCAGCGGAGCGGCCATGCTGGTGCCGTTCAACGCAAATTAGTGGGACGCGGTGCCCGTGGCCCAGGGCCAGTAAGAAGCCACGGCTGGACGGTTAACTGGGTACAGCGACACCAGGCGCGACCCCACGGCTTGCTGGGCGATGATGTTATTGCCGGGCGCCACCAGGTCAGGGTTGACGATCTGGTCGATGGCCGTCGGCCCCTTGGAACTTTACGTAGTGATGCGGTCGTCCGCGTCCCACCAGTTGCCGCCCGTGAAGACTGCGCCCACCGTGATCACCAGCGGATCGTTACCGGGAGACGTGATCGTGCCGTAGCCCTTGGTGCCCACGCTGTTGTTGCGGCCTTCATTACCGGCCGAAACCACCACCACGATTCCCGCATTCCAGGCCCGCTCCACCGCCTAGCACAGCGGATTCACTTTGTAGCTCTCGCGCACCGGGCGGCCCAGCGACAGATTCATCACGCGGATGTTGTAGGTCGTCTTCAATTGAATAGCGCGATCAATCGCGGCGATCACTACCGAGTCCGTGCCCGTGCCGTTGGAATCCAGCGCCTTCAGGCTGATAATATGCACGCCCGGAGCCACCCCGGTGAACCCCTGCGTCACGCGGCAGTCCCCGGTAGATGTGAGTCCGCCCTGGAGGCGCCAGATGTTGCCGTCAGAGGCGACAATCCCTGCCACGTGCGTGCCATGCCCATAGCCGTCAGCCGTGGTGGAGTCAACAAAGCTCTGGCTATACACGATGCGGGACTGATTCGTGTTCCACCAGTTGAAGTCAGCATGCGATGTCACGCCGCTGTCGATCACCGCGACGCCGACCGGCGAGTTGCCGGCGCAGCCGCGGCAATTGCCATTGGCGTTGTACCAGGGCTCGATGTCCCACCGGTGGACAGCGCCTAACGCCTCGCCCAACGTGGCCCCGCGCACCGGGCGATCCGGCGTGATCGACAACACGTCGTCATCCTTCTCCAGATCGTCAAGGCCCTTGGCTGACACCGAGTAGGCCGCCGCCGGTACGTGATCGAACTTGCGCTTGACGCGCCCGCCGTTCCCCTTGCCTTTGTTGCCGTGCTTGTCCGTGGGCTGGACGCGGAACAGCACCACCACGTCCTCGGTCTCGCCCGCCTTGGGCGTCCTTACCCGGGATTTCCGTTTTGGGTTTCCCGGAATCCAACAGTCCACACCCGACGCCTCTCTCCCGTGCCGGAGTTGATCAGAATCCCCATTCCGAGGGCGGGCCAGTGCCTTACCGATGGCTTCTTCGGACCATCGCACAAAAAC
>VFZP01000142.1 GCA_016871115.1 Acidobacteriota bacterium
AATTGGGGTACCGCTCCCCAGCCCAAGCCCGCCGCGAGTACTTTCAAGCGATTGCAGCATGAACAAAGGTGTGTCCAAACAATCGGGTGCGGTACACAAGTAGCTAGTCCTACCCGACCGAGTATGTTCCAGAACGCCGAAGCGGAATAGGGGGTTGTTGTTCCGGTACCGGACTAGAGGGTACCTGTCCGCTAGGTGGGATTGCCGGTGCCCGTAAGTTCTAGCAACACCACTTCCGGCGGACAGTTGAGGCGCACGCCCGTGGCGTTGCCCACGCCGGCTGTCAAGTGGATCTGACGTCCATGCCACGGCTCCAGCCCATGCAGGTCGCGGGTGTCGGTGACAGGGGCCCAAGGCGAACCCACTAGCGGTAAGACCACCTGACCGCCGTGCGTGTGGCCGCTCAGCATCAGGTCCCACGGGCGATTGGCGAGCAGGTCTTTGGTGTCGGGATTGTGCGAAAGTACGATGCGCGGGTTCGCCGTGGCCGGTTCGCTGGGGAACGCGCGTTGTGGCAGGAATTCGTGGCCCCACAGATCGCCGAGTCCGACGAGTTCCACGTGCCCGTCTGCCACCGGCAAAGTCACATGCTGGTTGTGCAGAATGCTGATGCCCGCCGACGTCACCACGTTCTGCACAGGCTGCGAGTTCTTCATGCCACTGCCACGCCACCCGCCGTCAGGGTTGCCCATTGAGCCAAACGCCGGCACGCGCTCGGCGAGTTGGCGCAAGGTGCGGCGGAACTACTCCGGATCCCACCCGCCGCGGTGCGTGACAAAGTCTCCCGTCAGGCATGCAAGGTCAGGCTTCAACTCCAGGCCCAGGCCAATCGCCGACTCAATCAGCGACTTGGGAACGTCGGGCGAGGCGTGAAGGTCTGACAAATAGAGAATGCGCACGGGCCGCTCCGTCCGCAAACCATCAATTCAAAAACGGATATGGGGAAACTGGAGCGTAACAGGCTCCACCTAGCGTGCGTACGCTGCCACGGGCGCCACGGCGCTGGCTCCATAGCCGGCTGCGTGGAAAAGAAAGCTACGGCGGTTCACCCCTCCACTTTACGGTGAAAAGTGCTCCGAAGTCAATAGGATGGTACCCGCGAATGGGACTAAGGCCCTCTACTTCACCACGGCCACGCCAGCGCGAGCAATGATGCCGTCCTGGTCTGACTGCACGCCGCTGACGCCGATCGCGCCGATCACCGCGCCGTCCGCCGAAATCACCTCGCCGCCTTCCACAGGGATCGCGCCCGGCAGTTTCAGGATCGCCTGGCGGCCGCCCTTGAGGGCATCCTCAAATACCTTGGTGGCGCGTTTGAACTTTACAGCGCTTGCGGCCTTGGCTATCGCCACGTCTACCGAGCCGATCTGCGTGCCGTCCATACGCTGGAGGTAAAGAAGATTGGCGCCTTCATCCAGGACCGTGATCACCACGTTCCAGTTGTTCTTGCGTGCTTCGGCTTCGGCCGCGGCGGCGATCTTCTTGGCGACGGCGAGATTCAGACTCTTTTTCGCCGTCAGGTCTTGGGCGGACACTTCGGAGGACATCGTCAAGATCAGGCTCCCGATTAGGGCAATGGTTGTTGCAGCAATGCGCATAACAGCGTGAGCGTACCACATTGAGCGCGGGTGGGGTGGGTGTACAATCTGTGCTGATGCCGATCACTTCTCGCCGGACCTTTACTGCCGCCGCACTCACGGCCGCGTCGTCTTCCCGCGTCAAAGGCGCGAACGACCGCGTGGGCGTGGGCTTCATCGGCTGTGGCCTCATTGGCGCGCAGCATGTCTTCGATTTCAAGAACCAGAAAGACGTCGACATGGTAGCGATGGCCGAGGCGTACCAGCCGCGTCTTGACGAAGGCGTAGCGGCTTGCGGCGGCGGCCGCACCAAGGCGCACCGCGACTTTCGCAAGATGCTGGATGACAAAGACGTCGAAGCAGTGGTGGCGTCAACGCCGGATCACTGGCACGCGATGCACACGATGCTGGCCTGCGCGGCGGGCAAAGACGTGTACGTGGAAAAGCCGCTCACGCTGTTTGTGCGCGAAGGCCGGTGGATGACGCAGGTGGCGCGGCGCCACAAGCGCATCGTGCAGTGCGGCACGCAACGGCGCTCCGGGCTGCATTACGCCAAGGCGCGCGACCTCATCCGCAACGGGCGCCTCGGCAAGATCGTCAGCGTGCGCATGTCGTCGTCGCGCAATATTCTGCCGGGTTTTGGGAGCCGGGCGGATTCCACGGTCCCCAACGATTTCGATTACGACATGTGGCTGGGACCCGCACCGAAACGTGCGTTCACCCCTCAGCGCGGCATTTACCATTTCCGCTGGTTCTGGGACTACTCGGGCGGCCAGATGACGAGCCTGGACGCGCACCACATCGACATCGTGCATTGGTTCCTCGGCGTGAAGGGACCGAAGTCGGTGACCTCAGCCGGCAGCCGTCTCCATCTGCCCGGGCCGGGCGAAACGCCAGACATCTAGGAAGCGCTATACGAGTACCCAGATTTTCTTGCCGCCTACTCTTGCCGCGAAGTGAGCATGGGGCGGCGCGATGCGGGCGGGGGCCTCGAGTTCTTCGGCACCAAGGACAGCCCTGACCATTGGCCGCGGCGGATTCGAAGTGTTCCCCGACATGAAGATCGATCCGGAGAATGCGATCCCGCGCTTCAAGGGTCATCCCGGCGGCGGCCCGCGCGCGGCGGGGGTGAAGCCTGAGCCTTGGACGCAGGCGTTGAAGGAGCCCGGTTCGAGCGACGAGCAGTTCAATCTGCACGTGCGCAATTTCACTGAGTGCATCAAGAGCCGGCAACTGCCGGTGTCGGATGTAGAGCAGGGGCATCAGGTGGCGGTGGCGTGCCATCTCGCCAACATCTCGCTGCGCACCGGCCGCAAGTTGCGCTGGGATGCCGAGAAAGAGGAGATCGTCGGCGACCGCGATGTGTCGGCCATGCTGGAGCACCCCTATCGCAAGCCGTGGGACGAGGCGCTCAAGAAGTTGCTGGCGTAGCGGTCAGAACGAGTAGCGCAACACAAACTGCATGATGCGCGGCGCGCGCGTGGACGTCACGACGCCTTACTGCGCGGGCGCTTCGAGGTTCGTGCCCGCTGCGCCCCATTGCGTGTGATTGAACGCGTTGAAGTTCTCCCAGCGGAATTCGAGGTTGTGGCCCTCACGGATGCGGAAGTCTGTGAACACCTGCAGGTCGTGGTTGTTCACGCCCTCGCTGGTAAGGATGTTGCGGCCCGAATTGCCGACGCGCCGGTCCACTCCGCCGTTTGCGAGCAGGCGAAACGCGTTCACGTCATAGAAGCGCTGCAGCGTGCGCGTTCTTTTATCGATATTGCCGTCGGCGAGGCGATCCGGCCGCGCCCTGCACGCCGTGGCGCAAATGCCGGTTCGCGCCAGATTCATGGTGACGTTCTGCGGCAGCCCGGTTTGGAAGAACGTCAGGCCGCGCAGTCCCCAGCCGCCGAGAATGCGGTTCTGTTTCAGAAAGGGTAGGCGGAATTCGTAGGCCGCGGAAAGGCGGTGCGGTGCCTTGAAGTCAGATGGGCCGCGGGCTGTGCCGCGGTTAAATGGATCGGTCTACTGGGGGCCCGCGTTGAACGTGGACGCGTTGTCGATGGCCTTGGAAAACGTGTAAGCGAGCAGACACGAGAAGCCGTGAATGGGGCGCTGCTCCAGCTTCATACCGAAGCCGTGGAAGTTCGATTGTCCCCACATATCCTCGTTCTGAATGCGCGCGAAATAGGGCCAGGGCAGTTGCTATTGCACGTTGCCCGGGCCGGGCGCGCGGAAATTGATGTTGTCAAAGCCCAGGAGGTTTACGCCGATCGCGCCCTGAGACATCGCCTCCACCACGAACGTGTTGCCGACCTGATGCTGCACGTTGAGATTGAACTGCTGAATTTTGGCGTAGGGAAACTTGCGCGAGATGAACGGGAAAATCGTGAGCAGCGCCGTCCGGAGCGAGGCCTCGGCACTGGCCCGCCCTTCGGGGTTGTAGCCAAGATCGGGCGTCGTGGGATTGACGGTCCAGATCGGCCGCAGCGTGTTCGGTGCAAAGTCGTTCGTGGAAGCGAGCGACTGAATCTGTGGCGCGTCGTAGTAGATGCCGTAGCCGCCGCGCAGCACCGTTTTCGGGCGCAACGCATAGGCAAAGCCGAAGCGAGGCTGGAGGTTGTTTTTGTCGGTGTCGTAGGGGCTCACCTGTTCGACAAAGCGAACGGCGATTTCCAGGCGGATGGTGCGGTAGAACTGTTCGATGGCGTTGCGATTGGTGGCGCTGGTCGAAACCAGCATGGTGCTGTCGCGCACATGCCAGCCGAGGCCCGCGTTGTCGATCTGTTTCAAGGCGGATTGCATTTCATAGCGCAGGCCAATGTTCAACGTCAGGCGGGCGGTGACTTTCCAGTCGTCTTGAATGAACACGCCACCGTAGTTAACCTTGGAATTCCACTGCGTGGCGCGCGACGTCTTGTTCGCCGTGGAGGCGAAGCCCAGCAGGAAGTCAGCCACATTGTTGGTGGTATAGGCGTTGGAAAATGCCGTAGATCCGTTGCCGCCGGTGAAGAACATGAACGTGCGGATCTGCCGCAAGTCCGCGCCCATCTTGACGGTGTGCGCGCCGCGGCTCCACAGCAGGTTCTCCTGAATCTGGTAGTTGTTCATCGTGCGGTAGTTGGGCGTGATCTCGGAAGGGAACAGAAAGCCGGGTACGGAAATGCAGGGCGCGCCCCAAAACAACGGGTCGGTGGCCGACAACGTGTTGGTGATGCCAGACGGAGTGACGTAGTCCCTCACGAACGAGTTGAGCGTGCCGAGGCGGTTGCGGTAGTGCGTGAAGCCGATGTTGACCGAGTTGATCAGCGTGGGCCGCACCACCTTGTTCCAGTTGACGGAGGCCGATTGCGCGCGGAGCACAAAATCGCGGCCGCCGGAGTTGGCCGGCGCGGGCAGCGTGGGCGGCGTGCGCTGCTTTTCTTCGTTGTAGAGATAGCGGCCGAAGATGGTGTTGTTCGGCCCGGCGTTGTAGTCCATCCGGCCGATGGCGTAGTCGCGGCGAAGCCGGCCCGACGGAATGCCTTTGAAGATAAAGTTGCGCTGTAGATCGCCCGGGTTGTTCTGCTGCGGAACCAGTTCGAGAATGCGCGTCGAGATCGGATCGAAGCGCACGCGCGGAATCGTGTTTTTGGGGAAGGGCGTGCGCCCGGAGAGCGGATCGGCGATGGCGGTGGTGAACACGCCGTCGCGCTCATTCGGGGTCATGACGCGGCCGACAGGCGGGTTGCCCGTGGATGCTTCGCGGAAACCTTCATAGTTGCCGAAGAAGAAGAGCCGGTCTTTCTTCACCGGTCCGCCGAGTGCGACGCCGAATTGGTTGCGCTTGAGCGGGCTCACGCGGTTGGCGAAGAACGGATGCGAGTCGAACTTGTTGTTGCGGATGAACTCATAGAGCGAGCCGTGGAAGTTGTTCGTACCCGTCTTGGTGGCGACGTTGATGATCACGCCGCCGCCGCGCCCGAACTCGGCGGGCGCAAGGCCGGTCCGCACGCGAAACTCGCCGATCGCCTCGACGCTCGCGCCCGCGGCAAAGCTGTTGCGGCCGGACTCGCGGTTGTCCACGCCATCGATCTGATATTTGTTCTGCTCGGGCCGTTGGCCGCCGGCCGCAGGCATCGGCGATTAGCGGTTTACCTCATTGGACCGGAAGTCGTTGGTGGCCGGCGTCGCCATGGGCGTGAGAAACGCCAGTTGCAGAAACTGGCGCGCGCTCCACGGCAGGCTCACCACCCGCTCGCCTTTGATCACCTCGCCGGACGAAGAGGTTTCCGTTTCAAGCAGCGGCGCGCGGCTCTACACCGTCACGGTTTTCGACACCGCGCCGAGTTCGAGTTGAAAATCCACGGCGCGCACCTGCAGGATTTCGATGCGAATGGCCGTCTGCAACTGGGCCTTGAAACCGGTCTTTTCCACTTTCACCGACTAGCTCTCGGCCGGCAGGAACGGCAGCCGGTAGAGCCCCTCGGCATTGGTTTCGCTCGCACGCACAAGGCCGGTTTCCTCGTTGCGTGCGGTGACGCGCATGCCGGTGACCACGGCCGCGGAGGGATCGCGAACGGCGCCCACGATCGAACCGGTTGAGTTTTGCGCCTGCAGCCGCGCAACGGGGACCGCGGTGGCGAAAAGAGGTACAGACGCAAAAGCGAGCCGAAAAGCACGGTGCATCGGATGCCTCCCAGGGTCCGCATTGTATAGGCTCCATGTGTTCCCGTGGCGCCCCCTTGAAAGTGCCACAATCGAATCCGATGGACGTCTATCACCTCATCACTCTCGATCCGGCGCATTTTCACGCCGCCCTCGTACAGAAGGAGATGTACGCTGACGTGTCGCCGGTGGCCGCGGTCTATGCGCCGCTGAGCCTCGACCTCACTGAGCACTTGGCGCGTGTGGCGCGCTTCAACCAACGCGCCGCGCATCCCACGGCTTGGCAGTTGGAGATTCACGCCGGCCCCAATGCGCTGGCGCGCATGTTGCGCGAACAGCCGCCGCAGGGGCGCGTCGTTGTGCTGTCCGGGCGCAATCGCGCGAAGATCGAACGCATTGAACAATCCGCGGCCGGCGGATTCCATGTGCTGGCGGACAAACCGTGGATTCTGCGCTCCGAGGATCTGCCGCGCATGGCGGCTGCGCTGGACACGGCGGACGACAAGGACGTGATCGCGTATGACATCATGACCGAGCGCTACGAGGTGACCTCGCTCCTGCATCGTGCGCTGGTGAATGCGCCGGAGGTGTTCGGTGCGCTGCTGCCGGGCACGCCCGATGAGCCAGCCATCTATATGGACAGCATGCACCGGCTGCTGAAGTCCGTGGCGGGCGTGCCGATGCTGCGGCCCGTGGAGTTCTTTGACATCCTCGATCAGGGTGAAGCGCTCTCGGACGTGGGTACGCATCTGGTGGACCTGGCGCAGTGGATCGCCTTCCCGGACCAGTCGCTCGACTATCGCACCGACATTGCCATGCTCGGCGCACACCGCTGGCCCACCACGCTCACCGGCGAGCAGTGGCTGCGCGTGACAGGCGGCGCGAAGATTCCTCCCGCGCTGTCTGAGTATGTGCAACCCAACGGCAGTTTTGACTACTACGGCAACAACTTCGTTTCCTACTCATTGCGTGGCGTCCATGTGCAGATGAACGTGCGGTGGGACCTCGAAGGCGTGAGCGATACCTACGTCGCCAGCTTCCATGGCGCCAAGTCCAGTATCGAGGTACGCCAAGGCGAGGCGGAGAAATTCGTGCCCGAAGTCTACGTGGTGCCGAACTCGGCGGCGCTGCACGGCAAAGTGGGCGCGGCGTTGCGCGCGCGGCTGGCTGTACTGCAGACGGAGTTCGCGGGCGTGGGCGTCGAAGAACGCGGCGGCGAGTTCATGCTGACGATTCCGGACGCGCATCGCGTGGGTCACGAAGCGCACTTCGCGGAAGTGACGCGGCAGTTCTTTGCTTATCTGAAAAATCCGAAATCGCTGCCGGCGTGGGAAAAGCCGAACATGTTGGCGAAGTACTACGTGTCCACCAAGGGCGTGGAGATGGCGTTACAGCGTCCGTAGAAACGCGATCAGCGCCGCGCGGTCGCCGGCGGAAAGCTTCAAGCCAAACTCATGCCCGCGCACTCCGCGGGTCTTTCCGTCGGGCCCCGCGTAGCCCGTCGGGATGTACTCGGCCTGCAAGCGGCGTGGGTCGAGCCAATCTTCGAGCGTTGCCACGGAGCCGTGATGCTCAAGCGGTCCGCGATACCACAGTCCCTTGAGCGAGGGCACTTTGTAGTAGCCCGTGCCTTTGCGCGTCTGTAGCGCATAGCGCGGATCGGTACCCACGCGCGAAGTGGAAACGGCAAAACGCGTGCGATCCTCCGCGGGCGGCGTAAAGCCGTCGGCGGCGATCAGCTTGTTGTTCGTGTAGAGCGGCGCGGGGTGGCAGGTGGCGCAGCGGGCTTTTTCAAACACGGCCTTGCCGCGCGCTGCCGTGCGGTCAAACGCGTGCGGATTCGGCGGCGGTTGAAGTGAGTAGACATACTGCGCCAGCGCGTAGAGTTGTGCGTCGCTGTAGCGTGCGCCTTTGCGCGGCGGCGGGGGCGCGCCATCGCCATAACGCGCGAGGCCAATCATGTCCTGCACCAGCGTGGTGTAGCGCATCAGATCCGCCATGCCGTTGTGGCGCACGAGGCCCGTGTGATCGAGAAAACGCCGCTCGCTCACGCCGATGATGTCGGGAATCTGCGGCGGTAGCAACATGCTGGTGTGGCTGCGCGCGGTCACGCCTGCTGGAATCGCTTCGCCCGCCGTGATGAATTCTTCAAGCGTCAGCGTCTGCCCGCGGCGGTTGGGATCGTCCGTGAGCCCGGGCACTTCAAACTGCAGCGCGAACGTGCGCACGGTCTTCAGCAACTGGGCGGGCGGCGCAAACTTCGCGGCGCGCCGCAGCATCCATGCGCCCTGCCTGTCGCCCGGGTTGTTGCCCTGCGCGCCGGGTGCCACCGTGCCATCCGGCATCACGCGCGTGTGGCAGGTGTTGCAGCCCATGGACCCGAGTTCCACTTTGCCTTTTTCGCGGATCACCCAGCGCGCAAAGGGAATCGTGCCGTCCTTGGCCACGGGCATCTTCGTCTGTTCATAGAAGGCGGGGTCGCGCACTTCGGCCGCGCCGAAGAAGACGGGACCGAAAGACAGCGGCGAGTTGAAGACGAGTTCACCGGCGGCGATCCACTCGGCAGGCGTGTCGAGCTTACGCGCATCGAAAGCAATTTGCGGTTCCTGCTGCTTGAGCCAATCCATGTACCCGGCGGGTTCGCGCTGCGGATGGTGAACTCGATAGCTCTTGTAGATGGTGCGTTCGGGGATTCGATAGTAGTCGCGTTCGGAGATGTGGACGGGCGAATAGCGCGGCTTGGCGAGCGGCACTTCGAGCGCCGCCACCGCGTCGTCAGTCCACGTGCGGGGAATGTCCGCGGCGGCGGCCAGGAACGGTGCGAGCGCAATCGCGCCCAGAAAGGTTTTCATCGGCAGATCCAAGTTGCATGATACAAAGAAGCTGCTGTGTCAATTGTGATGATGGGCGCGTCGGGCGCTGCCGGAGGTTGAGTGGTGCATGAATTGCGGGCCTCCGGCGCGCAGCTCACGCTGTCCGGCCCATCGCGTCGCCATCTGGACGTTGGGTGCCGGCGAGCCGTCCAAGCAAGGCCGCAACGAGTACATTCGCGTGGACAATACCGCGGTGCTGGCGTTCGCGTCCGCTTGCAAGGCAGCGGGTGTGGAAGATTTTCACCTGTTGAGTTCCGTGGGGGCGGACGCCAGATCGCCCTCGTGGTACCTGCGCGTGAAAGGCGAACTGGAACAGGGCCTCGAGTCATTGGGCTTCCGGCGGCTCGGCATCTTTCATCCTTCAATGATCCTCACGCCCACCAATCGCTACGGCTTGTTGCAAGGGATTCTGTTGAAAGTCTGGCCGCTGCTCACTCCGCTGCTGGCAGGGCCGCTGCGCAAGTATCGCGGTGTGAAAGTGGGAGTTCTCGGGCGCGCCATCGCGCGCCACGCGCTGGCCGCAGGCTCCGCCGGCGTGCAGCGCCTCTACTGGGACGACTACGCGAGAATCTCCCGCACCACGCGCGCCGGGTACTGATCCGTCAGCCGCTCAGACAGGCTGTGCCGCGTGAAGGCCAGATCGCGGAAACGCAAGCCCAGCAAGTGCAGCATGGTCGCGTGGAAATCATGTACACTCACGCGATTCTCGACGGCCTTGTGTCCGATCTCATCGGTGGCGCCGTGAATCGTGCCGCCCTTGATACCGGCGCCCGCCATCCAGGTGGTGAACCCACCCGGACCATGATCGCGCCCCGCCGCGCCGCCCGCTCGAAGCTGCGAGATGGGCATGCGTCCGAATTCGCCGCTGTAGAGGATGAGGGTGGAGCCCAGTAGCCCGCGCTGCTTCAGATCGCGGATCAGCGCGCCGATCGGCTTGTCGGTTTTCGCGCAGCAGTAACGCAGGTCTTTCTCGAGGTTCGAGTGCGTATCCCAGATCTGCCCTTCGATGAACAGTTGCACGAAGCGCACGCCGCGCTCCACCAGCCGCCGGGCCATCAGGCAACGCCGGCCGTAAGATTGCGTCGCTTCTTCGTTTAGCCCGTACATCTCACGCGTGGCTTCGGTTTCCTGCGTCAGGTCCAGCGCATCGGTGGCGGACAGTTGCATGCGTGCGGCCAGTTCGTAGCTGGCGACACGCGCCTCAAGATCACCCGCGTGCATGGGACGTTGCGCCAAGTGCGCGGCGTCGAGTTCACGAAGCAACTCGCGTTGCGCCTCCACCAGCGGCGACGGCAACTCCTCCGGCGGCCTGAGATTCAACAACGGCAGCCCCTCGGATCGGAACCGCGTGCCCTGATAGATCGGCGGCAGCCAGCCGGACTGCCAGTTCTGCGTGAGGTTGATGGGCAGGCCCTTCGGATCGTCCAACACCACATACGCCGGCAGATTCTGATTCTCCGAGCCCAGGCCGTAGGTGACCCACGCGCCCAGCGACGGGCGTCCGGGCAGCGTGCGCCCTGAGTGCATGAGATACAGGGATGGCTCGTGATTGAAATGCTCACCGTACGTGGAACGGATGAACGCCACCTCGTCGGCCACCGAGCCGAGATGCGGCATCAACTCCGTCATCTCCATGCCGCATTGCCCGTAGCGCTTGAATTCAAATGGCGACGGCATCATCACGCCCACCTGGTCGGCGAACTCAATTTGATTGACGATGTCGCGGCTGGGCGCTGAGCCGGCATGCTTCTTGAGCGCGGGCTTGGGGTCGAACAGGTCCACCTGGCTGGGGCCGCCGTTCATAAAGAGATGAATGACGGACTTGGCCTTCGGCTCAAAGTGCGGGCGCTTGGGCGTGAGGTCATAGGCGGCAGCGGCGGACGCGCGGTCGGCCTGCAGGAGTGATGCGAGCGCCGCGCCGTGCACGCCGTCCATCATGCGCTGGAAGAAGCTGCGCCGCGTGGTGCGGTTAGTCGACATAGATAAACTCCGCCGAACTGAGAATGGCGTGGACAAAGTCGCCCACCGCATGCCAGCGCGCTGTGGCCGCGTGCGGGGCGGTGGACTTCTGCTCGTCAAGATGCGCGCGCCAGGTGCGATCGAGTTTGGCGATCGCCGCTTCGCCGCGCGCGGTCTCTTGCGCGGAGGGCGGACGCGAGAGCGCTCGCAGGTAAACCTGCTCGACCATGCGTACGGTGTCCGCGCCGAATTCGTCGATGAGCCGGCCGGCGAGGTAGCGCGCGTGTTCAATCACCACCGCGCTGTTGCGCATTTCGAGCGCTTGCGTTGAAACGGCGGACTGCGCGCGCT
This sequence comes from Acidobacteriota bacterium, assembly GCA_016871115.1. GTDB lineage: Bacteria > Acidobacteriota > Terriglobia > Bryobacterales > Bryobacteraceae > VFZP01. Next base: position 11,393 of record VFZP01000142.1, read on the forward strand.
CGGTGCAATTCGGCGACATGCGCGGCAGGTCGAAGGCTTCGAGCATCGTCACCGGAGTCGTGCGGCGCTGCAGTAGATAGATGCCGCGCCGCCACTGGTCTTTCGAGGCCTTCTCGACAATCTCGCCCGATGGCCGCGTCTCCACAGGCACCGGAGCGCCGAAGCGTTCGGGCGAAAGGCGCGCGGTGGCTAGCAGCATCGAGTCATGCAGCTGCTCGGCGTCCATGCGGCGCAGCGGCATGCGCGAGAGCAGCTTGTTCTCGGGGTCCGCCGTGAGCGCGGTGGCTGGCGCCGGCGACGATTGCCGGTACGCCATTGAAGTCACCATCAGCTTGTGCATCGCCTTCATGCTCCAGCCGGTGCGTACGAATTCCGCCGCGAGCCAGTCCAGCAACTCCGGGTGCGTGGGCGTGGCGCCGGTCTTGCCGAAGTTGGAAGCGGTCTCCACGATGCCGCGCCCGAAATGATGCTTCCACAGCCGGTTCACCATTACGCGCGCGGTAAGCGGATGCTGCGGCTGCGTGAGCCAGCGCGCCAGCCCGAGCCGCCGGCCGCTGGTGCCTTCAAAGGGCGCAGTGGCGGCGTATGGCTGCAGGTCCGCGCGTTTCAACACCGCCAGTGTGTCCGGCTCCAGCCGCTCGCCCAGTTGCTGCGCTTCGCCTCGCTTGAGCAGAAACACCGGCGATGGTTCGCCGCCCATATCGTAGAGGGCTCGAATCTCAGGCTTGGGATTCAGCTTCGCCTTTGCATCCGCAATCGCCTTGCGGAGTCTGGCTGCTTCCGGCGGCACCTTGTCGCCGTCTTTGTTCGGAATGATCTCGAGCGCGGCTTCCAGCTTCTTGATCTCTGCCTCAATGGGCGAGTTGTGTTTCGCCGCCACCTCGCGTTCATCGGCGAGCGCTAGATCCGCGTTACGTTCCGTGGGCTTCACCCAGTCATACGGGTCGAACGAGGTTTGGAGAATCGCGCTGAGCCGGTAGTAGTCTCGCTGCGGAATCGGGTCGTACTTATGGTTGTGGCAACGCGCGCAACCCACCGTCAAGCCCAGCACAGCCGAACTGAAGATTTCGATTTCGTCGGCAATCACGTTCATGCGTTCGGCCACGGAACCATTGGCCGGTGAGTAGGTGCCATCGGGCGCCATGCGCAGAAAGCCGGTGGCGGCCACACGGTCGAGGTCGTGCTGCGTCGGGCTGGCGAGCTTCCGGTAGTCGCTCAACTCATCGCCCGCGAGTTGCTCGGTGATGAACTGGTCGTACGGCTGATCACGTTCGATTGCGCGAATCACCGCATCGCGATAACGCCACGCCTGCGGGCGCAGCTTGTCTTCGTGAATGATGCCTTCTGAGTCCGCATAGCCGGCGAGGTCCAGCCAGATCTTGGCCCAGCGCTCGGCGTACGCAGGCGTCGCCAACAGCGAGTCCACCAGCCGCTCGTAGGCATCGGGACGCGTGTCGGCACGATAGGCCGCGACCTGTTGCGCTGTGGGAATGAGCCCGGTCAGATCCAACACCACACGGCGCATCAAGGCGAGACGGTTGGCGGGCGGAGCAAAGCCGAGACTCTTCGCGCGCAGTGACTTTAGCAGAAACGCGTCGATCGGATGCGGCGCGATGGATGGCACAGCGGCGCGCTGCAGCGGCTGGAACGACCACCATCGCCGCTGCGCTGCGCTGAACGTTTCCTCCACCGGCGGCGTGGGCGCGGCCGGTGGCATACCCGCGCCGATCCAGGCTTCGAGCGTCTCCACTTCTTCGGACGACGGCGGGCGTACGAAGGCCGTGAACAACAGCTTGGGCGGGGGCATGTCGCCCGCCTTGATGCGCTTCATCGCCAGGCTCTCTTCGGGCTTGCCCGCGACGAGCGCCGGCCCTGACTTGCCGCCCTTCAGCCGGCTCGCCTGCATCCGCAGATCGAGACCGCCTTCCTGTTTACGCTTGCCGTGGCAAGTCACACAGCGCATTTGAAAGATTGGCACCACGTCCGCTTCGGTCACGCCGGCGCGCAACGGCTTCTCTGCGTCAATCCACGCGCGCACTGTCGCAATCTGCTCGCCGGTGAGTTTCTTCGGCCCCGGCGGCATGAGCCCGGAAACCATCTTCGCCACCATCAGGCTCGCTTCGGCCGATCCGGGTGTGAACGCCGCGCCCGTTTTGCCGCCTTGCAGCGCCCGCGCAGCCGTGGAGAGATCGAGCCCGCCCTGTGCCGCCGTGCCGCTGTGGCAAGCCACGCAATTCGCCCACACGATCGCGCGCACTGGTTCAGGGTATTCTGCCGCGCTCAACAAGGCTGCGACGGCAGGCAAAAGAAAGTAGAGCCGCATCGATAGAGCCTACTCTATCGCACGCGCGCTATTTCTGCGCGGCAGCGCTGGTGAAGCGGCGGAAGAAGCTCTCGGCGCGCCACTCCGGCCGCGCGCGGCTGTTCGCCAGCTCGCGCGCCAGCTCGCGGATGAGCCGATTGAACGTCACCGCCGCGTCGCGATCCACCGGCTGTTGTAGATCGTCCGCCAGCGCGTGGTAGCGCTTGGCAGTCCACTCCTTTTGCAGCGCGGCTTCGGGTGTGTTCGGATCGTAGCCCACCTTCAACGCTAGCGCCGGCACGCCACGCTTAATGAAGCTGTACTGGTCGCTGCGGATGAATCGGTTGCGCGCCGGCTCCAGATCGTTCTGCACGCCGAGCCCCAACTGTGCGGCCACGGTTTCAAGCGGCACCCGCAGTGTTGACTCGTCGCCGCC
>VFZP01000143.1 GCA_016871115.1 Acidobacteriota bacterium
AGATCCCGTTCTCACATGCATTGCTCTCTGCGCTTCCTTTCTACTTGTCGGCTTGGACGCCGCAGGCTCGCCCCTGGTTTCAAGGGGATTAACTCTACAATCAGGGCGTGGCTCTGACTCCTGCCCGGCGGAACAAGATTCGGGGCGCATCGTGGCCGAAGTGCGCAAAGAGCCTGGAAGTGCGCGGCAAACTATTGGGCTAGTCTCTTGATGATCATCACGGTGACGGGCGTCTCGCGCTGAACTGCCGGGGCGAGCCGGGCGAAGCGCTGAGTCTGGCCGCATCCGCGCCTGCCCGCTATCACGTGCCCAGTATCTTGGGTCGCTGGGCTCGTGGCCTCAGTGGCAGCCCTTGCACTGAAAGCGTTGTCCGTGGCAAATCACGCACGAAGGCTTGTCGAGGTTTGCCTTGCCGGACGAATGCACATCCACATAATTCGGCGGGTGGCTCGCCGGCTTCAAGAACGCCTCACCCGCGCGGTGGCACAGCTCGCAGGAAAACGGTGCTTCGATCTGCGGATGACACACCAGGCAGTCGGCCATCTGCGGAAATAGACTGTGCGCCACGGCTTCGTTATCTTCGACGCCCCGATGGCACGCCACGCACGCATTGCCGCCGGCGGCGGCGAGGTATGCGCGGATCTTGGCGAGCGGGTGCGCTCCGGGTGAGGACAGGTGATAGGTCTTGCCGTCGATGGCCGCGGCAATCACCGGAGCGGCGTTGCCGAGTTTGAGATGCAGAGCATGGTTGAAGATTGCCACGCGGGTGGGCGAGGGCTGCGCCTTCACCTGCTTTTCATTCGCGCCCGTGTGGCAGCGCGCGCACACGGCCGCCGCGGGCAGGTTGTTGTCGGCGGCCTTGGTGCTCCGCAAGACTCGGGCGTGACACGTCACGCAATCGACCTTCAAGCCGACGTGCAGTTTGTGCGAAAACGGCACGGCCTCGGCCAACGCCGCCGCCAGAATCAAGATGACTAATGCACCCTCACCCCTGTGTGGTTGAATAAATCCTGATGGCCCGTTATGGACTCGTGTTGCGCGTGCGGCCGGAATACCAGGACTCCTACATCGAATATCACAAAGCCGTCTGGCCCGATGTGCTGGCGCTGATTCGCGACTGCCAGATCCGTAACTACTCCATCTTCCTCAAAGACCACACGCTGTTTGCCTACTTCGAATACCACGGCGCGGACTTCGACGCCGACATGAAAAAAATGGCGGCCAGCGAGGCCATGCGCAAATGGTGGGACATCATGGAGCCCATGCAGGAACCCGTTCCCACGCGCAAGCCCGGCGAGTGGTGGGCGCGCATGGACGAAGTCTTCCACGCCGATTAAGGCGTAAAGATTTCGCCCATTCGCCCGGCGGCAATCTGTTCGTCGCCGGCGTCGTTCATGAAAACGGTGAACTCGAGGCCCTGGCCGCCTGAGGCTCGCAGCACTACGATGCGCGGTTCGCCGTCGCGCAGGCGGTGCTCCACGTCCGCCGTGGTGATCCCGGTTTTCTTTTCATCCCACGTCACTTTTACGCGGTGCACGCGGCGCGTGCGGTCGAACGGGAGTTTTTCGGCCCGCAGCTTCAGCTTGCGGAACTCAGCGATGAGATAGTCAGCCTGCTGCGCGCACTGCCGGTCCAACGCGTCGAAGTCGAGCCTGGCGTAGCGCTCGATCGCTGCCAGCAGTGCGATCATCTCTTCGCGGTTCACCTTCATCGCGCGGCCCTGCGAGTCCGAGTGCGGGCTGGAGTTGAGCCACGCGGCTTCAATCAGGTCGCGCCGGCCGGCGAGGATGCCGGAGCTTTGCGGCCCGCGGATGTGTTTGCCGCCGCTCACGGCCAGCAGGTCCACTCCCGTCGCGGCAAGTTTCGGAATATTGCCCCACGGAGGCAGCATGTTGGCCGCGTCCACCAGCACGGGCACTTGCGCCTTCTTGCATAATTCCAGGCACGCCTCCAGCGGGATCGGCGTCTCCCATTCCCAGTCGTGACTGGTGCCGCCGAGATAGTAAAGGAGAGCGGTGCGCGGGCTGAGCGCGTTCGCCAGTTGCTCGCGTGTCTCCACTTCGATGATCTTCAAGCCCGCGCTGCGCACGGCGTGATCGTAGCCGTTGCGGTGACGTTTCTGGATGATCGCCTCGGTCTTCATGCCCGTGAGATCCGGCAGTTGCCGCACCTTGGCGTTGTCTTTCCCGGTGAGGCAGGCATAGGTGCCGAGCGCAATCGCGCCGGCCGCGCCAGACGTCACCAGCGCTGCTTCGGTCCCGGCGAGTTGCGCAACGCGGGCACCCACCTTGGTGCGAACTTCCTCAAGGAAGACAAAGTGCCGCGACGCTTCAGCCATCGCCGCGTTCACCTCGGGCGGCATCTTCGATGCGCCGATTGTGGTCATCGTGCCCTGGAAATTGATCACCGGACGAATGCCCAATCGCGCGTACACATCGGGCGTGTTCCCAGGCGGCGGGGGAGCGGGAGCAGCCGCAGCGCTGGCGGCGGCCGCGGCGGCCAGGCCCTGCATCCATGATCGGCGGTTGGAGTTCATTCCGAGATTTTATATCCTTTTGCACATGCCTACTATTTTCGATGCCACGACACGCGCCAATCTGCTTGATCGCTTCTTGCGCCTGCGGCCCGACGCCAAGCCGCAATGGGGCAAGATGAGCGCCGGCCAAATGATGGGCCACTGCACGGCGGCCCTGGAAATGATGCTGGGGGAAAAGGCCGTGGCGCCCAAGGTAGGCCCGTTTCGCTGGGCGCCGCTGCGCTATCTCATCATTCATGTATTGCCGTGGCCGCAAGGCGTGCCAACTGCCCCCGAACTGATCATGCCGCCCTACGCGGGCGATTGGAGCGCGGACCAGGCGGCGCTCAAACGCGTGGTGGAGGCCGCGGGCGCACGCGGAGACGCCGGGCCCTGGTCCGAGCATCCTGCCCTCGGCAGGCTATCGTCCCACTCGGCCGGCGTGCTGATGTGGCGGCACCTCGATCATCACCTCCGCCAGTTTGGCCTATCCTGAAGTTTGCACTCCCCCGCGCTGAACTCGATGAGCTTCAACGCTGCGCGCATTGTCGGCCCGTCAGTGGGCGGCTTCTGTGTGGCGGTGTTTGGCGAGACGGCGTGCTTCTTGATCAACGCGGCCAGCTACGTGGTGGTGCTCGCGGCGCTGTTGGCCATGCGCGGGATTGAGCCGGAACGCACGCCCGCCACCGGGTCTGCGCTACGGCATCTCGTCGGTGGCTTTCAATACGCCTGGGCGCATCGGCGGGTGCGCGCGCTGCTGATGGTGACTGCTCTTGCCAACCTCGCCACCACGCTCGCGTCCGTACTGGCGCCTATCTTCGCTGACCAGGTTTTTCATCGTGGCCACAAGGCTTGGGGCTCCTGGTGGGCGCGCTGGGGTTGGGGCCGTGGCCGGCACGCTCGCACTCGCACGCAGCGCCAATCACGCCAATCTCCCAGCCGTGGTGCGCCACAGCGCGCTGCTGGCGGCTGGCACGTTGACCGGCTATGCGCTGTCGCCTTCCTTCTATGTTTCGCTGGCCGTGCAGGTGCTCGGCGGCTTTGCGATCTTCCGATTGCTGGCGGCGGTCAACAGTCTGGTGCAGGCGTCGCTTGACGACGGCTATCGCGGTCGCATCATGTCGCTCTACGCGATGACCGTCGTCGGTATGTTGCCACTGGGCAATCTGGCGGCCGGGCTGGGCGGGAAGTATCTGGGTATTCGGCCCACAGTGCTGGCAGGCGCTATGCTGAGTTTATGCGCGGCGGCAGTGTGGATTCGCTTTGAGCGGGCCGGCGCGATGTTGGATCATACATGAACTTATCCGTCCGTTTCACTCTTCCGCTGTTGCTCGCCATCACCGCCGCCATTGCGCCGGCGCAGCCGGAGAACGATGCGATTCTGAAGAAGCTGGCCGAGATCACGGGCCTTGCTGTTTTGCGGCCAGTGGCGCAGATCACCATGCCGCGCGAAAAGCTCAAGAGCTATTTCGAAGCACGCATCGCCGAGGTGGTGAAGCCGGAAGAGATTCGCCAGGAAGAACTGGCGATGAAGAAACTCGGCTTCGCCCCGCCGTCATTCGACCTCAAGAAGACCACAATTGACTTGATGACCGAGCAGGCCGCGGCGTTCTATGACTACCGCAAGCGGCAGATGGTGCTGCTCCAGGGCGACTCGCCAGGCATGATGCAAGACATGGCGTTGGTGCACGAACTGGCGCACGCGCTCGCCGACCAGCATTTCTCGCTAGAAAAGTTCGTCAAGAAATCGAACGGCAGCGACGATGGGTCGCTCGCGCGCATGGCCGTCATGGAAGGCCAGGCCACCTGGCTGATGTCCGAGTTCATGGCACAGAAGATGGGCCAGTCCCTCCTACAATCGGACGCCATCGTGAAGATGATGTCGAGCATGGCCGGCGCGGGCGCCTCGGCGTTTCCAGTGCTGCAAAGTGTGCCGCTGTATATGAAGGAATCGCTCATGTTTCCCTATGCGCAGGGCCTGCGGTTCCAACATGAGGTGGTTTCCAAGCTTGGCAAGGACGGTTTCAAAGAGGTGTTCCGGCGCGCGCCGCTGTCGACGCGCGAGATCCTGCATCCGGAGATTTATTTCGCCAAGACGCCGGCGGTCACGGTGAAGCTGCCCGTCCTGGCGGACGACAAGGAATGGAAGAGACTGATGCAGGGTTCGATGGGCGAGTTCGACCATCAGATTCTGTTCCGCCAGTATCATCCTGAACTGCAGTTACTCGCCGAGCAATGGCGCGCTGGCTCGTTCCAACTCTGGGAGCAGCGCAACGACTCAGGGCGCGTCGCGCTTGCTTACGGCTCGCAATGGGCCGACGCCAAGAGCGCCGCAAGCTTCTTTGGGGCCTACAAGCATGTGCTGAAGAAGAAGTGGACCAAGACGGAGTTCAAGAAGGACGAGGCCAATCTGCTTATTGGCGTAAGTGAGGATGGCGCGTTCACAGTACGCCTCGCCGGCAATACGGTGACGAGTGTGGAAGGCTTGCCGGAAGGAAGTCGCGGGTTCGAGTAGGTCGAAGACCTACTTACGCAGGAGCGTCGCTTCGGCATCCCTGAGCAGTGGCTTGCCCTTCAGTTGTTGCGAGTCCCCCGTCTGTTTCATCCAAGCGTCGAGGCGGCCGCGGAGTTGTGTGAGCGCGCGGGCGTGGCGCGGGTCAGCGGCAAGGTTCACCAGTTCGCCGGGGTCCCGGCGCAGGTCGTACAATTCTTCCGCTGGCCGGCGTTTGAAGGCTTCCACTGTGGCGCGGGCTCGGGGGTCTGTCTCGGCGGCGTGCTCCCAGGATTGCCAGTACTTCAGGCCGGCGGCGGCGCCGTCCCGGTTGGTGTGAGTGGAGTGCTGGAGCTCGGGGTGAAGATTGCGGATGTACTTCCACTCCGCCGTGCGGATGCTGCGAACGGGGAAAACATTCCAATCGCCGTCACCTGTGTGCGTGGTGAAGATTTCGCGCCGGTGTTCCTTCGCGCGGCCCCGAAGGACCGGTGCGAACGAGCGGCCGTCGAGACCTTGCGGCGCGGCGCCGCCGGCGAGGTCGACCAGCGTGGGCAGAATATCGATCCATTGGACAAGCGCATCGGTGCGCCGGCCGGCGCGGATGACGCCGGGCCATGTGACGAGCAGCGGCGGGCGAATGCCCGTGTCGTGGAGATTCCACTTGCCGAAGGGCCATTGTGCGCCGTGGTCGCTGGTGTGGAGGAAGACGAAGTTCGTGCCAAATTTGGCGCGAGCGGCATCGTAGACCTTGCCGAATTCGGTATCCATGTTGGAGATAGCAGCCAGATACTGCGCGCGAGCTGTGCGCGACTCAGGCGTGGCAACGGACTTCGCCGGGAGTCGAACACTGGCAGGATCGAACGGGGCATGGTTTGCCGGCCAGGGGACATGCGGCCAGTTGGAGCCGACAAAGAGCGCGAGCGGCTTGGTGGAGTCACGCTGGGCGAGGAACTCGAGCGCCGAGGAGACGGCGGCGGGATGGTGGAACGTGTCGTTGGCGAAGGTGTCGAACCCGTAGTCAGCGGTGTAGCGGTAGTGCGAGACCTTGCCGAACGCGGCGGTTTCGTAGCCGAGTTCCTTGAGGTAGGCGGGCAGCTTGCGCAGTTCGGCGCGCGGTTTGGTGTGGTTGGCCTCAGCGCCATTGTGCGCGGGGTAGAGTCCGGTGAGCAGGGCCGCGCGGCTGGGCGCGCAACTGGGTGATGCGACGAAGGCGCGGTTGAAGACCATTCCTTCCTGCGCGACGCTCTGCATGTTCGGCGTGATGGCGTCGGGCGAGCCATAGACGGAAGAGTCAAGTAGGCCGTGATCGTCGGAGACGAACACGACGATGTTGGGCCTCGCGGCGGAGTGCCGCGACCAGGCGAGCGCCGGCAGTCCGGCTAGCAATTGGCGGCGCGAAAGCAATGTCATTTAGAAGATCAGTTTAGCTACGATTGCCCGGGGCGTGGCCGTAACCGCGACGCGGCGGCGCTGCCGAACGGCTCCGATGGCGGACGTGTTAGCGGTGAGCATCCAGCACGGGGCCGGCAGCAGTCTCATTCGCCCCATTGTGAGCCAGCTAAATTAGAACAGGAAAGCCGCCATCAGGATGATCTGACGCCCACGATTACCCTCTGTTCCGCGCCGCACGAAGACACCGTCCACCAATCGCGGGCCGTTGGGGTTGCGGAAATCGCCGGTCGCGGCAATATCGTAGACGGCGTGATTCAGCAAATTGTACATCTGGGCGCCGAATCTTAGTTTGTAACGCTCACTGCCGAAGGCGAAGTCCTTATAGGGATTGGTGGTGAGCACCCACATTCCCGGACCCTCCAGGACATTGTTCGGCGCATTGCCAATCGTGCCCGCGCGCGGAACCGTGAAGCACGAAGGATCCCACCATACGCCGGTGCTGTAGAGGGGGCTGAATCGTTTGTTGGGATTGCATCCCGGAGTCAGGTCCGGCCGGCCAGTGAACTGCCCGATTCCGCCCGGGTCCACGCCGTTGTAGACGGGCGTGGCGAAGTTTCCGGAATGCCAGTTGAAGACACCTGAGAAGCTCCATCCGCCGGCGACGCCATTCAGTATTTTGCCCGCCGCGCCTCGATCCTTCCACGATGAGCCGAACTTGCGCTTGGTTCCGAACGGCAGGTCGTACACGGTATTGATCAGGAAATCGTGGTACGGCCAGAAACTGCTGCGCGCGCTGTCTCGGGCGCGATCGTAGGCATAGTCGATGGTGGTGGCGGGGGCGGTGTCGCGCGAGGTGTTGGTTCCATTTCCCAGGTCGTTGGAAGAGCGCTGTTCAGCGTAGTAGACCTGTAGATACAGGCCATTCTTCCACCGATGCGTCAAAGCCGCCTGGAGCGCGTTGTACTTGTCAAAGCCGCCATTCTCGATTCGCGTGATGTTCTGGAACGCCGGGAAAGGGCGCCTGTTTTGACTGAATGCTTCCGTGCTCAGACGCGGCGTGTTGGCGTTGTACTGCAGGCCGAGTTGCCGGCTGACGTTACCGATGTAGGAAATGCGCGCGCCCCAATCGCGGAAGACCGCTTTCTCCACCGTGAGGTTCCACTGCTGGACATACTCGGGGCGGAAATCCGTGCTCACGCTGTTTCCGGTGGCGACGCCCGCCACTCGGGTGACTGCGGGAAACGGAGCGGGGAAGGCGAACTGAGGCACGCCGCCGGCGGCTGGCACGGCAGGGTTGAGGAACGCGTCGGTCACGGCGAACGGTCCGCCGGTCTGCAGCGCGGCCCATCGGAACAGTCCGGTGTAGACTCCGTAGCCGCCTCGGAAGACGAACGATCCACTGCCTGTGGGCCGGTAGGCGAAACCGAATCGCGGCAGGAAGCGAGAGTTCGACTTGGCCAGGTTAGATGGATAGTTCGCTGCATCGGCGGTGACCACCGGAGCCGCCGGGTTCCAGAAGGGGCTGACGTTCGATACCGCCTTCTGGTCAGGCACCACGATTCGGCCCGTAGGCAGATCGAAGTTGAAGAAGAGTCCGTTCTTGTCACGCGATGCCTCGAAGCGGGTCCAGCGGACGCCGAGGTTCAGGGTCAGCTTGGGCGTGACCTTCCAGTCGTCCTGGAAGAATCCTCCCCATTCGAATCCACGCCGTGCGATGGTGGGGCGCGGCGTGGTCCGCGAAAACGTGCCGGGAAGTCCCAGCAGGAAATCGGCGAAGGGTTCGCCGGCGAAACGCCCGTCGAATCCGAATGTTCCGAATCCGGGGTTGAACAGACTGTCCTCAAGAATTTTGATGAACGAAAAGCCCGTCTTGAAAGCGTGCGCCCCGCGGATGTAGTTCACGGTGTCGCTGAACTGATACCGCGTGTCCGCGTTGAAGGATTGCTGAATCACGCCCGACTGCCAGTTCGTGATGCTCAGATTCGGATAGCCTCGAAGCGCGGTGATGGGAACACCTTGAATGCCCCATCGCTGCAGGATGTCGGCGCCAACCGCTTCTGGTTCCGAACCGGTGACCTTGCCCGGCGTCGCGCGCAGGCGGGGAGTAAGCGTCGATAGGATGCGCGTCACCGAGAATCGCGCCTGATTCACGATTGCCGGACCGAAGGTGTGCGTGTCGGCGAGGATCCAACGGTTCTCGGGGAAAGTCTGAGAGTAGGGCGCGTCCCATTGATTGCCCGCGCTCACCTGTGTGCTCTGCGCGCCCAGACGCCGCTGTCCCTGATATGTAAACGCGAGGAAGTTTCTGGTCCCGATGTTTTGATCGAATTTCAAAACCCAACGCTTCTCGTCGCTACGGAACGAATCGGTGAAGGCGGCGTTGTTCACCACGCTGTTCGGATCGCCAATGTAGCTGTAAGTGCTGTAAAAATCTCTCATCACATTCATAGCCACCGGGCTGATGCGGTTGGCGGGAATCACCGCGTTCGGAAAGGGCTGCCCGTTGACCGGATCACGCGGCTTCTGCGGAAACGCGGTGTAGTCGCCCTGGCGCATCCGCGCGGTGGGAACCGTCTTGACGAAGTTGCCTACGATGTCGGAGGGCCTTGGACGGCTGTAGTTGAAATATTAGAAGGTCTTGTTTTTCCCGTTGTAGATCTTCGGGAGCCACGTCGGGCCGCCTACGCCGAAGTTGTGCCGCCACTGCGGGAAGCACGGCGCCCGGGCGCCCCGGAAAAACGGCGTGTGGACCGCGTTCAAACACGGGTTCGCCAGGGTAACGGTGTAGTCGCCGTGCAGCTCGTTAGTGCCGCTCTTGAAAGTTACGTTGACGTTGGTGGCGCGCGCAAACTCGGCCGGCGCGTTGCCGCTGATGACAGTAAGTTCCTCTTGCGCGGTGGGCGGCGTGAACAGCGAGATCGACTGCTGCGCCCCTTCCATGCTCACTTCGGTAACGCCTCCGCTATTGCCGCCGTAGAGGAAGAGCCCATTGCGTCCACCAGCCGATCCCGGCGACCACATCAGTACGTCCATGGCCCACCCGGATCGCGTATTGTCGGACAGTTTGCGGTCCAGCGCGACTCGCGGCAGACCGTAGTTGATGGTCGTCCCTTCCGTTTGTACCACCGGCGCGGCGTCGCCCCGTACCTCTACTGACTCCGCTAAGTCGCCCACTTGCATGTCGACATCCACGCGGCGCAGCGTAGCCGGTTCCACCCGCACTCCGGGAACCGCCTTCTTCTTGAATCCTGTCTTCTCGAACTCCACCCGGTATGACCCGACGAAGAATCCTATCGCGCGGTAGTCGCCGCTGTCGCCAGTGTTGAGGATGCGAGTGGCGCCGTTGGTCTCGTTGACAACCGTCACCTTCACGCCCGGAACTGGCGCGCCCGAGGGGTCGCGGACCGTACCCGTCAAATCGCCCTGGATGGTCTGACCGGTTGCGCCCAACCCGGCAAAGAGAGCAATAGCGACACGAATCACGTTTCTCACTTCGAACCTCCTCGGCATTTGTATACTTTGCTGTACGCCGTCAGTGTGACATGATTTCGAGCCGGGGGCAAACCCCGCGCTCAATGGCGCGCGATCGCTCCGTGGCCTCCGTCCCCGCCTCTCACGGCAGCTTCCAGCGAACCACTTCGAGGCGCGTCTCGCCATCGCTTCCGCGCCACGACAAGCTCGTTACCAGGGTTCCGTCCTTCAACTGCACGGTACGGCCAAACCCTCCCCCGCTTGGCTTGTCGGAGGGCGTCTTGGCGTCGATGACGAACCGGTCCTGGTCGAAGTCGAACTCGATTCCTGCCGCGGTCTCGCGCCCTAGCACGGCGTGCACGCCCAGCGGAGGTTTCATGGACCGCACAGTGAACGTCATGAGCAGGCGCCCATCGTGCAGGCGGATCACCGATGGATAGATCTCGCCATAGTCCGTGAAGTGGCTGAGCCGCCGGAACGTTTTGCCCTGATCGGAGGATTCGTAGAGAAGAAGGTGATCCTGGTTGTCGTTGAAGCCCTTCATCCACGAACCGAGTTGCTTGTTCGGAATCGGGAACTCCTTGCTGTCGACGCGAATCAAGCCGAGCAGCTTTCCGCTCTTGTGCCGGTACAACTGCGCTTCGCCGAAGAAATGGTACTTACTTTCGAAGTCGAGGGCTTTGGCCTTGCCCGCCTTGTTCCAAGTGCGCCCGCGATCGCGTGATCTCCAGAGGTAGTCCGTTCCGCGATTGTCAGAGGCTCCAAGCACCAGCGATCCATCGGCGAGTTCCAGAACATTTCGCGTGATCTGCGTTTCCGCTGGAGTCGCGAATCCCTCGGGCCCGATGCGCGTGGTTGTCCACGTTCTGCCGCCATCGCCGGAGCGGTGCACAAAGCTGTATGTGTATCCATCCTTGTTGCGGACATCGTTGGCTAACAGATGGACTGTTATGAAAATCGTGCCGTCGCCGAGAATCGTAAGATATGGCTCACGTCCGAGCAGGCCGAGCGTCTCCGGCTTCGACCACGTCTTGCCGCCGTCTTGTGACCGGAACAGCAACATGTCTTCGTAGTACTTCTTCTTGGGCAACTGGTATTGGTGAAATGCCACCAGCAAAAGCTCGCCGGACGGCGACTGGGCGATGCACGCCTTGTAGTCGCCGATGACGCCAACCGGGATTCGCTCCGCGTCGATCGAAGCGATTCCAGGGCGGCTTGAGTTGCGAATGGTTATGGGCTCGGCCAGAAGCGAGAATGCCGCGAAGTGAAGGGCCAACAAAGCATTCGATCGCATTGTATGTTCCTCATCCGCGCCGGCGAGGGGGCCAGTTGTCCGGAACGCGCCACCGGACCACTTCACCTGTACACTCACGATTGTGCCGCGGGGTGGGCGCGTTGCGCGCCGTATCTGCCGGACCGTCCCCGTCGGTGTCGATGCGGTGAGTGTAGTAACCGGTGAGGATCGTTCCGTCGCGCAGTTGAACCGACCGGGGATGCCCGCAATAGCCGGACCAACTGTGCCAGGAAAGCAGAATCGGGTGATCGATATCCCATGTGAGCCCTCCATCGCGGCTCGCCACGGCCTGCGTGCCGTGGGGAAAGAAGCGGTTGCCGTAGAGCAGCAGTAGGCGGCCGTCGCGCAGCAGAAGCGGATATGCGCCCGCCGCCTGCAGTACCCCGAGACCGGTGGGCTTGGGTTTCGACCACTTTCTGCCGCCGTCGTCTGAGTAGAAACTGTAGGGCGCGTCGCCGGCTTCCGAGCCGAGGATCGCTTCCCGTCCGCCAGGCACTACATCCTCGAGGTGATCACGCTTGATGATCGCCGCGCTTGAGCGAGTGATCCCGAGGATGCGCCCGTTCGGAAGGCGTTCATAGCTGATCTCATCGGAATCGGTCTCGGTGGGCACGCGCGTCTGATCTCCCCAGGTCCGCCCGCCATCCTTCGAGCGGATCAGGTACGCTGCCCATTCGTAGTGGCCCACCGTTCGCGCCAAATGTACGGCCAGCGTGCCATCGGCCAGTTCGACAGGCCCGTGGCACTCGCCCAGCCGAAGATCCTTGTCCCCCGGAACGATGTCGCTCGGAATGTAGAATGTCGACCAGGTCTTTCCGCCGTCGGTCGACCGGCTGATCCCTTGCCTGGCCCCGCCGTGGCCCAATAAGAGAGTGCCGTCCTTCAAGCAGCGAAAGCCGTTCGCCCTCCCTTCCATTTCGAGTACGCGAGGTTCGCTGAATGTGGCGCCGTTATCGGTGGAGTACTGCAGCGTGCAGCGCGACTCCTTGTGCACGGGCGGTTCGATGAAGCCAGCCACCACGACTGTGCCGTCGGGAAGTTGCGCTGCCTGGGGCTTACCCGCCATTTCGAGCTTCACGCGAATCGCCGGCGAGCGCTCCACCACCATCACCTGATTCATGTGGTTGCCGTCGAAACCGTTGCGGATGCCTCGCGGTTTCCGGTACGGCTTGGCCGCCTTCACTTCCCGCCGGAAGCCGGCATCCGAGATCGGGGCCGCCTCCGCGGGAGGGGCCCAAAGCGCGGCTCCGAATGTATACAAGTCTCTGCGGCGCATCGCGAGGAAGGATACCACACGAGCAGTGATACAGCCCGGCGGGACTGCCCTGTCGCGGAGGCTAGAAGAACCGGGCCCGCTTACGGTAGTCCCGCAGAACCTCAGGTTTGCCCATGATGGAAAGGACGTGCTTCTGGACCGCGGAGGCGCCCATTCCGTAGCCATAGTATGCCTGCCACTGCACCGGCATCTTGCTAAAGTGGAGATGGAAATACCAGTTGAAAGTGCTGATTCCATCGGCCCCATCCTCGTACATGGCAAGCGCGGCGGCCGTGAGCTCATCCTTATAACGCCTCAACCGCTCCGTGTTGCCCGGTTCGATGGCCTTGTCCGGCCTTTGGTCCTCGTCCAGCCATTTGGGCATCGGGAATAGAGTCGGATAGATTCCTACGCGGTGGCCCTTCGCCAACGCGGCGAACTCCCTGGTCTTGGGGATGCCCGGCCAGCGGGGCCAGAACAGCGAAGGCGAAACGTAGTCGACGTACTCGTTCTCGATCCACGTTTTCACGTCCAGGCCGAGTTCGCGGCAAGAGATGTCGTTCTTGACGTTGCCGCCAGCATACTCGGAGCCCGGCGGATCGGCGATGGACGGTCCTACGCGCACGCCCAAGATCATGTTCTTCCGCTTCTTGCGCCTGGATGCATCGTCGAGCATCCGACGGGTCTCCGCAACCAGTCTGGTGAGAACCGGATGGTTGTTCAGCGGATCCGAAATCATGTGGGTCCATCGGCGGAAATCGAACTCGATTCCGTCGATGTCGTAGTTGTCAGCCACTTCCCGGAAGATGGACATGCGATGCGCGTACACTTCCGGGTGCGCCCAGTCGAGACAGTTGGCGCCTGGGATCGCGAGGTGCTTGTGAGCGCGCCCGAAGTCGGACCGGTCCAGTTGGCCCCGTTTGAAATCCTCGGCGTTCATCCGATAGCTTGCCACGGCCAGCACGTTTCTCCGGCGGCACTCCTCGATGGTGATCGCCAGGGGATCAGTTCCGAGTTCCAGGAGTTTGTTCAACGCGGCGGAGTCCCGATTCGCTTTCTCGGGCTCGGACTTGGGCCATACCTTCATGACCACCTCGGCGCCGTACTTGGCGGCGTTCGTAGCGACTTGGGTGCGGTAGTAGACCGTGTCCGGGTCGCCGACATCCTGCGCGAAGATGCCCGGTCTTGCGTCGAGGATCTGGTTCAGCGCCCGTTTGTACTCTTCGACGGACGTGCCGGGTCCGGAACTGGCGTGAAGGATGTTGTTCGAGTCGTTGTTGAAAATCGTGCCGTATGCGCGGTTGGCGGATCGCGCGCCAGCGGCCCCCAGCAGCGCGCCGGTAGGAGCCAAGATGGCTCTTCTTCGAGTCAACATTGAACGCAATCATCCCACATTCCCGTTTTGCAGCATGCGCGCTGGTCCCCCGGATGCTCGTCCGCATCGATCCCACATTTCCGTTTTGAGCCGCGCGTGCGAGTCTCTCGGATGCTCGTCCGCATTAATATCCATAAGGGTTTGAAGGCAGTGAAGACCCCTGCGGAGGACAGCACCCAATGGGTGACAAACAAAACCAGCCCTTTCAGCTCTCTTGCAA
>VFZP01000144.1 GCA_016871115.1 Acidobacteriota bacterium
GTACCACCGCACGCACAACACCACAATCTCCGCGTCGAAGTGGCGACCAGCGAACAATTCTTCGACCGGAACGAAGGAGGGCATTGCGTCATTTTCTCTCATCTCGGCGGGTTTGCACCAGAGCCCTCGAGCCAATATTGAGGAAGCGATTCGGCTGTACCTCGCTCCCACCGAGATCAAACTGCCGGACAACGCAACGCTGGCAGAGGTTGTGATTGGCTGAACGCGGGCTCCCTCGACTAGATGCGGACCAAGTGATTCGTGTTCTTCGGAGGAACGGGTTCGAGCTGGTTAGCCAATCTGGGAGCCACCAGAAATGGCGCAACGCTTCGAGCGGCCGCCAAGTAATCGTGCCCTATCACCGCGGACGCATCTTGCCATTGGGCACAATGAAGTCGATTGCGGACGGCAGCGGTTTGCCATAGACGGCGTGGGTCACTTAACGCATGCCGCTAAATCGTCGCCACCAACCCCGCCAGCACCGCCGCCCGATCCGCCATACGATCCACCAGAATGCTCTCGTGCGGTGCGTGTGCGCCTTCGCCCACCGCGCCGAGGCCGTCCAGCGTCGGGATGCCGAGCGCGGCCGAGAAGTTGCCGTCTGAGCCGCCGCCGGTGGCGGACTCCTCCAGCGCCACGCCGCACGCCTTCGCTAGTTGCTGCGCCGTGCGAAACAGCGCGGCGATCTCGCGCGTGCGCTCCATCGGTGGACGGTTCAACTCCCCAGTGAGCGTCACCGTACAGCGCTTGTCGCGCGCACGCAGCGCGGCGAACTTACGTTCCAGCACCGGCCAGTCACGCAGGCGCGGAATGCGGAAGTCCACCTGCGCCTTCGCCTCAGCCGCTACCACGTTGCTGCGCGTACCGCCGCTGATGACGCCGGTGTTGACAGTGATGCCGCGATCGAGATTCGTGAACGTGCGGATCTTCTCAATCTGCCACGCGAGTTCATCAATCGCGCTTGCACCCGCCGCGAAGTCGACGCCCGCGTGCGACGCCTTGCCCGCTACCTTAACCGTTAAACCGCCGACACCTTTCCGCGCGGTCTTCAGCTTGCCAGTGAGGCCTGTGCCCGGCTCCAGCACCAACACGGCGGCGCTCTTGAGCGCCTCGCGCTCAGTCAACGCGCGCGAGGAGTGGCTCCCCACTTCCTCATCCGACACGATCTGCAGCATCACTTTGCGCGCCACCGGAATGTCCAGATCACGCAGCGCGCGCATTGCATAGACGAAGAACAAGAGGCCCGCTTTCATGTCCAGCACGCCCGGTCCCCACAGCCGCCCGTCGGCCTCACGCCAAGGCATGCGCGCGAGCGTGCCCATGGGCCAAACCGTGTCGCTATGGCCGAGCCCGAGAATCTGCCCCGCCTTGCGCTTCTTCGGCGCGGGCAACTTGAACTCGCATTGCAAGTGCGGTCCGAAGCCGTTGCGCCCGGGCGTCACGCGGCACTCGGTTAAACCACCGGCAGACACGTGCGCGGAGAACAACTCCACAAAACGTGCAATCGCCGCCGGGTCATCGCTCGGCGATTCGCATTCCACCAGTTCGCGGAGCGTGGCCTTCATGGCCGGCAGTTGTTGTTCGAGGTAAGAGAAGAGACGATTGACGGAAAGTTCCATGAGAGTGCGGCTGCTATAATGATAGCTACTCATGTCCTTTCTCGACATTCAGGGTATCCTCGATGTCCTCCCGCACCGGTACCCGTTTCTATTGGTGGACCGGATTGAATCGCTCACCGAAACGCAGATCGTCGGCATCAAGAACGTC
This sequence comes from Acidobacteriota bacterium, assembly GCA_016871115.1. Taxonomy (GTDB): domain Bacteria; phylum Acidobacteriota; class Terriglobia; order Bryobacterales; family Bryobacteraceae; genus VFZP01. Next base: position 1,768 of record VFZP01000144.1, read on the forward strand.
ACGGTGAATGAGCCGTGTTTCACGGGTCACTTTCCAGACAATCCGGTGTTTCCCGGCGTGCTGATCGTGGAAGCGCTGGCGCAAGTGGCCGGCGTGATGGTGATGCACAACATGGAGGACCGCAAGCACAAGGTCGTGATGCTTGCCAAGGTCGAGGAAGCCAAATTCATCCGGCCCGTGCGGCCCGGCGACCAGATGCGCCTGGAAATCACGATGGTGCACCTGCGCCCCACACGCGCGAAAATGACCGGCATCGCCATAGTCGACGGCCAGAAAGTGGCCGAAGCCGCGCTGATGTGCGTGCTGCGCGACAAGCGCGACCAGCCCGGCGCCGAGGCGTAGGAAAGCGTCCCCGGCAGCAGCAGTATGGCGATTCACGCGACGGCGATTGTCGACCCGGCGGCGCACGTCGACGCGTCGGCCAGCATCGGTCCGTTCTGCGTGGTCGGCGCGCGTGTCTCGATCGGTGCACGGACGGTGCTGAAAGGCCACAACTTCGTTGAGGGCCCCACCACCATCGGAGAGGACAACCTGTTCTACCCGTTCTCTTCGATTGGCGTGGCTTCGCAGGATCTCAAGTATCAGGGCGAAGACGCTGAGACGATCATCGGCAGCCACAACCTGATCCGCGAGTTTGTCACTGTACATCGCGGCACGCGCGGCGGCGGCGCGGTCACACGCGTGGGCGATCACAATTTGCTCATGGCCTACGCGCACGTTGCGCACGATTGCCAGGTAGGGAACCATGTGGTGCTCGGCCACGGCGCTACGCTCGGCGGGCACGTCGCGATCGGCGACCACGCGCGTGTGAGTGCGTTCGTCGGCGTGCACCAGTTCTGCCGCGTGGGCGCGAGTTCCATCATCGGCGGCTATGTGGTCATCACGCGCGACGTGATGCCGTTTGCCATGGTGTCGGAAGAACGCGAAGCAAAGATGTACCGCGCCAACTCAGTGGGGCTCGAACGCCGCGGCTTTGCGCCCGAAGCGATCGAGGCCATCAACAAGGCCTTCCGCATTCTGCGCACCGAAGGGCAACTCGCGGCCGCGATTGAGCGCATCCGAGCCGAGGTTCCGCAGTCGTCCGAAATCGATCAGCTCATCGAATTCATTGAGCGCTCCGAGCGCGGGTTCATCAAGTGACCTACGGGCTGATTGCCGGCAACGGGCGCTTTCCGATTCTGGCGCTCGACGAAGCGCGCAAGCTGGGTGACGAAGTGGTGGTGATCGCCATCAAAGACGAAGCGCCGCCGGACCTCGAACGCCATGCCGCGCCGAACCCGGTGCACTGGATCACGGTGGCCGAACTCAGCAAGCTCATCGATATCCTGAAGCGCGCCGGCGCACGGCAGGTGATGATGTGCGGGCAGGTGAAGCACGTCAATATCTTCTCGTCGCTCCGGCCCGATTGGCGGCTGGCCAAGCTTCTGATGTCGCTCGAGGAGCGCAACACCGACGCGCTCATCAGCGGCGTGATCAAGGTGCTGGCGGACGAAGGGATTGAGGTGGTGGACTCCACGAGCCTGCTGAAGCCGCTCCTGGCCGAAGCCGGCGTGCTCACGCGCCGCAAGCCAACGGAAGAGGAAGAGAAGGAAGTGCGCTACGGGCGGCGCATCGCGGCGGCGCTTTCGGCCTTCGATCTCGGCCAAAGCGTGGCGATTGCGAGCCGCGCGTGTGTAGCGCTGGAGGCGATGGAAGGCACGGATGCGATGCTCCGCCGTGCGGCGAGCCTGGCACCGGGGCAGCGGCTGACGCTGGTGAAGGGCTCGCAGCGCCGCGGGCACCTGTTGTTCGATGTGCCGGTGGCGGGTCCAGGGACGATTGCGGTGATGCGCGAGACGGGCGCGAGCATCCTGGCGGTGGACGCCGGGCGGACGCTGTTGCTGGACCGCGCCGAGATGATCGAGGCGGCCAACGCGGCAGCGATTTGCGTGGTGGCGGAATGAGAGGGGGGGGACATGAGTGACAAACTCCGCGCGGCCGTGATCGGCTGCGGAAGCTTCGGCCAGAACCACATCCGTGTGATCCGCCAGTCGGCCACCGCCGAACTCACCGCCACCGTGGACGCCGACCCCTCGCGCGCAGACTTCACCGACTGGCGCGCCGTCATCGGCAAAATCGACGCCGCCGTCATCGCCACGCCCACCACTACGCACGCCGAAATCGCCGCGGGACTGATGGAAGCCGGCGTCGACGTCCTTGTTGAGAAACCCATCGCCATCACCGTGGACGAAGCCGAAGCGCTCACTGCCACCGCCGCCCGCTGCGGCCGCATCCTGCAAGTGGGGCATCTCGAACGCTTCAACCCCGCTGTGATCGCGCTCGAACGCATCCTCACCGTCCCGCTATTCTTTGAGATCCACCGCCTCAGCCTATTCACCCCGCGCTGCCTCGATGTGGACGTGGTGCTGGATCTCATGATCCACGACGTCGACATCATTCTTGCCGCCGTGGGAAAACTCCCCGAAGAAGTGCGCGCGGCGGGCGTACGCATCCTGTCGCAGAAGGTGGACATCGCCAACGTGCGCCTCGCCTTCCCCGGCGGCTGCATTGCCAATCTCACCGCCAGCCGCGTCTCCACCGAAAAGGTGAGGAAACTGAGACTGTTCCAGCCGCATCAATATATATCCGTGGACTACACGCGGCAAGACGGCGTGGCCTTCACGGTGGACGACAGCCAGCAGATCGGTTTCCAGCCGCTTACGGCGGAAAAGAAAGAGCCGCTGGTGACCCAGTGGGAAGCGTTCGAAGCGAGCGTGCGCACACGTCAGGCTCCGCGCGCCGGCGGCCCTGAGGCCACGCGCGCGCTGCGGGTGTGTCATGACGTCCTTGCTAAGATTGCGGAGCACGGGGCCGTTGTGGCCCAGGCTCTCGCCGCCAATTCCGGGCGCGTATGACGACCGAGCCTTCACCACCGCCATTCCAACTGCTGGAAGACGCCTCGTCTTCCTTGCTAGGGCGGCAACCCAATCGCCCCTGGTATGCCGCGGGCGGCTCACTCCTGGTGCACGCTTTCATCGCTTTGCTGGCCGTGGTCGTGCCATGGGCGCCGCAGCTCGCCACCAGCCGTTCGGCGCCGCAAATCACATTGGACCTGCAACGGGCCACGCCACTCATTGCCCCGCCCCCGCCTCAGTTGACGCAAAAGATGCAGAACCCGGCCAAGCCTGTGGACGAAGTAAGCCTCTCAAACCTGCTGAGCAAACCCACGCCCGCTGCGCCGCCGCCGCCCGTGCGCCCCGGCATGACGCAACCTGCCGCGCCGCCCAAGAAGTTTGACGTCTCGGCCGCCGCTGCGCCGCCCGCGCCCAAGCCGCTGATTGAAGCACCCAAGCTGGAAGTGGGCCCCACGCAAACCGGGGACGTGTTAGCGCGCACGATGCCGGGCGTCGGCACCATCAACGCCGCGCCCCCGCCCATCCAGGTGCCTGTGCAGATTCAGCCGGAAGAGAAGCCGAAGATCGCCTTTGAAAAACCGGGCGGCTTCCAGGGCCTGCCGCAAAACTCCGGCACCACGCAAGGCCGCGTGCCCATGCCTGTGCGCTCTTCCGTGGAGGATGTGGCGCGCGAAGTGGCGCGGGGCGGTGGAGGCGGGCTGATGGTAGGCGACCTCGGCGAAGGTCTGGGCGGACTCGGCGCTTCGCTGAACAACCCCGCGTCGTCCACGCGCAATGCGAGTGCGCTCGAGTTGCTGAGCGACACGCAAGGCGTCGACTTCAAGCCTTACCTCATTCGCATTCTTTCTTCGGTGCGCCGCAACTGGTTCGCCGTGATGCCCGAAAGTGTCCGCTTCGGCCGAAAGGGCCGTGTGCTGATTCAGTTTGCGATTAACCGCGATGGCTCCGTGCCGAAGCTGGTGATTGCGTCTGGCAGCGGCGCCGATGCGCTGGACCGCGCGGCGGTGGCCGGCATCAGTGCTTCGAACCCGTTTCCGCCGCTACCGGCAGAGTTCAAGGGTAATCAGGTACGGCTGCAGTTTAGCTTTCGCTACAACGTTCCCCGGTGATTTCCAGAGCGGCTGGATGGGTCAAAGGCAGGGAGTTGGCCCGCTCAGCAGCCACTAAAGCCGGTCCACGTGCGGGTGGAGTAGTCGAAGAGTTTGCACTGGCGGCAGCAATCTAGATAGTAGCGAAGCGACCAGCGCACCACCTTCACGCCATCTGGAAATTCGTACTCCACGCGGCGCTGCGCCTCGGGCAGATCGAACAGCGGAATGGCCACGTCAATATGATGCGCCGTGTGCTCCATGATGTTGCCAAGCAGCGTTCCCACCGGCGCGGGGAACACCACATGCACGGTACCGTGCACCTGCGCCGTCACCGGGTCCCGCTCGCGGCGGTCTGCGTACCAGACCACGGTAGGGTAGGTGTGTTGCTGATAGGTGACAAAGCCCACCACAAAATTCCACACGGCAAACGGCAGCACGATGGCCCACGCGGCGAGCGCGGCCGGATGCTGCCCGGTGGTGCGCGCTACGGCGGTCACGATGGCGATCTGCGCGGTGAGGAAGGCGAGCGTGAGCAGCGAATCCCATAGGCAAATGGGGCACGCCGTCAGCTCGCGCGGGAACCACAGGCGCTTCCACCAGACCTGGATGCCGTAATGCAGCCCCGGGCCCAGCGGATGGCGGTGGACGCTCTCCAGCAGCCGGCGCCACGCGGGCAGCGCGTCGTACTCGGCTTTCGAGAACGGCGTGTAGACATAGTTTTTCCCGCGCAGATTCGTGAAGCCGTGGCGTGTTGTGCCCGAGCTCCCACGAAGAGTACGGCGTGAGCGACGGCAGAAACACGATGCGCCCAGCGATGGAATTCGCCCAACGCACCGAGGCCGGGAAGAACGCGCCGTGGCAGGCGTTGTGCCCGATGAGGAACAGCCGCGCGATGGCGATGCCGGAGGCGATGGCGAGCGCGGCTTGCAGCCACCACCACTGCGCCGCCGCGAGCAACGCGAGCCACAGCGCGGCGGGCTTCCACGCGCCCGCCGTACGTGCGGGCCGGATCTTCTCGATGAGTTCACGCCACCGCAGGCTCACGCCTTCACCGCCTCAAGGAAGACCATGTTTTCTTCCACTTCCTAGAACGTGCGGATAGACGCCACCTGCGCGGCCACATCGGAGAGCCCGTCAGCAGCCATCGCGCGCATGCCGGCTGCGTCACGGTAACTCAGCCAACCAGTCCATGATCGCTTCCATGAAGCCCACGTCGGCGATGTTGGGCGCGAAGTTCGCGATCCAGACCTTGCCGCCGGGCTTGAGCATGGCGAACATGCTGGCGAGAAGACGCGCGCCCACACGGTCACTGAGGTAGTCGTAGAGGCCCGGAGCGTAGATGAAGTGGAATTGGCCGAGGTCGCGCGCGCCCCCGGGGCAATGACGGTTTTCACCGAGCCGGGCGTGGTGTCGATGCCGAGCGCGGCGCCGTAGTCGCGTTGGATGAGCGCGAGGCTATCGGCGTCCTGATCGAGCGCGACGAAGCGGCCGAAGGTGCGTGCGGCGAGTGCGGTGCTGTGTTCGGCTTCGCGCAGGTGCCCGCAGGCGATGGAGAGAATCTCAGCGCGCGGATTGCGGAGGCACACGGCGTCGACCTCGTCGGCGAGCAGGCGGCAGCGGTTACGCACGGCGCGCGGCGCGGGCGTGGTGAGCGTGATGGCCATCCGCTCGCGTCCGCGCGGCGTGGCCTGATTGACGAGCGCGCGGTTGGCGGCGTGGCGGTAAATGAAGTCGAGCATGACAGCATCGCCGGCATAGCCGCGGGGCTTGTTGTAGCAGGGCGCGACGAAGGGGTTTTCAAGCGCGACGGGGACCGCTGGGTGCGCGCGGACGTGGCGGTCGATGTCTGCCTTCCATGCCTCGGGCGACGCGGCCTCGGCGCGCGCGCGGCTGAGGCCGAAGCGCAGCGTGTCGACGCAGGCCGCCGGCCGCCCCGCGGCGGCAAACTCCGCCACCGCGTTCAGGGTTTCAGGGAGTTGCCCTGGGCGGCGGCGGTTGGTGTACGGGAACGGCGTCGTCTGGGGGATGATGGCGATGGGTGCGGTTGACATGGTGTTGGGCCTTCACCACGACAAGCGCAAGGCGGGCGGGGACGATGACATGGAAATAAGAAAAGCACCCCAGGAAGGGCTTGGCCTGTGGGAGGTCTTGCTGATCAGTTCGTCCGATTGCGCGTCCACCCGGTCGAGGTTCGCCATGACCGAGATCTCGCTACTCTAGGCTAGCGGTGACCTGCTCTAACCGGTTTGCCGTTGCGGAAATCGATCTCAATGAGTTTTTCGCTGGTGGGGATGCGCGCCACCACTTGCTTGGTGCGCGCGTCGATCACCGCGCCGCCGTCCGGGTATGCGTAGGCGCCATCGATACTGAAGGACACCCAGCCCGGGTGCGGCTGCTCGGCCGGGTCTTTGAATAGCGGGATGTCGGCCACGTGGCGCGGCGGCATCTTGGTGACGTCAAAGACGTAGAGGTAGCCGTAGACGACGTCGACGAACCAGACCTCTTTCTGGTCCGGCGTAATGTTGATGCCGTGGCTGGGCGTGGAGTGCGGCTTGCGCGCGGGCGGATTGGGGATCTGCGCGAGGCGCGCGGCAGGGGTTTGATGCTCTACGCGATGCAGCATCTTGCCGCCCCACTTGCCGGTCGCGGCGTCTTTCACGGTGCCCACTTCAAAGCCAAGGAGCCAGTCGACGTTGGCGTAGACGTAACGCTCTTTGCCGTCGACGCAGAACGGGCGGATGCCTTTGCCGAACGGGCCGACCTTGCCTCGAAGCTGATTGGTTTTCGTGTCGGCCACCCACACCCACGGCTCCGTGAGCACTTCAAAGTAGACGCGCGTTCCCGCCGGGTTCATCCACGTGTTGTGTGGGCCCATGCCTCCGATCGGGTGGTTGCCGGGCTTGTAGTTCTCGCCATGCGCGACTTTGATGCGGCCCGTTTCGTTGCCCGTCGCCGCGTCGATAATGGCCCAGCTATCGATGGCGCGTAGCGGCACGTAGAGGGTTTTGCCGTCGGGCGTGATGGCTTGGCTATCGGGGTAGAGTTTTTCGTAAGGCTTTTTCCAGACCACTTAGTCGGTGGCGAGATCGACGGCGAGGATGTCGTCTTTGAGGTTCGAGGTCAGTTGCAGGTGGCCGAGTTGCACGCTGGCCGAGATGCCTTTGTAGATGCCGGTATCGGGAAGCGCAATATCGCGGAGGTGGCGGTGGCCGTCGTTGATGTAGTAGACACTCATGCCGGACTTGTTGGTGACGTATAGGAGGCGCTCAAGGCCGTTGACGATTTTGCCCGGGGGCCGGGATGGGCGGCGAAGAGCACGGGAGCAAGGGCGACGAGCGCGACGAGGGACCGCATGACGCTGGAGTGTATCACGGGACAGCGCGGCCTTCGGGCCGCTACTGCCGTGCCGGACTGCGGCGCAGTGTGGGAGCTTCGCGGTGCGCTCGTGTTGGCGGCGGGGGCTGCTGCAGCGCGCGCAAGGCGTCCTGTGCGCCGATGAATGCCGAGGTGGTCACGGTGCCCGAGCCGGTGGCAAGAGAGGGGAGTTAGGCGAGGCGCGGGGCAGTGGGGGCTTCGCCGGCCTCCAGAGTACGCTTCAGATAAGTGTGCAGGGCGGAAGCGTCGTAACCAGCGCGGGTGAGAATTTCGACGGCGCGCGCGTCGGCCCCGCGTTCGCGTTCGTCCTGCATCGAGCGGAGTGCACTGGAAATCATCACTACGGCTCGGCCGCGCGAATCCTGGTGAAGGCTGCCGGGGTACAGCAGCGGAACCACCTCGCGGTTGCTGGGGTTCTTCATCGCGCGCGTGGCGTGCCAGGCGGCGAGGTGGCCTGCGGCGTGGGCGAGGAGCGCAGCGAATTCGGCCTCGCCGGCCGCCGCGAGGAATGCGGCGCTGGGGATGAGGATGTGCCCGCCCGGAAGCGGCATCGGCTCCGTAACGTCCGGCTTGCGGGAGCTGTCCAGCAGTTCGTAGCTGTACTCAACCGCGCCGAGGCGTTGCACCACCGATAGCACGTAGTCAGGGAGCGAGGCGTTTGACAGCGGCGGCATCTCGCGGCGCAGATCCGCGGCAAGGTGGTTACCGAGCACGCGTTCCTTCTCGCGCCCCACGGGTCTTGCGCGCGCAGGGCCGCGTAGAGCAACAGGACAGCCAGAGCGGCGGTTCGCATGCTGCGCTCAGGCTAGCAGAGAGCGCCTACTCGAAGTAAATAACGTGTGGCACCAGTTCCGCCACGCCGTGTTCATTCATCTGGCACGGGCCGCAGATGGCGCGATAGTCAGCATGCGCGCGGCGGATCACGGCGGGCAAAGCCGTGGAATCGTCGGTGCGGTGATTGAGATCCAGCATCAGGCGAGGGCGATCTTTCTTTAGCGTCTCCAGCGCGCCCGCCAGCGCCTCACGCTCAGCGCCTTCGATGTCCATCTTGATGAAGTTCACTTTGGCGAGGCCGAGATCCTTTACCAATTGATCGAGCGTCGTCACTGGCACTGCAATCGACTTGTCGCTTTCCTTCTCCACCATGCTGTTAACGCCGGTGTTGCTGCCGTTGCCGAGGTTCAACGTCATCTTGCCGGCTTGCTCCACGCGCCCACGCCGGCCAGCACCACGCACCCGTCCGCAATCTCCTTCTTGAAAGTTGCGTCGGAGGCACTCGAGGTTCGCCGGATCAGGCTCCACGGCGATTACCTTGGCCGCGCCCGCTTCGAGCGCCTTCCAGGTGAACACGCTAATGTGCGCACCACAATCCACCACCACGTCGCCTTTGCTGTGCCCAGAAGCTGCGCGCACCGGGCGCTTCGAGCCGCTTGAGGCTCGCCGCCTCATCCACTTCCGCGGTCTTCAGCCCTTCCCGGTACTTCGTGTAGAGCTTGTCGAACTTATCGAGCGACGAGTAGAAGGTGAGCGTGTTGGCCCAGGAGCATTGCTCCGCCTTGTCCGTCATCTTCATATAAGCAGCCCAGCCGTTAGTGAGCAGATGGGGCAGCACAAAGAAGTACCCGGCGAGCCCGAAGGCGGCCCAAAGAACCAGTGGCGAGAGACGGCGCAACCTATCTCCTGTTCTATCGCCCATGGTTCCTACGGCACGATAGGCGCTTCGCCGTTACGCATGGGCGCTCCCGCCACGCTCGACCTTAGAGTTGCCAGTGCAGACGCTGGCCGTCCACTACTACGTCGCGCGAGCGTTCGGGCCAGGCGGGCGCAGCCATTTGCTTGCTCCAGGCCTCCCACTCGGCATGGATTTTGCGGACGCGATCAGGCTGCGAGGCGGCGAGGTTGGTGCGCTCGCCGGGGTCGAGCTTGAGATCGTACAGGCCCGTGAAGTTGCCCGCCGTGTGTTCAATCCACTTCCAGCGGCCCACGAGCGCCGCGCGGCCCGTGCCCGCGCGCCAGAACAACGCCTTATGCGGACGGCCGCTGCCGCGCTCGAGGAACGGTAGCAGATCCACGCCGTCAAATTGGCGCGGCGCGGAGATGCCGGCGGCGGCCAGGAATGTGGGCACCACGTCGCGCGAGACCACGGGCTCGGTAAACAAGCGGCCGGCGCGGATGCGGCCCGGCCAGCGCATGGCAAACGGCACGCGCACGCCGCCTTCGTAGTAAGTGACTTTTTCGCCGCGCAGCGGGCCGTTGCTGCCTGCGCCGGTGACGATGGGGCTGCCGTTGTCGCTGAGGAACACGACGAGCGTGTCGCGGTCGCGGCCGGTGGCTTTCAGCTTGTCGAGCACCACGCCCACGGCGTCATCCATGGCCATGGTCATCGCGGCGAGCAGGCGCTTTTTGGGCGCGGCGATGTGGGCCACGCGGTCAACGTACTTCGCCGTGGACTCGAGCGGGGTGTGGACGGCGTTGAAGGCGAGATAGACAAAGAAGGGCGCTGCGTGGTTGCGTTCAATGAACGCCGCGGCTTCGGCGCCCAGCGTTTCGGTGAGGTGCGCATGGTCTTCCACGGTCTCGCGGTTGCGCCACAACTTGTGCTGGCGTTCCGGACGCGTGGCCTCGCCTTCGCCCTTCACCGGGGCGATCACGGCGTTGGGCGTTCTGACGGTGACGAAGTTGTTGGCGCCGGGCAGGAAGCCGTAGAATTCATCGAACCCGCGGTCGAGCGGATGGTAGCCTTCGCGCGCACCGAGGTGCCACTTGCCAAGCGCCGCACTGCGGTAGCCATGAGCTTTCAGCATCGCCGGTAGCGTCTCTGCACTCTTCGGCAATCCGAAACCGATCTTCGCTTCGCGGTCCACTTCGCCGGAGTTGAACTCATGGCCGAAGCGCTGTTGATAGAGCCCGGTGAGGAGCGCGGCGCGCGAGGGACTGCAGACCGCGGCGGACACGTAGCCGTTGGTGAAGCGCGTGCCGGCGCGCGCAAGGCCGTCGATGTGGGGCGTGGGGACGGAGCCACCGTAACAGGCGAGGTCGCCGTAGCCGAGATCGTCGGCGAGAATCAGCACGAGGTTCGGCTTGCGTGCTGGTGCGGCTGCTACTGCTGTTGCGGTGGAGAGGAAGAACGTTCGGCGCGTGATCATGGCAATGAGGATACCGGAACGCGGGCAAACTCGGCGAGCGCGGCGCGGTTGATTTCGAGGCCGAGGCCCGGCTGCGAGGGAATCGCGAGGTACCCTTCGCGGTCGAGTTCCCAGCCGCCTTGCGCAAGGCCGTCGATAAACGGCGAGCCCGTCAGGTACTCCACCAGATCGGTGTCCGGGAACGCCGAGGCGAGTTGCAGATCGGCCGCCAGGCCCACGCAGGTGTTCCAGCCGTGCGGAATGAAACGCACGCCATGGTCACGCGCCATCTGCGCGATGCGTCGTTCTTCGGTGAGGCCGCCGCACTTGGTGACATCCGGCTGCACGATATCGAACGCGCCGGCTTCGAGCCACGACTGGAACGACTGGCGGCGCGTCAACACTTCCCCGCCTGAGATGGGCACGGGCGAGGCGCGGCGCAGCGCAACGAAATCCTGTAGCGCGTCCGGATCGAGCGCTTCTTCAAACCAATGCACGCCGTAGTTCGCCAGCATGTGCGCCGTACGGATGGCCCACTTGAAATTGCCGGGCCAGTACGCATCGCTTCCGCCGGCGTCCACCATCAACAGCGAGTCTTCGCCGATGGCTTGGCGCGCCGCGCGCACGATCGCTTCGTCGGTCACGGCGTTGCGGCGGCCGAACGGTCCCCAGCCGATTTTGAAAGCGCGGAAGCCTTGCGCTTTGACGGGCAGTAGTTCGTCCGCCATACGCTCAGGCTCGCGCATAAGGAGCGAAGCGTACGGGCGCACGCGCTCGCGGCAACGCCCGCCGATGAGCCGCCCCACGGGCTGCGCGGTGCTTTTTCCCAGCAGGTCCCACAGCGCCAGGTCAATGCCGGAGATGGTGTGCGTAATCGCGCCGCCGCGGCCCTGCCAGAACGTATGCTGGTGGAGCTTTTCGCTCACACGTTCTGGCTCCAGTGCGTTTTCGCCGGTGTAGAGCGGCTTCAGCACGGCCAGCGACGCGCGCACCAGATCCTCACTGGTGAATACGCTGCCCCAACCGGCGGCGCCTTCGTCCGTGAGTACGGCAACGATGGTGTGGACGCAATCTTCCGGCTGCAGTTCGTTCGACCAGCCACCCTCGGGCGTGCGGCCGCGCAGTCCCCAGGCGCGGATCTCCTGAATCTTCATAGAAGCTTGCCCTTTGAGAGTATCCCATTACACCAGATCGCCGGGACGGGCAAGCGAAGTGGCGGACGGGTTGGCGGCGAGAGGCTGCCGGGCAAGGGAATCGATCCGCGGCGCCAAATCACGACCGGATCGCACACGGCGTTGCGAAAACGTTTCTCTTTTGGTGCATGCCGCCGATGGCTCTACACTTTGCGACTACACGCGATTTTGCGGTGCAGTCTGGGTCAAGGATCGTCCCGGCCATTCACAGGTTCGCCCAGGAGGAAGATGACAGACGAGACGCACACCCAGGCCAAGACTCTGCAAATCCGCGAGGATTCTGGGTCGCCAGGATCCTGGGCGTGCATCGGATGAGGATGCTGTTCGTTCATCTGGAACGGAACATCCTCGGCCCTAGCAGCGCGTGGTAAAAGTCCAGCACAGGTGACCCCGGAGATGTTTCCGACGTCTATGCGGATATGGCGATGGGAAGACGCTGGAAGCAGGCCAAGCAGGAGTGGCTGTGGGTGGCCACGGCCGAACTGCCGCGTAGTGCCAGCCATCCGTGCTACAGCAAGCTGAACGAAATTCTGGATGAGGCCGGCTTCGACG
>VFZP01000145.1 GCA_016871115.1 Acidobacteriota bacterium
CGGAACCCATAGTGTCTTTCTTTTCTTCCATTACGTTCAGTCTCCTTGGATCTCGGTCAGTAAGCCAACTTCGTGTCCAAGAAAATCGGGTCCCCTATAACGGCGGCTCCCTGCTGAACGGAGGGCGCGAGTTCCGTGTCGAGTTGGGCGTAGCTCATGCCGGCGGGTTTGGAAAACCAGTAGGCATGCGCGGCTTGCACTAGGTCGACGGTGCCGGTCCGTACACCGCACAAGCTGCCCGCGCCGGAGCCATAGAGTGCCGCGATCTCGCCACGCGCGGCAGCCCTGCCGCTGCTCACCGCGGCGCTGTTCAGCACATCCATCTTTGCGCTATCTCCCATCAGATACATGTCGATGTAGACCGTGCGGCCCGCGTTAATCCACGGCACATCGTCCACGCGGAACGCCGCCGGGTCTGCGTCAAGGCCTGAAGCCCCGCTGCCCAACTGTTCGAGTTCTTCCTGAAAGCGAGCGAGTTTGGCGGCGTACTGCGCTTCGTCGGCGCCAGCCCTTGGCACATGCCAGAACAAATAACCGCAGCGTTGTGTCTGCTGGCGGTGTTGCTGGCCGCCTTCACGCTCACGACGCCGTCCGGCAGCTTGCTCTACACGCTGCCGCCGCCGCTGTGGATCCTGCTGTTCACCCTCGCACTGCTCAAGGCCGCGCGCCTCCCCGCCGCTGAGCCGCAGTCTGTTCGCCTCGCCTCGCCGTTTCCTGCGCGCCCTTCGGCGCCACGCCCGCCGCCTCCGTTCGTCCGCTGAGTTACCTCTCTCTCGCTCGCTCTGTCCCCCAATCTTTGTGCCGCTTCCTTTGGGAGAAACTCGACGTGTCTTTGAAATACTCGTTCCGCAAACTACTGGTCGGCGCGATGCTGTTCGGCGCCTTGGCCATCGGAACGCCCATGCGCCCAGACGAAATCGAGCAAATGCTGAGCCGCTTCAGTCAGCCTAAAATCGTGCAAGTGTTGCGCGAAGAACAAGTCGAAAAAGACGAAAAAGAGCCGTAAATCCCGCAGCGCCGCGTGCTACAGTGCGGGTAGGCTGATCAATTCCCATGCCAACCACCCTACCCGCCATTCGTCCCGCCACGCTCGGTGAACTCAAACGCGAGACTTACTGGGTAGAACGCGCGGGCTGGTCTGTCAAAGATGAGCTCCGCGCGAACCTCTTGGCCAAACTCGCCACCGGGGAAACGCTGTTTCCCGGCGTGCTGGGCTATGAAGACACGGTGGTGCCGCAGGTGGTGAACGCGATGTTGTCCCGCCATAACTTCATTCTGTTAGGGCTGCGCGGACAAGCCAAGACGCGGTTGATTCGCATGCTGACGACGCTGATGGACCCGGTGATTCCGGTTCTGGCCGGCACCGAACTGCGCGACAACCCGTTTGCACCCGTGTCGCGCGCGGGCCGGGAGTTGGTGGCCGCGCAGGGAGACTCGGCGCCAATTGCGTGGCTGCCCGCGAGCGCGCGGTATGTGGAAAAGCTGGCGACGCCTGACGTCACGATTGCCGACATGATCGGCGACCTCGATCCGATCAAAGCGGCGCGCCGCGGACAGGATATCGGCGACGAACTCACGATTCACTACGGCCTGCTGCCGCGCGCCAACCGGGGCATCTTCTCCATTAACGAACTGCCCGATCTGGCGGGCAAGATCCAGGTGGGTTTGTTCAACATCATGCAGGAAGGCGACGTGCAGATCAAAGGCTACCCGGTACGCCTGCCGCTGGACGTGCTGCTGGTGTTCACGGCGAATCCTGAGGACTACACGGCGCGCGGCAAGATCATCACGCCGTTGAAGGATCGCATCGGCAGCGAGATTCGCACGCACTACCCGGCGGAACTGGAGCAGGGCATCGCGATCACGGCGCAAGAGTCATGGACCGCGCGCACCTCGCCCGTCGCCATGGAAGTGCCGGCGTACATTCGCGAAGTGGTGGAGCAGATTGCGTTCCTGGCGCGTGAGGATAAGAAGGTGGACAAGCGCAGCGGCGTGTCGCAGCGCCTGCCCATCTCGGTGCTGGAGAACGTGGTGTCGAATGCCGAACGGCGCGCGCTAAAAGCGGGCGACACCGAAGCTGCGCCGCGCATGCTGGACATCTACGCTGCGCTGCCGTCGATCACCGGCAAGATCGAGTTGGAGTACGAAGGCGAGTTGAAGGGCAGCGAACACGTGGCGCGCGAGTTGGTTCGCGCGGCGATTGGCCGGGTGTTCACGCAGCATTTTGACGGCGTCAACTTTAACGGCGTGGTGCAGTGGTTCGATTTGGGCGGCACGGTGCAGCTTGACGATTCTGTGAACGCGGCCACGATGGTGAATCAACTCGGTGCGATCCAGGGGCTGCTTGAAAAGACCGCGGGCCTTGGCATCGGGCGCAATGCCACTGACGCACTGCGAGCTTCTGCTGGCGAGACGATTCTCGAAGGCCTGTACGCGCATCGCCGCATCAGCCGCACCGAAGAGCGGGTGTTTGCGGCAGACGACAAACTGCGGGGCGGGAGCGACGAGCTTTCTTCGTCCTCCGGTGGCGGCGAGGGGCGCAAGAATCGCGAGTCAAAACGGAACTTCCAATGAAGCGCATCCAGTACGGCAAGTACACGGGCGAAGACTTCGGCATCGAAGCCGAAGACCTGATGCGCGCTCTCGCCGACTTTCTGCTGCAGAGCGGCTTTCGCAATTACTACGACATGCAGGAGCTGGACCCGCACACGCTCGAAGCCCTGCGCCGCGCGATTGAAGAAGCGCTGCTGAACGGCGATCTGTTTGACCCCGCCGAAGCCGAACGGCTCCGCCAGCAACTGGAAGGGATGTCCGGTGAGCAGATGCAGCAACTGGTGGATCGGCTCATCGACAAGCTATATCAGGAAGGCTTCCTCTCGGACGCGCAGAACGCAGGGGGCGGGGAGGGCGAGAGCAATCCGCGCTTTGAGGTCACCGGCAAGTCGGTCGATTTTCTCGGCTTCAAGACACTGAAGGATCTGCTCGGCTCCATGGGCCGCTCCAGCTTTGGCGCGCATGACACGCGCGATCTCTCTACAGGCGTGGAGGCGAGCGGCGGAGCCAAGCCTTATGAGTTCGGCGACACGCTGAATCTCGACGCCACGGCGACGTTGTTCTCGGCGATGCAGCGTGAAGGCGTCAAGCTCCCCCTCGATCTTGAATATACGGATTTGCATGTGCACCAGTCTGAGTATCAGAGCTCCTGCGCAACGGTGGTGATGCTGGACTGCTCGCACAGCATGATCCTCTACGGCGAAGACCGCTTCACGCCGGCCAAACGCGTAGCGCTCGCGCTGGCGCATTTGATCCGCACGCAGTACCAGGGCGACACGCTGCGCTGCGTGCTCTTCCACAACTCCGCCGAAGAGGTACGGCTCAGCGAACTGGCACGCGTGGAAGTGGGGCCGTACTACACCAACACGCGCGATGGCCTGATTCTCGCCCAACGCCTGCTGGCACAAGAGAAGAAGGACATGAAGCAGATCGTCATGATTACCGACGGGAAGCCGTCGGCGCTGACGCTGGACGACGGGCGCATCTACCGGAATGCGTTCGGGCTGGATCCGCTGGTGATCAGCCAGACGCTCGAAGAAGTGAATCGCTGCAAGCGCCAGGGCATTCTCATCAACACATTCATGCTGGCGAGCGACTATGGCCTTGTGCAGTTCGTTCAGCAGGTGACGCAGATGTGCCGCGGCAAAGCCTACTTCACCACGCCGCATGCGCTGGGGCAGTATCTACTGATGGACTACATGAACCGCAAGACGCGCACGATACACTGACGGGTTGCCTATGCCGTACCGCCGCGCATTTCTGCTTTCCGCACTGGGCGCGACCGAACGCGCCGCCACGCTGGCACGTCTTGAGCAGGTGATGGGGCCGTTCCCGCGCCATGCCCGCGGCCCGGTGCGGGTGGAAACGCTGGAAGAGCAGCAGGCCCCCCGCTGGCTGCGCCGCAAGATCCGTTACGAGTCAGAACCCGGTTGCTGGGTGCCCGCGCATCTGTTTCTGCCGCGGATCGCGCGGCGGTGCTCGCCCGCGATGTTGTGCCTGCATCAGACCACGCGCTTCGGCAAAGATGAACCGGCGGGCTTAGGTGGACTGCCGACGCTCCACTACGCACGGGAACTGGCCGAAGAGGGCTTCGTTACGCTCGCGCCCGACTATTGCCGGTTTGGCGAGTACAAGATCGACCCCTACGCGATGGGCTATGTTAGCGCGACGATGAAGGGCATCTGGGATCACATGCGCGGCGTGGATCTGCTGGAGTCTTTGCCGGAAGTGCACAAGGGAAGCGTGGGGACGATCGGCCACTCGCTCGGTGGCCACAACAGTTTGTTCGTTGCTGCATTCGATTCGAGAATCAAAGGGGTGGTGACCAGTTGCGGCTTCACGCAGTTCGCCAAATACTACGGAGGGAATCTGAAGGGCTGGAGCCATCAAGGCTACATGCCACGCATTGCCTCCGAGTATGGCGCCGCGGCGGCGCGCATGCCGTTTGAATTCTCCGACGTGCTACGGCTGATTTTGCCGCGCCGGTTGTTTGTCTATGCGCCGCTGGAGGATTCCAACTTTGAGCCCTCCGGCGTGGTGGATGCGATCCGGCTGGCCGCCGCCGAACGGCGTACTGTCTTGCGCCAGCCGCACGGCAAACACGACTTTCCGGATGACGCGCGGCAAGATGCCTATCGTTACTTGCGCCGCTGGCTCGGGTAACGGGCGCCCCGAAAATCGATAGCATGGTAAGCACACTAATAAACATGAGACGAACTATCACGCTCGGCCTTTCCTTTGCTTTGTTTGCCGCCCTGCTCCCCGCGCAGCACGGACCGGAGACAGTGATTCGCGGCACGAAGCGCTTTCAGAAGCGGGTTATGGTGTCGGGTCTCGATGGGCCTTGGGAGGTCACTTGGGGTCCCGACCAGATGCTGTGGGTGACCGAACGCTCCGGCAAACGCATCGTGCGCGTCAATCCGGCCACGGGCGAGCGCAAGGTGGCGATCACAATCGACGAAGTGTCGGCGCCCGGCGGCCAGGATGGGCTGCAGGGCATGGCGCTGCATCCCGGCCTTTTACGAGGCACCGGCAACGACTATGTCTATGCGGCCCTCACCTACGTTGACAAGAACAAAGCGCCCGATGCGCGTGTGAGCGATCGGCGCAGCCCGTATCGCCAGTTGTTCAGCAAGATCGTCCGCATGCAATACAACCAAGCCACTGGCACGCTGTCCGCGCCCACCACACTCCTCTCCGGCATGCCCGCCGGGAATGACCACAACGCCCAGCGGTTGAAGTTCGGACCGGACTCGAAGTTGTATTTGGCGATCGGCGACCAGGGCAATAACCAACTTGGCAACTTCTGCCACCCAGTGCTTTCACAGCGCCTGCCGACGGCGGCGGAAGTGAAGGCTTCGGACTTTGCGGCGTACGAAGGCAAGTCGCTCCGGATCAATCTCGATGGCTCCGTGCCGGCGGACAATCCGAAGCTCGATGGCGTGGTGAGCCATGTCTACACCTACGGCCACCGCAATCCGCAGGGACTGAACTTTGGCTCTGACGGCACGCTGTACTCGAGTGAACATGGCCCGAAGACCGACGATGAAGTGAACGTGCTCGTGGCAGGGGGCAACTACGGTTGGCCCAACGTGGCCGGGATGCGTGACAACAAAGCCTTTGAGCACGCGCGCTGGGCCGAGGCCAAGACGCCCTGCTCGCAACTGCGCTTCAACGACCTGGCGATCCACCCCGCCGTGCCGCGCGAAACCGAGACGGCGTTCACCAAGCCGATGGTATCGCCGCTGGCGACGATGTTCACCGTGCCCACGGGCTTCAACTTTGAAGACCCGAAGTGCAAAGGCATCAACTACATTTGCTGGCCCACGGTGGGCTTGTCGGGCGTGGAGTTTTATGGCGGCTTCGAGAACGGCATTCCCGGGTGGGATGCAGTGTTGCTGATGACAACGCTGAAGCGCGGGTCGCTGTATGTTCAGCCGCTCAGCGTAGACCGCAAGCAGGCCGCGGGCTACATGCATCGCTACTTCCAGTCGGAGAACCGGTACCGCGATACGGCAATCAGCCCGGATGGACGAACGATTTTCGTGGCGACCGATCCGGGAGGGCTGACTGAGTCCGCCACGGGTGGTGTGACCTCTCACATGTTGGACAAGGGCGCGATCCTTGCGTTCACCTATGTGGGCGAGGGTGACGGCAACTCCCCCGCGGTGATCAGCAGCGGGGCGCAACCGCAGTTCACGGCCGCGGCCAAACCCTTACCGGCCGAATCGAAGCCGGCTGGGGCGACCGCGCCGGCGTTCACGGCGCAGCAGGTAGCGGCGGGCAAGAAGGCGTATGAGTCATACTGCGCAGTGTGCCATGGCAACACGCTGACGAATGGTACGTTTGGTACGCCGCTCGCTGGCGAGTACTTCCGCGGCAAGTGGGTGGGCCATTCAGCGGGGACGCTCTACAGCAAATCGCACGACACCATGCCGCCGGCTTCGCCGGGATCGCTCCCGAAGGATGCGTACGCCAACATCGTGGCTTACATTCTCGACTTCAACGGCTACAAAACGGGCGGTGCGGCTTTGCCGGCGGGTGGTGAGTCGCTGAAGAAGATGTGGCTCGACTAGTAAAAATGCCATGCGACTTCCCGCACTTGTTATCTGCGCGTCACTGACCGCGGCGGCAGGCGGCCTGCCCGTGGATCTTGTGCGGCAGGCTTGCGCCGGCTGCCACCAGGGCCAGTCAGCGGCGGGTGGACTCGACGTGACGGCGCTTTCCACGAACCTCGCGGATCGCGCCACGCGCGAAAAGTGGATCCGCATGCACGACCGGGTGGACAAGCGCGAGATGCCGCCGAAGGGCACGCCGTTCCCGGCGGCGATGCGCACGGCGATGCGGGCGCCGCTCTCGCGGGCGCTCCACGAGGCAGACCGCGCTGACGTGGCTGTCCACGGCCGGGCCCCGATGCGCCGCCTCAATCGCGATGAGTACGAGCAGAATCTGCGCGACCTGCTGCAACTGCCGCATCTCGACATTCGCGATATGTTGCCGGAAGATCGCGAGGCGTATCACTTCAATAAAGTCTCCGAGGCGCTGGACATGTCGCGCGTGCAACTGGCCGCGTATCTTGACGCCACCGAAGCCGCCCTGCGGCAGGCGATGGCCGCATCCGTGCAGCCTCCGGCCGCAACGCAGTTCCGCACTTTTGGCTTCAAGCTTTTTCCCGGCCTGCGCAGCACCGGCACGCTGTCGTCCATGTTCTTCATCAAGGACAACCGCGGCATCAATGTGGAGAGCGAGCGCGCCACGCCGCTGACAGCCGAACAGGAGCGCGACGAGACCATCGAGATGGGGTTGTTCCGCTCGCCCGGTTGGCCGTACGGGGCGTTTCCGCGGGGCTTTGCGGCGCCGCACTCGGGCGAGTATCGCGTGCGCCTCCGGGCGCGTGCCGTGCTGCAGCATCCCGGGTTCAAGGTGACGCCCACGCGCGGGTATGTGCCGATGACGTTGCGTTCGCGCCGGCCGACGAATCATGACATCGCTGAAGATGTGAAGTCCGTCGGCGGGATTCTGGAGATTCAGCCCGAGCCGCGCGTGTACGAGACGACGGTGCTGTTGAACAAAGGCCAGACGGTGGAGTATGGTCTGCTGGGCTTGCCCGTGCCGCAGGTGGACGCGATTCCGAGCCGGCCGGGCAGTTATCGCTTTCCGCCATTTCCGCCGGGCGGCGCGCCGGGCGTGGCGTTTCAGTGGATCGAAATCGAAGGGCCGCTGGCGCCGCCCGCGTGGCCGCCGCCGAGCCATCGAGTGTTGTTTGACGATCTCGGCGCGACGCCCGCGCCCGCCCAGGCCAAGGTAGAAGCGCGGCGTTTGCTGCGGCGCTTTGCGGCGTTGGCCGCGCGCGGAGGCGTGCGGGTTACCGAGGAAGCGCTGCGGAGTTTTGAGGACTTGGTGAACGCGCGGCTCGAAAAACATGAGCCATTCGCCGAGGCCATGCTCACCGGCTACCAGGCATTTCTTTCGTCGGGATTGTTCATCTATCTGCAGGAACCCCGCGATGACGGCGGGATTGCCGAGCGCCTTTCCCACTTCCTCGCTAACAGCCGACCCGATGCTGACCTGATGCGCCGGGCGCGTGAGCAGTCGCTGCGTGATCCGCGCGTGCTGCGTACCGAAGTCGATCGCTTGATCGCCGGCCCTGGCTTCGCGCGTTTTGTGAAGGGCTTGGCGGACTATTGGCTGAGCCTGCGCCATCTGCGCCGGGACGATCCGGATATTCGCCTCTATCCGGAGTACCGGTTGGATGAATACCTCGTGGATTCGATGGAGCGCGAGACGTTGGAGTTCGTCGCCGCGCTACTGCGCGACAATCTCCCCGTGCGCACGCTGGTGCAAGCTGACTTTGTGTACACCAATGACCGTTTGGCCCGTCACTACGATCTGCCGCCCGTCTCGGGTTCGGCACTGCGGCGCGTGTCTTTGCCGCCGGGCAGTCCGCTGGGTGGACTGTTGACGCAGGGCGCGATTCTGAAGATCACCGCCAACGGCACGTCCACGTCGCCTGTGCTGCGCGGCGCGTGGATCATGGATCGCGTCCTCGGCGAGCCGCCGCCTCCGCCGCCGCCCGGCGTGCCCGCCGTGGAGCCGGACATTCGCGGCGCGCGTACGATCCGCGAGCAACTGGCGCTTCACACCAAGTCCGTGACGTGCAAGGCGTGCCATGCAAAGTTCGATCCCGTTGGGCTGGCGCTTGAGAACTTCGATGTGTCGGGCCGCTGGCGCACGCGCTACCGCGGCATTGCCGAGGGCGAGCGCGTCTCCGGCATCGATCATACGGGCCATGACTTTGCCTACACCCTGGCGGGCGCGGTGAATCCGAGCGGCACGCTGATTGACGGGCGCTCGTTCAAAGACGTGCGCGAACTCAAGGCGCTGTTCGCCGCCAACCCGCGCGGCCTCGCGCGCAATCTGCTGCATCAGTTCACGGTGTACGCCACGGGTACGCCTGCGCGCTTCTCGGACCGCCGGGAGATAGACCGTATCCTCGACTCGTGCGCTGGCCAAGGCTATCGCGCGCGCGACCTGCTGCACGCCTTCGTGGAGAGTAGAATCTTTCTGGGAGGAAACGCCACCAAGTGAAGAATCCATTGCCGCGCCGTACGTTTCTACGGGGAGCCGGGGTTGCGCTTGGGCTGCCGCTGCTGGAGTGCATGACGCCGCTGCGAGCACGCGCTGCCGATGCTGCGCCGCCGCGCCGCATGATTGTGATCGCCAACAATCTCGGCGTGCTCCCGAAGAACTTCTTTCCTGCGACGGGCGGACGCGACTATGCGTTGTCGCCCTACCTGCAAGTGCTGGCGGAGGTGCGGAACGAGTTCACGGTGTTCACGGGACTTTCTCATCCTGGCGTCTCCGGCGGCCATAGCACCGACAACTGCTTTCTGACGGCAGCGCGCGGCGCGTTCAAAAGCGGCTTCCGCAATTCGATTTCGCTCGATCAGTTTGCCGCGGAGAAGCTGGGCCACGTTACCCGGTTCCCGTCGTTGAATCTCGGCGTGAATATCGACAAGGGCAACCGGAGCCTGTCGTTCACGCGCGACGGCGTGTTGCTGCCCGCCGAAGACAGCGCGCCGAAGTTGTACGAGAAGATGTTCGTGCAGGGCGATCCTGATGCAGTGGCTCGCCAGTTGCATAAGCTGGAAAGCCGTGGCAGCATCCTCGATACGCTGCTGGATGAGACCAGGCGCTTCAGCCGGAATCTGGCGAGCGAGGACAAGGCGCGTCTGGATCAATACGTCACGTCCGTGCGCGAAGTGGAAGAACGCCTGCAACTGGCGCGCGCATGGGAAACGCGGCCGAAGCCCACTGCGCCGCAGCCGGCGCCGCCGGAGATTCAAGATAAGAAGTTGTTCTTCGATAAGTTCGACCTGATGCTGGCCACGGCGCAACTGGCCATTGAGTCTGACTCGACGCGCATTGTGACGCTGATGGCCGATGCCTTCTTCACTCCGGTGTACAAGTTGAACGCCGAGCAATCCACCACCGAGAGCTACCACGGGTTGTCGCATCATGGCCAGGCGGAAAGCAAGGTGAAGCAGCTTGAGGAAACAGATCGCCTGCAGATGGCGCTGCTGAAGAAGCTGTATCAGAGCCTCGCGGCGAAGCAGGAAAACGGGCGGCGGCTGCTGGATCAAACCATGGTGCTGTACGGCAGCAACATGGGCGATGCGAATATTCACGACAATACGAACCTTCCGATTTTGCTCGCGGGCGGCGGCTTTCCGCATGGCCGGCACATCATGTTCCGGCGCGATAACAACACGCCGCTATGCAACCTGTTTGTGACGATGCTGCAGCGTCTGGGCGTAGAAGCCAATGCGTTTGCCAGCAGCACCGGCTCGCTCAGTGGCCTCGCCTAAGGAAACAGCGCCAACAGGCTGTCGGCGAAGATGCGATGCCCGAACAGGTTCGGGTGGTTGATGTTGTTCTCCATCAGCGTGAGGTACGGAATGCCCTGGCGCCACAGCCGGCCGTAGCGTTGCGAGGCGTCGGCCAGCGCGACACGGTGCCGCGCGGCGAAGCGGCGCAGGCCTTTCACGTAGGGGCGCGGGTCTTCATCGATTTCGCGCTGACGCGTGAGTCCCATCCAGTCCGGACGCACGTAGTGGGGCGAGAGAATGATCCACTCGGCGCCGATGCGATTGAAGTCCGCGAGGAGTTGCGAGTAGCGCGCCTCCACCGCCTCTTCATTCAACGAGGCATCGTTGACGAACTCCGAGATGATGAGGTCCGGCTTCTGCGCGAGCACCTTTTCCTGGTAGTTGTGTTCGCTGCCGGGCGGCTCTTTGAGATAGCTGGCGGTGCTGCGCCCGCCCCAGGCCTCGGTCACGAGTTCGATGCGTGCGTTGGGGAAGCGTTGGCGGAGCCCTTCGGTGAACATCGTCTGATAGCGGCGATAAGTGCTGACGCTGTCGCCCCACGCCATGATCTTCACGGGCTCGCCGGACTGCAGCTTGGCGAGCGTCTTCGGCAGACGCTCCGCCGCGATCGCTTCGCGGCTGCTCGCGGGAAACGATGCTTCGAGAATGGGAAATACGTTTTCTTCACGCAGCTTCTCTTCGCGCGCCGAAACCAGCACGTTGGCGAGGCGCGTCTCGCTCGCCGCGATGTCAGGCTGCGCGGGCGTCACCGTGTGCGGTACTCCGCGACGGAGTTCGATCTTGCCGCTCGCGGTTCGCACGATTGAATCGAGGCGTTGTTGCGTGTAGCGGTAGCTGATCAACACCGCGTGCGCGGTCGCGATCGCGCCGCCCGGCAGCCGGCCCACCGTGCCCGCGGCGAGATCGACCTCGTAGTCCACGCCGCGCCGCAGCGCCGCCGCGCCCGGTGCGAGTCGCACCACCACGCTTGCGGGGTCGAGCGCACCTTGCACGGTGCACTCTTCGGCTTCGACGCCTTTCAGCCGCGCTCCCTTCCGCCAGGGTGCGGCCTTGGCGTCGAAGTCTGAGAGCGGCGCGTAACGCTCTTCGGAGACCGTCACCATCGCCAGTGGAGGAATCGCAATGCGCGTCATTGCCACTTCGACGGTCCAATTGTCCGTCACGCGCGCCTGGCCAAACATCGGCAGTACTGCGAAGCACGCAAGCAACGTTGGTCTGCGTATCATCATCGCTCCGTCGCCAGATGAGTCATAAGGTTTGGTTGTTCGAACGTGTTGGCCACCTTCCTATATACATGAATAGCGCGATCTCGCCGTTCTGCGGGCTGTGCGCGGCCACGATATCGATGAATGAATGAACGGCATATGCTCGTTGCGATCGTCTTCGCGGCGTTCGTCATGAGCGGCGCGACTGACCGGTGCGTATTCGAGGTTGTGCGGACCTTCGGGCAGCGGCGACTTGGGTTCGTAGCGGCCAATGGGTTCGAGCATGCGCAGAGCAGTGGGGCCCGATTGGTGACCGTGGCGCTGGCGATGACGGGTGTCCCAGCGCCGCAGCCACGTTGGGGGCTACCGCACTGGAGGAAGAAGCAAGTCGACGGGCGAAGTCCCGGCGATTCTGCTGCGAGGTGAGTCCGCTCCGCTGCGACACAGTGTAGCCGCGCTTGTGCAGATCCGCCTCCTGCTGCTAGACTAAGAATGCAGTTCGCCCGCCCCAATGGGCGCGTAGCTCAGCTGGTTAGAGCGCCTGCTTCACACGCAGGAGGTCCACGGTTCGAGTCCGTGCGCGCCCACCAATCGATTCAATAACATACAGGCAGATCGAATGAGCGCCTGCTTTTGAAGCAGGTGGTTCCAAAAGGGTTTTCACAGCGTTCGATCAGAGACTGTGCTCGAAACTGTGCATATACAAGCCCGATAGAGGCGTCCATCGAGTGGACAACGCAATCCGAAGTTCCACCATCTTCGAGAAGCATTGGAGCAAGGGGGCAAAATCAGTAGCTTCGCCGGGTAGCTGGCGACGCGTCAAGAGTTCGATCAACCGCAACATCCAGGTGGTACTGAGGCGACCTCAGGTATGGTCTGTAAGTTCAAGCCATAGCCCTTGCGGGACGTCTACCGAGAAGCCTGCGGCGCACGCTGTCTGACCGGCGACCCGCGCAAACGTCAAGCAGACTCCAGGCCCACCATGCGGCCCGCGCTACTTGCGAATGCCTCGACTTCGAGGCCCATGTTCTGCAACATGCTGACGAACAGATTGGCAAGCGGTGCGTTGTTGTCGCGGCGGAAGGCAATGTGCTCGCCGTGCCTGAAGCCGCCCCCGGCGAGCAGAATCGGCAGATTCGTGTTGTCGTGTGTATTCGCATCGCCCATGTTGCTGCCATAGAGGACCATGGTGCGATCCAGCAGGCGCTGGCCGCGTTCATGGGTTCCGGCCAAGCCATCGAGCAGCTTCCGCAACAAGGCCATCTGCTGCCGGTCCGCATCGTCGAGCTGTCGCAGCTTTTCGGCGGACTGTCCATGGTGGCTCAGGTTGTGATAACCGTCGGTGGTCTCCTCGTCCGGGTGGAGTTTGAAGACCGGCGTGGCAAATGCATCTACCATCAGCGTGACAATGCGCGTGGAGTCCGACTCAAGCGCCAACCGCGCCATCGAAAGCATCAGGTCGAACTTCTCAAAGAACAGCTTCTTGTCTTGAATGTCGGCGGGCGGAGGAACGGCTGCGGCGGGCTTGGGCCGCTTTTCCCACTCGCCAGCGATGTGCAGACGCTGTTCGACTTCGCGCAC
The DNA here is from genome assembly GCA_016871115.1 of Acidobacteriota bacterium. Classification (GTDB taxonomy): domain Bacteria; phylum Acidobacteriota; class Terriglobia; order Bryobacterales; family Bryobacteraceae; genus VFZP01. Next base: position 13,229 of record VFZP01000145.1, read on the forward strand.
CGACGTCAGGTATTGATCCAACCGGGCGCGATCGTCACGTCCAAGCGTGCGGCTGTACTCCTTCGTGTCGTCGAGCAGCGTGTCCAGAATGCTGCCGCGTTCTTCCAGGCGGTGAGGTTGCCGCTTCACTTCGTCTGGCTCGCTTGAGAGAACATCTTACGGAAAAGCGCCGGGGCGCTGTCCTCAGCGGGAAGCAACACGCCATCGCGCGTCCACGAAAGGCTCCGGTTGGCTTTGTCGATATTAACGCCGAGATTGAGCGTAGCGAAGCGCGTAACTTGCCCGAGCTTCTCGGCGGCGAACTGATCGAGCGAGATCGAATTGCGGAAGCCGCTTTTCGTCGGTCCACGCGCGCCGGTGAGAAAACAGTTCTCCGTGCTGTGGCCGCCTTCGACGGCCGGATGGGATAGGCCGCTGAAAACGGTGAAGTCGTTACGGAATTCAGACAAGGCAGCGAGGTAGGGCGACAGCGCATAGTCGCGGCCGGCGGCTAGCGGGAAGAACGGCTTGGGTAATACGCCGAGATTGTTCGAGATCAGCAGCATGCGGCGTCCGGCGCCCGCGGCGAAACATTCGAGCACGGGCATGGCGAGCGCCACGCCCGCGGCGCGCAGGAAGCGGCGGCGGGTCTTCATAGCTCCCTTTTTACCTCCGCTCGCCCCAGAAAAATCGGGCTCTGCACCAGCGACACGATCATTTCAATCCACGCTGCCCGCGCGGGCAGCGACCCAGAACATGTCCAAAATTT
>VFZP01000146.1 GCA_016871115.1 Acidobacteriota bacterium
CGGTTGGTGCTGCGGAGAAACATCTCTCTCCGCAGCAGCATGCCAGACAATGAAGCCTCAGAAAAGAGGCAAGGTCTTCACCTGCGCGTTTTTGGAACACCGCCGTTGCAAGCAAACAGAATATTCCTGCTCGGACGGCGAAAATACCCCCGAACTGCGAAAGTCAGGCTAGCCCTTTAGTTTAGTATGCGAACTTCCGTCCTGTTTACATCCGTTTTGCTGGCGCAGGCTGCCTTGGCGCAAGAGCCCAAGCGAGCCGAACAGACTACCTATACGTACGACCCTTCGGGCCGCCGCGTGGCCGCCGCCCAAACTACGACCGTGGGGGAAGAAGGCGCAGGCCAGGCGCAGGTGCAGACCGTGACTGACCTGAATGGACGCCGCGTGCCGCTGGAGGCAAGCGAGGAAACCGTAGTGAGCGAAGGCCCGGACGGGCGCGTGATTGAGCACGTAGTGAAGAAATTCGACTCGCAAGGGCGCATCACCGGCCAGGAGAAGGTGCGGATTGAGGAGTCCAAGGCAGGCGATGGCACCACCACCGTGCGCGCCACGGTATATGACCGGGATCTCAACGGCAGCTTCGCCTTGCGCGAGCGTACCACCACCGTCACGGCCAAGGACCCTGCGGCCATCCGCGCCGAGACGCTGGTGGAGCGGCCTTCGGTGAACGGCCGGCTGGAGCAGCAGGAGCGGCGCATGGCGGTGACTACGGGTGACGAAAAGAGCAATCCGCATGACGCCACCGTCTACCGCAAGGATCAACAAGGCCAGTTTGCCCCCGCGGCCAGGGAAGTGACGCAGACTACGCGGGAGGACGGCAAAGTGGTGGCCAATACGAGCGAGTACAACACGGCGTCGACGGGCCAGATGGCGCTCGTCGGCCAGCGCCTCAGCCAGACCGTGAAGGATGCCGCGGGGCGCGAAACGCAGTTGGTGGACGTGTACGGGCAGAGCAACCCGAGAGTGGTTTCGTCAGGCTACAACAAAGAGCTGAAACTGCGTGAGCGCCAGTTGATCGAACGCGTGGCGGCAGGCAGCCAGACGGTGGAGACGTTCAGCGTGCAGCGGCCCGCGCTCGATTCCTCGCGTCTAGGCCCGGCGCAGCGGATCTCGGAAACGGTGTGCACGAGCGACTGCAAGAAGTAGTTTGGGCGAAACTCAGTCCCCGAGTAGCCGCCCGTAGGCTTCCCACTCCGGCACCGTGTCCACCACTGCTTTCACTCCAGCCGTGACCGGAATCGCAAACAGCAGGCCGATCGCGCCCCACAGGCTGGCCCAGAACATCAGCGCCACGGTCACCACCAGCGGGTTCAAGTGCACGCGCGAACCCACCAGCTTCGGGTAGAGCAGATTCAGCGCCAGCAGATGCAGAAAGCCCACCACGGCGGCGATGATCACATACGCCGTGAGTTTGCTGTAGATCGTCAACGCGGCCACCAGCGGCGGCACGATCGACAACGGCAATCCCACGTAGGGAACCAGGCTCAGGAAGCCGCTGAACGGCGCCACCAGCGGCCAGTACGGCAACTTGATGTACCAGAAGAACAGGCCGCTGGCCCCGGTGAGAATGAGACCCAGCAGGAAGTTGCCCACCACGTAGGCGCGCGCCATGTCGGCAATGCCCTGCAGGCTGCGGCCCGCCGCATGGCGCTCCGGACCCTGGAAAAGCGAAAGGTAGGCGCGGCGCAGATGCTCCGCCCAGCTCAGCATGAAATAGACGAGAAACGGCACGAAACTGGCGAGCAGCCCGATATGATACAGCCGCTCCCAGTTCGAGTAGACGTACTGCACCAGCGGCGTGCGGTCCGGCCGGATGCGGACTTCCTGCACGGCGGCCGGCACGGACGCTTCGCTCACGGCGGACGGTGGCGGCTCGGCCGAGCGGCGGCGGCGGTAGTGCGCAGCCTCGGCTTCATTCGGCTTCGGCGACGGCATCACCGCGCGCGGCGGCGCAAACAGGCGCTGCGCCGTCTTTTCGGTTTCCTCGAGCTTGGCCACCACCTGACCCGACAGCTCGCTCAAGCGCGCCGAGTATGCCGGCAGATCTTCCATCAGCACGGCCACCTGCGCGTAGAACGCAAGGCCCGCGGCGTACACGCTCAGCAGCGCTACGGCGCACACCACAAAACTGGCGACGGCGCGAGGCAGGCGCAGCTTCATTACCAACTGCACAAACGGCTCGAGAATAAAAGCAATGGTGATGCCGGTTACACACGTAACCAGAAAGTCTCGCCCGAAATAAAGCAATGCGATCGCCACGCCGCCTCCGATCAGGTTCATCGTGAAATGGCGCTTCGATTCGATGCTGGGGGATACCGTGGGAACCATGGGCACACCGGTCCGGCAGACAGACCCTGTTTCTATCGTTAGAGTAACATGCAACCCTTATAATGAAGCCTGAGATCGCATGAATTTCTCGTCAACCGGGCGAACCATCGCCCTCGATGTGGGCATGCGGAGGATCGGCATCGCCATTTCCGACGCCTTGGGGATCACCGCGCAGGGTCTGCCGACGCTCGAACGTACGCGGATCCGCGAGGACTTGCAGCACCTGGACGCACTCGCCAAGGATCGCGAGGCAGTGCGTTTTGTTTTGGGCCACCCGCTACACATGAGCGGGTGCGAGAGCCGTCAGGCCGGGCACGTCAAGGAGTTCGGCGCGCGACTGGCCGAGTATACGGGCCTGCCGGTTGAGTATCGCGACGAACGTTTGACGACGGTGGAAGCCGGCCGCGTTTTGCGCTCCAGCGGCATCGGCCGCGAGAAGCGGGCCAAGGCGGTGGACAAGCTTTCGGCGGTGCTGATTCTGGAGAGCTATCTGGCAACGGTGGCGATAAGCGAAGAGGGCGGCGGCGATGTTTAAGAAGATTCTGTTGGCGGCTGTGGCGGCCGTGGCATTGTCGGCAGCGTGGGTGGCGTATTTGTTGAACCAGCCGCAAGGCGGTCCGTTTTCGAGCGAACGTTTCGTGGAAATTGCGAAAGGCACGGGCACCCGGCAGATTGCGGTGGTGCTGGCGCGTGAAGGCATCATCAACGCGCCGTGGCAATTGCTGGCCGTGCGCGCGCTCCGGCCCACGGCGCGGCTGCAGGCCGGCGAGTATGGATTTTCCAAGCCCGCCACGGTGTGGCAGATTTTTGACCGTCTGGTGCGCGGCGACGTGCGGCTGTATGAACTGCGCGTGCCCGAGGGCAGCAATCTGTTCGACATTGCCGAGGCCGTGGAGGCGCTGGGCCTCGCTTCCAAGGAAGCTTTCCGCGCCGCGGCGTCGGACCCGTGTCCCGTTCGCGATCTCGACCCGCAGGCGACTAACCTCGAAGGCTACCTGTTCCCGTCCACCTATCGGGTATCGCGCAAGACCACGGCCGCGCAGATCTGCAAGATCATGACCGACCAGTTCCGCACCGTGTGGAAGCGTCTCGACACCACGGAACGGCCTCGCGCGATTGTCACGATGGCGTCGCTCGTGGAGAAGGAAACCGGCGTGCCGGCCGAGCGGCCGACGGTGGCGGGCGTGTACCGGAATCGCCTCGCGCGCGGCATCAAGCTCGAGTGCGACCCGACGACGATCTATGCGGCGCTGCTCGAAGACCGGTACCGCGGCAAGATTTATCGCTCCGATCTCGACAACATGCACCCGTACAATACGTATCGCCACACGGGGCTGCCGCCGGGTCCGATCGCCAATCCAGGCGAAGCGTCGCTGCGCGCGGCGCTCCACCCGGATGCCACCGATCATTTGTTTTTCGTGGCCAAGACCGATGGCAGCGGCGGCCACAACTTCTCACCCACGCTGCGCGAACATGCGCGGGCAGTCGCCGAGTATCGCCGTGCAGAAAAAAAAGCAGCAGCTCCGGCAGTGGCTCGCCGCCGGTAATGTTAAGTTTGCCGATGTGGCCGCGCGCGAGGAAGCCGCGCGGGTGCTCGCTCCGGTGGGCGCGCGTACGCTGCTGCGGAATCTGCTGCGGCGGTGCGGCTTGCCGCTAGATCCACGCGTCGAAGGCGTGCGGCAGGATTCGCTCGCAGAAGCCGCGCGGACCTTGTGCGCCTGGAGCGGCGTGTGCCCGGATGATACGCGGGCGGCGCGGCGCATCGTGATTGAAGCGAAGGATCATGCGCGTCTGGCGTTGCCGCGCCTTGCGAGCGAAGAGGCCCGGCAATTGCGCGCGGAGTTGATCGAATGGATGGTGGTGTGGGTGAACGATCCGCCGCTGTTTCCGGCGTGGGTGAAGCTGCGTCCGGCGCGCCTCAGCGGAGAACGGAATCAAGCTGGCCAATGAAGAGCCAGGGCGAAAAGGCCCGCGCGTTCACTATTCCTTCGGCGCGATGCCGAGCGCGCGCATCTTGCGATAAAGATTGCTGCGTTCGAGGCCCAGGAGTTCGGCGGCGCGCGTCACGTTGCCTTTGGTTTCGTCCAGCTTCTTGAGAATAAAGTCGCGCTCCTGCGCCTGCCGGTACTCCTGCAGCGATCCGTTGAAGTCAGCCCCGGGCCGATCGGCGGTGCCTGCCTGCCGGCGCGCCGCACGCAGCGGCACATGGCGCACCTCCACCCGCGTCTGCGGATTCATGATCACGATGCGCTCCATCAGATTGCGCAGTTCGCGCACGTTGCCGGGCCAATAGTAGTCGCGCAGGAGTTGGTAAGCCTCGGGCGCTAGCTCCTTCGGCTTGCGTCCGTAGACGCGCGTGAAGTGGCCGAGGAAATGATCCACCAGGAGCGGAATGTCCTCCATGCGCTCGCGCAATGGCGGCACATAAAAGGGCACCACGTTCAGCCGGTAAAAGAGATCTTCACGAAAGTTGCCGCGCTCCACTTCGTTCTCAAGGTTCCGGTTGGTGGCCGCCACCACCCGCACATCCACCTTGCTCGATTCGCCCGCGCCCACCGGCTCAATGCGCTGTTCGTCCAGCGCGCGCAGCACCTTGGCCTGCGTCTTCAGGCTCATGTCGGCCACTTCGTCGAGGAACAGCGTGCCGCCGTCGGCGCGCTGGAACTTGCCCACTTTGTCTTCGCCCGCGCCGGTGAAGCTGCCTTTCCGGTGGCCGAACAACTCGCTCTCGATGAGCTCTTCCGGAATCGCGGCACAGTTCACATCGATAAACGGCTCGCGCGCGCGGAGGCTCATCGCGTGGATCGCGCGCGCCACCAGTTCCTTGCCCGACCCGGATTCGCCGTAGATCAACACGCGGCCATTGGTGGGGGCCATCAGCGAGAGCTGCTGGCGCAGTGCGCGCATTGGCACGCTGTCGCCGATAATCGGGTAGTCGCTCGGGCGGAGCGATTCCACTTCCAGTTCCAGTTTGCGGTGCGCGATGGCGTTCTTTGACACCACCAAAACTTTTTCAATCGTGAGCGGCTTTTCCAGGAAATCGAACGCGCCCATCTTGGTGGCCCTCACCGCCGCCTCGACACTGCCGTGACCGGAGATCACCACTACCGCCGGACGGTCTTCGCTCGGCAACTCCTCGATGCGCGCCAGCGTCTCGATGCCATCGATACCGGGCAGCCAAACGTCCAGCAACACCAGATCGAAACGCGCACGGCCGAGCAAGGCGAGACACGTCTCACCGCTCTCCACCGCTTCGACGGCGAATCCCTCATCCTCAAGCACGCCGGTGAGCGACTCGCGGATACCCGGCTCGTCGTCCACCACCAACACACGAGACTGCTTCATGTGACGGGCGTCTCCACTTCGGCCACCAAGGCGGAGATATCGACAATGAAGCGGGCGCCCGCCGGACGGTTGTCCTCCACGCGAATCTGCGCGCCATGGTCCTGCACGATGTGATGCACGATGGCGAGGCCCAAGCCGGTGCCGCGGTTGCGCGTGGAGAAGTAGGGCAGAAAGAGCCGTTCGCGGTCGTCAGGCGAAATGCCGTGCCCGGTGTCAGCCACCGACAGCTCAACGGTGTCCGGGCCGGCCAGGGCCGTGGACACGGTCAACTGGCGCTCCGTCGAATCCTGCATGGCTTCGGCCGCGTTGTCCACCAGATTGATCACAATGCGGCGGAACTGTTCGCGGTCAATCGCCACCAGCGGCAGATCGGGCCGCAGCGCGCGCACCACTTCGACGCCGTCCAGCCGGCCGGCGAAGACCGCCAGGGCCGACTCCACCACTTCGTTCAGATCCGACGGCTGCGGCTGCGCGGCGGGGAAGCGGGCAAACTGCGAGAACTCGTCAACCAGCGACTTCACCGATTGCACTTCGCCCGTGATGGTCAACGAGCATTGACGCACAATGCGCAGAATATCCGGCGTCACGCCCGCGCCCGCCTCGGCCTTCTCAATCTGCCGGGCGATGCGCTCGGCGCTCAAGGCGATGGGCGTGAGAGGATTCTTGATTTCATGCGCGATGCGGCGCGCCACTTCATGCCAGGCCGCGGCGCGTTGGGCCCGCAACAACTCGCTGGTGTCTTCAATCACCAGCACCCACCCGGCCGAGTGTTTGCCGGAGACCGCCGAAACCGTGACGGCCAGGTGATGTGTTCGTCCGCCTTCGTCGATGTCAAGCGGCTGCGTGGCAACGCCAGTGCGGCGCGCGCGATTCAGCAGGCGGTGCAGGTCGTGCGCATGCTCGGCGGGAAAGAGGTCCTCCAGGCGCAGCGCGTTGGCCACGCGATCCGGACCGAGAATCTGCGCAAGCGCCGAGTTGGCGCGCTGAATACGGCGTTCGGCCGACAGCGAAATGACGCCGGTGGGAATGCTTTCGAGAATCGCTTCGGTGAAGTTGCGCCTCCGCTCCAGTTCCCGCTCGCTCGACTGGACATCGGCCGCCATGTCGTTAAACGCGCGCACCAACGTGCCGAGTTCGCCGGCGGCGGGCGTCTGAATGCGGTAGTCGAGGTTGCCGCGGCGAAGCTGGCCCGCGGCTTCCACCAGCGTGGCGATGGGCTGGCTGATCTGTTTGGCCATCTGCACGGCGATCCACGCGGCCACCCACAGAATGAACAGGGAGATCAGGAGAAGCAGTTGGATATAGACGTTCTGGATCTGCCGTTTATTCTGATCGAGCTGCCGGTAGTTGTGCACCTCGGTTTCGATGAGTTGTTGGCGCGCGGCGAGGTCGCGGCTCATTTGCGCGGTGATTTCCACGAAGCCGCTGCCGGAGGCGGCGCGCGCGGTGAGGGTCTTCATGGTGGAGGTAGCGGAGCGGTCCTTGGGGGCGGGAGGCGCCGAGCAGACCGGGAGCCGGACGCCAGCAGCGGTGATCGCCACGGCCTGGAGAATGGCGTGTTCGCGGCAAATCCCGGCGTCCAGCGTGGGCGGACGGAGGCCGGTTTCCAGCATCTGCCGCACATCGTCGCGCAGCGCCAGCCATTCGGCCTGCGCGCGCGCGCGGCGCATGGTTTCCTGTTCGAAAGCGACGTTGGTATCGGCGAGATTGAAGATGACCGCGTCCACCGGGCGGCTAAACCATTTCCGCATCGTGTTGTTCAAGACATAAATGCTGAACAGCACCATGAAGAACACCGGAATGACGGAGAGCGCCACGGCGCCCACCACGAGGCGCGTGCGAATCCGGTAGCCTTCGCGGTTACCCCGCCGCTCGGCCGCCAACCGCACGAAGGTACGCGCCAGCATGAAGCCGAGCGTCACCGTGAGGATGAAGATGAGGATCGAAACGGCCCAGGCCACTACGGTCTGATCCGGGCCCGAGGGACTGATCAGATCGAAGTGGAACGACCCCAGCCATACGATGAGCGCCACCAGTGTGACGAACAGCAGCAGGCCGCCGAAATAGAGGAACGAACGTCTCATAAGGAGGGCGCCCCTGGCGGACGCTATTCCTCCTCATTATAGACACGCCACCCGCGCGCGCCTGCGCTTCCAGGCAACCCTACTGAGTGGCGCCGGCCGCGGCGGCTGCCGCACCCTGAGTACGGAACTCGTAGTGTTGAATCTCGATGGCCGCTTTGCCGGGCTCGAAATGCACAACACGTCCACGAGCCACCAGCTTGAGCGGGCAGATCTCATTCAACTGCGCCGGCCAACTCACCGAGATCTGGAGCGTCCGCCCAGGGAGCAGCACGTGGTCCGTTGTGAACAGGATCCCCGCGCTACTGATGTTGACGGTTTTGCCCTGTCCCGCCCGATTGCTTTTCTTATTCCCTACACGATAGCGGATTTCGCGCTCGATGGTGAATCGGCCTGATTTTCTCCGCTAGGTCACTGGCTGCCCAAACTGCAAAGTACGCCTCCTCCAGAAGGAGTCTAGGGAAGCGGTCATTTCGACCGCCCAAGACTCTTCCAGTTTGCGGCGGCGGGCGCGATGTCTCAATAGTAACAATGGTGTGTTTGGCATAGCTTTCCGTAATGGTCAGGTCCGGTACGTGTTGGCCGCGGCTCGCTGTACTGGGTATCATGCCAATATGCTTTTCAAGAAACTGATCGTTTGTACTGTGACCCTGGTCCTATCGGCCGCCGCTCTGGCCGCGCCGAAGAAGCTGGTGCATCCCAAGGAGTTCGCCAAGGGCCGGCCGTTTAGTCCCGGCTTGTTGGTGGGCGACACGCTCTACATCGCGGGCCAAGTCGGCCAGGATCTGAAAACCGGCACGATTCCGGACGACTTCGAGGCAGAAGTGAAGCAGACCCTCGACAACATCGGCCTCGTGCTCAAGGAAGCGGGCATGAGCTTTGACAACGCGGTTTCGGTGAGCGTATACCTCACCGACATGGAGCTGTTCCAGCGCATGAACGCCGTCTATATCACCTACTTCAAGGAACCGCGCCCGGTGCGCACCACGGTAGGCATCGCCAGACTGGTGGGCAAGGCGAAGATCGAAATCACTGTCACGGCGAGCAAGTAGCCGTGCCTGCCGCCGGTGCGGTGGAACGGATCGTGAGCCCGCAAAACCCGTTGCTGAAGGAGATTCGCCGCGCGGTGCAGCGCGGCGAACTCACGGCAGCGGGTTTGGCCGTGGCCGAGAGTTTTCATCTACTCGAAGAAGCGCTGCGCAGCGACGCGGAGATTGACAACGTGCTGGTGGCCGAGTCCGTGCGGACCACAGTGGACACGCATATCCGCGGCTTGCGACGTCTGCGCCTGACGGTGTTGTCGGATGCCGCCTTTGCCTCGGTGGCCTCAACCGAGGCGTCGCAGGGCATGATCACGCTGGTGAAGCCTCGCGCGTTTTCGCTAGAAGACACGCTGCGCGGACGATCCGCCGTTGTGATTCTCGACGGGCTCCAGGATCCGGGCAATGCCGGCGCGATTGTGCGTACCGCTGAGGCGTTTGGCGCGAGCGGCGTGATGGCCGTCAAGGGCTCGGTGAGCCTGTACAATCCGAAGGCGCTCCGCGCATCGGCTGGTTCGATCTTTCGGCTGCCGCTCGTACAGCAGGTGGACGCCGATCTGGTCCGCACGCTCTGCGGCCAGCATCGGCTGGATCTGTACGCTGCCCACCCGCGCGGCGCACTGTTGTTGACGGACGCGAATCTTACGCGCAAATTCGCGCTGGTAGTGGGCGCCGAAGGCCGCGGTGTGAGCGAGAAGCTGCGTGCGAGCGCGGCGGACCTCCGCATTCCCACCAACGCCGTCGAGTCGCTCAATGCCGCCCTGGCCGCCGGGGTGATTCTCTACGAGGCGTTCCGGCAGAGGGCGGCCGCCCAGTGAGTCTCTTTGAAGCCACACCTGGATTTGACGCGGACCGCCCACTGGCCGAGCGGCTCCGTCCACGCACGCTCGAAGAATACGCCGGGCAGGAGCACATCCTCGGCCCGGGCAAGCCGCTGCGGCGACAGATTGAAAAAGACCAGATCACTTCAATGATCTTGTGGGGACCGCCGGGCGTGGGAAAAACGACCCTGGCGCGTCTCCTGGCACAACACACGCGCGCAGACTTTGTGCCGTTCAGCGCCGTGATGAGCGGCATCAAGGAAGTGAAGGAAGTGCTGGCGTCGGCCGAGCGTAATCGCCGGATGGGCCGCCGCACGGTGTTATTCATCGACGAGATCCATCGCTTCAACAAAGCGCAGCAGGATGCGTTTCTGCCTTATGTGGAGAAGGGCGATGTGACGCTGATCGGCGCGACCACCGAGAATCCGTCGTTTGAAGTGAACTCGGCGCTGCTGTCGCGCACGCGCGTCTACTCGCTGCGCGCGCTCACCACCGATGAACAGGTGCCGCTGCTCCGCCGTGGCGCGGAACTGCTGAACGTACGAGCGGGCGGCGATCTGCTGGAACAGATCGCGATTGCCACCAATGGCGATGCGCGCAGCGCGTACAACCTGCTGGAACTCGCCGCCGCCGCCGCGGTGGATGGCGAGATTCCGCCCGATGCCGTGGCCGACGTCTTGCAGCGGAAGGTGCTGCTCTACGACAAGTCCGTCGAGGAGCACTACAATCTGATTTCGGCGCTGCACAAGTCCGTGCGGTCGTCCGATGCCGATGCGGCGCTGTACTGGCTGGGGCGGATGCTTGAGTCAGGCGAAGACCGCATGTACATCGCGCGGCGCCTGGTGCGGATGGCAGTGGAAGATATCGGACTGGCCGACCCTCGCGCGCTGGAGCAGGCGATGGCCGCCCAGCAGTGCGCGCATTTTCTCGGGATCCCGGAGGGCGATCAGGCGCTGGCGCAGATCACGCTCTATCTAGCCGTGGCGCCGAAGTCCGATGCGGCGTACCGCGCCCTGAAGGCCGTGCAGGAGGCCGTGCGGTCTCGCACCGCGGAACCAGTGCCGATGCACCTGCGCAACGCACCCACGCGCGCGATGAAGCAGTGGGGATACGGCGATGGCTATCAGCACGCGCATCAGTTTGAAGGCGCGCTGCCGCCGGATATGGAGTGTTTGCCGGAGTCGCTCGCGGGCACGGAATTCTATCAGCCGTCCGGGCGGGGCGTGGAGTTGCGGATCGGCGAGCGGCTGACGGAAATCCGCAAGCGGCGGAAGAAGCCGGACTCGGCGGAGTAGTGTCGCAGGAGCGTTTCAGCGAAGCGATCCGGCTGGAGGAAGCAGGGTACCTGGAGGGCGCTCTGGCGATCTACCGTCAGTTGGCCGCGGACGTTCCGCATACCCGCAATCTGTTCCTGCGCATCGGGCGCCTCGCGCAGGAACTCGAATTGACGAGCGAGGCCGAGCAGGCGTTTCAACGGGCAGTCGAAATTGACGGGCGTTGCGCGCTGGCCCTCCAGGCGCTGGGAACGCTGGCGCTGGACCAGAGCGAGTACGGCCGCGCCGCGGCCTATTTGCAGCGTGCCCGCGAGATCGAAGAAGACCCCGGCCGCCTCATCCTGCTTGGCGTGGCGCTGCGGAATTCGGGGCGTGAGCAGGAAGCCGAGGAGGCGTATCGCCGTGCGCTGCAACTCGATGAGTACTACGAAGAGGCGCATTTCAATCTCGGCGCGCTGCTGCGCGATGAACGGCCGGACGAAGTGCGCGCACACATGGAGCGGGCTCTCGAACTCGATCCAGACTATGCGCCCGCGCATCGCGAGTTGGGCTACCTGCTGTGGGCAGGCGGAACCAGTGATCAGGCGGAGCGCCATTTACGCAAGGCCGTGGAACTCGCGCCCGGCGATCCATAGGCGCGGCTCTACCTGGGCGGCTATCTTTCGGAGATTGCCGCAGACGGTGCGTGGGCGGAACTCCAGGCAGCTACGATGCTGCGCCCCAACTGGAGCCTGCCGCTCAAGTGGCTCGGCGAACTCTGCGAAGCGCGCGACCCGGACGCAGCGCAGGAGTACTGCGCGCAGGCCCGCGCGCTGGAAGATGGCGAGGAAGATCAGCTGAAGATCCCGTCCACTGCGATAGCGGCGGATTCGGGCGCGAACAGCCACGGGATGGACTGGCCAGCGCGATAGGTGACGGTATAGCCGTCGCGCCGCGAGACTTTCACCTGCCGGCGGTCCGGATCGACAACCCAGAACTCGCGCGCCCCGTTCTCCAAGCACAACGTTTCTTTGTCGTAGATTTCCGCGGCGGTATTCGAGGGAGAGAGGACTTCGATGGCAATGTCCGGCGCGCCCATCAGGTGGCCGTTGGGATGAATGGTGGCTTCGCGCTCCGTGGTCACGACAGCGACGTCAGCGACTCGCAGTTCGTGCTCAGCAAGCGGACGGAAGGCAACTTCGCAGTCGACTGACACTTGCGGCGACCCGGCCTGCCCTAGCGGGCTGTGAAGCTTCCTCTGAATAGAAAAATGTCTGAAGTGGGGCCTAGTCACGGCCACCACCTCTCCCTGGCGCAATTCGTGATTAACCTCGCCGGAGTCTTCGGGAAGCCGCAAGTACTCTTCGAAACTGAGCAACTGACTGGCGGTCGCCATACCGCGTTCGGCGTTAGCTATTCACGCCCGAGCAAAGGAAGCCGCCATCTACCGCGATGCACTGGCCGGTGATGAAACTGGCGGCATTCGACGCCAGCAGCACCGCCGCACCCACGAGTTCCTCGGGCTTGCCGAAGCGCTTCATCGGCGTACGCAGCAGGAACTCGCGGCCGCGGTCCGTACCATCGAGCAGGGCGGCGTTGAGTTCCGTGCGATAGACGCCCGGGGCAATGGCGTTCACCATCACGCCTTCTTTCGACCATTCGATTGCAAGACTCTTGGTGAGCGACAACACGGCCGACTTCGACGCAGCGTACGCCGCCACTTCGTTCAAGCTGACAAACGAGCTGAGCGAGGCAATATTGATCACGCGGCCGCCGAGCTTGGATGCCTTCAGCGGACCATAGAACACCTGACAGGCAATCAGCATGCCCGTGACGTTGGTGTCCATGATGTCGCGCCACTCTTCGATGGGCACTTCGGCCGTGGGACGGCGCTTGGTCTTACCGGCGGCGTTCAGCAGGATGTCGACGCCGCCGAGCTTGGCCACGGTTTCCTCGCGCAGCGCTTCGAGCGACGCGCGGTCCATTACGTCGGCCACGCGGCGAATGGTGCGGCGGCCCAACGCTTCGATCTCGCCGGCAATTTCGTTCACCAGGTTTTCGCGGCGTCCCGTCACCACCACATCGGCGCCGGCCTTCGCCAAGCCCATCGCCATCACGCGGCCCAAACCCGAGGTGCCGCCAATCACGACCGCAACGCGGCCGGACAGATCCGTATAGTTCGCAATGTTGCTCATGTGCGGAATTCTTGAGTTTACAGCTTGTCGAGGGCCTGTTCGAAATCGGCGAGCAGATTGCGCCAGTCCTCGATGCCCACCGACACGCGCACCAGCCCGTCGGTAATGCCCGCCGCCTGATGCTCTTCGGGTGCCAGGGGCGAGTGCGTGGTGGTCTTCGGGTGACAGGCGAGCGACTCGACGCCGCCGAGGGAAACCGCGTTGCTGACGATACGCAGGTGGCGCAGGAAATCGAACGCGGCGCGTTTGTCGCCGTGGAGTTCGAGCGAAAAGAGCGCGCCGGGAAAGTCACACTGCATTTCGCTGATTCGTTGCTGCTCGGCGTCATCAAAGAGCGAAGGATAGTAGACGCGCGAGACCTTGGCGTTCTTTGCCAGATGCTCGGCGATGCGTTGCGCGTTCTTCGACGCGCGGTTCATGCGGAGCGCGATGGTGGGGAGCCGCCCTTCTAGCATCCAGCATTCATCAGGAGGCAGGATGTTGCCGAAGATGATGCGCCGCGCCTTGATGCGCGTGATGAGTGCGGGGTCGACGGTGAGCGCCGCGCCGGCCAGCAGATCGGAGAACCCAGACAGATACTTAGTGGGCGAATACAGCACTACGTCCGCCCCCAACTGAAGCGGGTGTTGGAACACGGGACCGAGAAACGTGTTGTCCAACATCACGACAGGCGGCGCGGCACAGGCACGCGCGGCTTGAGCGGCGGCAGCGATGCTGGTCATCCGCATCGTGGGGTTGGCCGGCGTTTCGATCAACACCATCGAGACGTTCGGCGTTTCGCGGATCGCCCGATCGAGGCCCGCGGTATCGCCAGCCAGCACGGCCACGCCGGTGATTCCGAAGGGCTCCA
>VFZP01000147.1 GCA_016871115.1 Acidobacteriota bacterium
GCAGACGGTCCGCCGGCATGTGGACAACCTGTGGCGGCTCGGTGGCCGGATCATCACCGATTTCAACGAAACGCCGAAGCTACGAAAGCTGCCGGTGCGCCAAGTTCTCTGGCAAGCCATCGACGACGACGAAGGCGGGCCGCTCATCAACGGCGGCATGGACGAACAGGATCAACGATCCTTCGATGCCACCTGTCGTAAACTACGCCGTTTCCTCAGTAGCACGAGTTAGCCCAAACGCCCACAGATTCCTCGGACGAGGCTAAAGAATGAACAGAACTTCCTCTTTCTCCGGCTGGCCGACGTTGTGCTTGCTCAGCGCTGCCAAAGCATCGTCCAGGACCGCATTGAATTCTTCGTCGTCGATATTCATGCCCTTGTGGGCCGAAAGCATGTCCTTCCCCTCATAAGTGTTCGGCCCGCCGGATCCGGAGATGAAGAAAGTCGCGGCGCGGTGCTTTAATTTGGCAAGGTCGCCTCCCGCGAAGAGAGTGGCTATGCGGGGATTCGTCAGGTGCAGGTCGACGAGGTCGCTGACGATCCTTGTGATTCCTTCGGTCCCACCAAGCCGCTCAAAGAGTGTCGCCATGGTCTCCCTCCTAACCGGGATTTCCATCTTGGGTTTCCGGACCGTTGCAGTATACACCCAGCGTCTCACTCCAGTGCCGGAGTTGATCCGAATGCTACTTCCGGGCGCGGGCCAGTGCCTGCGGATAGCTTCTTCGGACCATCGCACGGAAACGAGAACCGGAATCCGCGTATGTTCAACAGGTTCATTTCCGGATTGCTCCCGGATCACCTACTCGTACAGAACTCGGACAAGCTGACGCGATAGCGAAGTCCCAGTCTGGAAAGTTGCGACAGAACGTGGCTTGAGTCTGATCGTGTGCAGCCCACGGACACTCGGTGGCCCGCCGGGCCGCTGAGACCAGAAGGGGCCGCTCCGATCACGGCCGCGTAGTCACGGGCGCTCCAGTCCGGCTGGTTCGCCCGGCAAGTCTACGCAAACCGTTTCGTGTCCGCACTCCCATAGCAGGGGCGCGTCCGTGGATCAGACAAAGCGAGCCCACGGCTTCAGGGTATTACAGCCGCCCCGAACAGACACTGCGGGGGAACTTTGCGCGGCGTGCGCGCGTACAGAGATGTATGAAGACCTCCGCTTCCCGCTTCCAAGGCGCGACGCTTATCGCCGCCGGACTCTCCCTGTTTGCCGCCCTCGCCTATGAACCCGCCTACTTCGTCTCTTTACTGGGCCTCAGCGGCGTGGTGAGCGAAGGCGCGGTGGTGCCGTACGGCCTCACCGTTTCTGCTCTATGCAGCGCTGGCGGCGTGGTGGCGTTGCGCACGGCGAGCGTTGCCAGGCGCTAGCGGCGCCTAACGCACCACCGTTTTCGCCACGGTCTGGTTGTCGTAGTAGTCCGTCACGCGCACGGCCACGGTGGACTCGGCGGCGGCATTATCGAGCGAGAGCACATATTCGTGCTCGTGCGAGTCGGTCAGCCGCGTCGTCGGCTCCACTGTCTTCCATTCGCCGCCGTTCAGCGAATACTCGGCCTTGGCGATCACCGACAGCGCATCGGTGGCCTTCCACTTCACTTCCACACGCGTGCCGTTGCGCGTGCCGGCCAAGCCGGCGAGCACCGGCGGCGTGTTATCGATGGTGAACACGCTGCTTTCGAGCGTGGCGGTGAGCACCTGCGCCGGCGGATTCGCCGGCTCGTCCTGCACGGTGACGCGCAAACGGTAGTCGCCATCGGCAAAGGCCGTTGAGTCAAAACTGAAGTGCCGTTCGCGCCCGTCTTCGCGCAGAGGCTTCCACGCCGTCTCGTTCACGCCGCGAATCTCCACCTTGCCCAAGAGCACGTCGCCGTTGTCGTCGCGTGCGAGCCACCTTGCTCCCATGTGGCCCTTGGCATAGTTCATGGAGCCGGACGGCGCGTCTGAACCGCTCAGCAGCGTGACGGGCTTCGGGGCGTTGCGGCCGAGCGCGGGGAGCGAAATGGTCTGGCTGTTGGCCGCCGCGAGTGTGATCGTGCCGGCCGCGGCGAATTTGTAGTTCGGCGGCGTCAGGTCGATGATCTCGATTACCGGCGCGACGTTCTTCTGTTGGTACGCAATGTCCACACCCGCCACGTCCGGCGATTGCCCATCGCCCGCGGCCGTCAGCGTTACACGGTATTGCAGGAAGCGCGCCGCCGGAGAACCGACGCGCCCGTACGTAGAATTCAGCGGCACCGCGGCCCACGCACTCCAGGCCCGCTGAGGTGAATCGAGATTGCCGCTGCGCGTTTCCATCTTTACCGCGCCGCCATGCAGATCGGCTGTGTAGTTCATGCGGCCCCAATAGGTGAAGAAGCCCGCGTCGAGCGCCTCGCTCTCGTAGACCCCGTCTCTTTCCACGTCCGGCCCCAGCGCAAACAGTTTGCCGATGTTCCCCGTCACAGCCAGCACACGTCCGCCGCGGCCCGCCGCGAGCGCGGTGATTTGCGTGGGCGCGGCGCTGAGCAGGAGCGTTGAAAGCGGCGCGGCGCCCTGATCGATGCGCACCAGATTCCCGCGGTTGCCCGTGCCCGCAAGGACGCTGCCCGCGCCGTCGAAAGCCAAGCTATAAATGATATCCGTGTCGTCGCTCCACACCTTGCGCGGAAAGCCGTCGGGCTCGATTTGCACAATCTCGCTACCGCCGCTGATGGGCGAGCCGAAGCTGGCGGGCGGCATGGAAGGCGGCCCGGGCCGCGGCGTCACAATCGAGCCCGCGACTTTGCCGCCCGAAGGGACCGGAGTAGCTGGCGGCGCGGCAGCCGGCAACGGCATCATCTGCATGCCCGCGCCGGCGGTCCGCGCGCCCGCCGCGGCGGCATAAATGTTGCCCTGCGCATCGGCGGCCACGGCGGTCACTTCGCGCTTGGACGTCTGGTGCAAAACGAACCCCTGGCCCGCCGCGTCCACGCGCACAATCAGTCCGCCCGGTTCGGTGCCCACGATGGCGTTGCCCTCTTTGTCCACGGTGAGCGAACGCGCATGGGTTTCTTCGGTGCGATAGAGCACTGAGCCCTGGCCGGCAGCAGTGACTCGGTGCAACTCACCCTTGTCGCCCGTCGCGACGAGCAGTTCACCCTTGGGGTTGAAGGCCAGCGCCCAGATGTACTTCGACTTCGGATCGTAGAACTCTTCGGCCGCGCCCGTACCCGGCGTGACGCGATACACCTTGCCGTCTGGCGACGTGGCCGCGTACACGCGGCCCTGCGCGTCGAGCGCCAACGCGTGAATCTCCAGGCCATTCAACTCGGCCAGCACGCGTGACGGCTTGCCCGTCTCCAGCACATGGAGCTTGGCCTTGCCATCCTGTCCGCTGCCGCCGTAGTAGACGTTGCCGTTGCGTGCATCCTCGGCCACGGCCCACAGATAACTAGTAGACGCGTCGTGCAATTCGCGCCACGCGAGCGCGAGCGATAGCCGCCCATCGCTACGCAGCGCTAGGCGCGTGAGTTTGCCCTTGCGGTAGTCAGCCTCGGCGTCGTGTTCCCAACTCTTGGTGCTGCCGGCCCACAATAAAGCGGCTGAGGAAGCGGCCAGCAGGGCCGCGTTTGTACGGATCGACTTCATTCTCACTCCCTACTTAATTGACGCGGATGCGCAGCGAGTAGCTGCCGTTGACGGCTTCTTCAAATGCGAAGGAGGCCTGTTCGGTGGCGGTCTCCGGAATGGTGAACAGCGAGCGATTCGCGCTCCGGCCGTTCTGCATCACGTTGGCCACCGAAGCGGGCAGGCTGGGCAGAGTTTTGTCCTCCAGATACACGGTGGGCCGCGACTGCACGATCGACACATACATCCGGTTGTTCGTGCGCTCCTGGTTGAGCAGCGACACGGTTTGTGGTAGGTCAATGAACCGGCTGGTCATGCCCGCCATGGCCTGCATGCGGTTCAGCGTGTCGGCGTCGCTCAGCAGAATCCGGTGGTCGCCCCTGGGGAAGCCGGCCGGAATCTTCACGGTGATGGCGCGCTCAAGGCGCCCGCCGCGGAACGGCCGCAGGAAGACTTTGAGCGGCAGGTCCGCGCCCGCGTCCACTTCGCTTGTGCCCGCAAAGGCCGACTCAATCGCCATGCTGCGGCGCTGCGGCAGCATGTCAAGCGTGATGGACGCGCTCTTGAGCCGCGGCATGCGCACGTGGTTGGCAAACAGCCGGTTGAACTTTTCGCCCCACCACATTGCCATCTGCATCGGCGGCGGTGCGGGCATTTCCGTTTGCGTAAAGATGTTGGTGAGCGCGATCTTCGATTGGCCTTCCACTTCCAGGTTCCCCGACACGCGATAGGTCACGTCGTCGGCGAATTCGTTCATCTGCGATACGCCGTTGAAGAGCGCCACCATCATCAGAAACGGCGTCCACTTCTGCTGCACGAAGACCTGCATCGACAGATCTTTTCCCGACTGCACGGTGGTTCCGTTTTCGGCAAACGACCGGATCTTTACCTTGTAAGGCACCATTTCGGCCTGCTCGCCCAGCACGCCCATGATGCCCGAGTGGCGGTCTTGCTTCAGTGCGCCCACTACATCCGTCGCGTTGGCAATCTTGTTCGGCTGAAACGCCGAGGCCAGCGTCATCAGCACTTCGCTCTTGGCCATCGGCATGTTCACCGGGCCGAGGCTGAGGAACGGATGCCCGAAGGCGAGCACTCGCTTGCCGTCGTTGTAGGTCACCGTACCCGTGCCAGCCATGCTCATGTCGCCGGAGACGAGTAGTCCGCTGACGGCTTCGCCCGGATTGAGTGAGCGCTGCCAGCCAGCGACGGGCTTCGCGCTGCCGTGGATCGCGGCGGATGCGGTGGCCTGCACCGGGCCGGCGCCCCCCTGTGCCACGGAAATTCCCATCTGGCGGAACATCGGCCCGAACTCGCGGAGCGTCGCGTCGGTGAAGCCACTCAGCACCAGCGGCGAATCGATCGGCACCAGCGACAGCGGTTCCGCGCCCACCATGGCGGCGGGGACGGTGACGGCGTCGCTTGACGCGCGCACCTTGTCCGGCGTACGCGCGCTGTTGGGCTGCGTGCGGTCAAATCCGTTGATTTCGAGCATGAGGTCGATCGGCGTGATTCCGCAGATCGCATCCGGCGAAAACACGCTCAGCCGCAGCGCCACGGCGCCGATCAACTTGCCATCGATGTAGACGGGGCTGCCGCTCATGCCGCCCGCCACGTTGGTGCGCTGGGCTTTTCCGCCCATTTTCCCGAGAATGATGTCCTGTTTCGGTCCCCAGGCGTTCTTCATCACACCGATGATTTCGATGGGCACCGGTTCGGCCTCGTGACCCGCAAACACCGTCCACGCCGTGGCCTGCATACCGGGCTTGAGTTGCAACACGGGCATCGTAGGCGGCGCAACGCCTCCGCGCGGCGCAACCGGTTTGGGTTGCGTGGCCGGCGGCGTCTGGGCCAGAGCGGCCGAAACAACCAGGAGCGCGATGGCTAGCGCCCGCAATTGACGCGCGAGGTGGAGGGTGGTCATAGGGGGCAGGTTAGGAACCTAACACCATTATCGCGCGATCTGCGAAGATACTTGTTAGATGCGTCGAAGAACCGCCTTGCTCCTGCCCGCAGCCTCCGCCTTTGCCGCTGGCGCGCCCGCGTTGGCCCCGCTCGACTACGGCCATTCGTTTCTGTCCGGCGTCGCCGAGTGGAACCGCGTACGTTTCTGGGTGGAGTCGCGCACGCGCATCATCGATATGCGCACCGGCGCGCACGAGGATTTTCTGCAGTGCGCGTCCTGCAAGAGTGAGGATACGTTCGGCGCGAAGGACCTGTTCCTCGCTGACAACTACGATTTCCTGCCCATTTTCGGCCCCACGCACGGTGTGATCTTCCGCCGTAAGGCCGCCGCGGCGCCCGTGCGCTACCGCGACGTCCGCCCGTCGAACAAGATGTGGGACGGGCAGACGATGCGCCTGCGCGTGGCCAAGGGCGCGAAACTTCTTACCACCACGGCCGCCATCCGCCGCGCCACGCATGCAGGAAATCCGCTGGTGGCGCAGACGGAATTCGCGAACGAGTCGGCGGGCCTGCGCGCGATCATCGAATTCCCCGTGAAGACGATGAACATCCACGACGCGAAGGACCTCTATCAGGTGGACACCGGCCCGGTGGCCTTTCCAGACCTGTCGCGACGCTGGGAGAGCCTTGCCGATTCGATCTCGCTCGCCTTTGCTGCTTTCAACGCGCCGGGTTTCACCGACTTTATTCTGGAAACGGAAACGGCAATCGCCGGCGGCGCTGCGCGCGTCGAGCACTATTCGAAGCGCGTCACGGTGAACGGGGTGAACCGGCTATTCGCGCTGCCGATGTAGGCTTTTGCGCAACTACCGCTTCTTCGGTTTCTTCGGCTTCTCGTTCGTGTAGACCTGCGGTTTCGCCGCCGGAGGCTCCGTTGCCGCCGCGGGCGGCTCGTTTGTGGCTGGCGCCGCTGCCGGCGGCGTTGGCTCCGCCGCAGCCGGCTTGCCATCGCTCGCCACCGCGTCGCCGAACGTGATCTTGATGTCCGCCCCGAACTGCTTGTACTCTTCGTAGCGCACGGTCATCCGCAGCCGCACGGCGCTGTCTTCAAAATGCAGCGTGTCGTTGGCCGTCGTGAACGTGGGGAACCAGAACTTGCCGTCGATCTGCTCGCGGTACGTTTCAAACTTGGGGAACTTCTGATCGAAGCCCTTCTTCCGCACGCCCGTGCCGCGCCCGTAAGATTTCACAATCTGCAGCTCGTCTTGATCCACCCATACGATGCCTTGAAAATACCGCTTCCCCGGTTCCATCTTCTTCGGCTTCACGGCAAAGGCGTAGCACGGGATTTCGTCCAGGGTCTCGTTGCCCAGATACCGTACGTGATAAAGATCGATGTCGCGGCTGGTGAGCACAAACGGTTGGACGCTGCGCAAGTCCTGTTCGTCTTCGGGCGTCAGTTGCACCATCTTCAGCGTGGGCACGGGCGCCTTCACGATGCGCTCGGTGCGTTTGCCGTCCGCGGTGAAGACGATGTCAGAGAGCAACTCAAAATTGCCGCCCGCTGCGCCGGAACTGCCGTCGAACTCGCGCACGCTCACGGTCTGGCGATACGTGTAGCGCTCGCGCGCCTTGGCAAACTCGGCTTCCTTGCCGGCAAAGCGCTTGATGATGTCCTCGATCTCGGCCTCGGTGGGGTTGACCTTGTTGGCCCAAACCGCCGAAACCGATCCGGCCAGCACAAGAGAGCAAAACAGGATAGTCGCGCGCATAGTTCTTCCCCTATTATGGATGCTCGCCGGGGCCCTGGGGTTTCCCCGTCTACTGTGCTTTGGCTGCGCCGCCCTGACCCATCCGCGCCTCGATTTCGCCCAGCATCTTCTTCACGTTGTCGGCGTCGCCGGCGGCCGGGGCAAACTTCAGGTAGTCACGCAACTGTGCGGCCGCTGGGGCAAACGCGCCCTTTTCGGCCAGCAGCGCGCCCAGCAGGTGATGCGCCTTGGGCAAGCGGTGTTGCGGATCGAGCTTCACGGCTTCGGTGGCGCTCTTTTCCGCTTCCTCGTACTTCTTCAGGTTGTAGTTGGCGATGCCGTTCAGCAGAAATGCCACGGGGTAGTCCGCCGGATTGAGCTTGATCAGCTTGCCGCTGAAGCCGGCGGCTTCGTCCCACTTCTGCTGCGCCACGGCCATATTGGCGAGCGGCAGATACGGGTGCACGTACTTCGCGTCGGCCTCAATCGCTTTCATGAACGCTTCGCGAGCTTCAGGGCCCTGATTGGCGGACGCGCGGATCCGGCCCAACTCATACCACGCCGCGGCAAACTTCGGATGGAGCGTCACGGCCTTGTCGAGTTCCTTCTGCGCTTCAGCCAGCTTGTTCTTCTTCATCAGATCGCGGCCCTTGTCGTACGCTTTGCGGGCATCCTTGGGCGCGGTCATCGTCGTCATGCTGGTGGTGAGGCCTTCAACGTTGGACAGGCGGTGCAGGATGATCGTGCCCACGTCGGGATTGTCGAGCGAACGCCGCCCGGCCAGTTGCACCGGCTGCGCGCGATGGCCCGGGAGTTTCGCGTGCAGTTCGCAACCCATCAGTTCCCGTTCGAGCATCTGGCGTGAACTGCCGCCGCCCATGCCACCCATGCCGCCGCCCACGTTGCGATTGGCGCCGCCGAAACCGCCCGTGGCAAACGGGTCGCGCTCGTTGCTGCCCATGCTGGCGTCGTTGAACATGCCCTGGTTCTGGCCGAGGGCGAAGCTGAAGCGGCCCTTCGAATCGGTGTAGCCTTCCGGCCGCGGGCTGCCGCTGTTGCAAACCCGCTCGATCGTGACAGGCTCCGGTGGCGGCGTGCCATCCGCCATTACCACCTTGCCGCTCAGGAAAATCGGCTGCGGCTGCATTTCGGGGAACTGTTGACGGTTGTCGTTGGGCTGACGCCGCGAATCGTTCGGGTTCGGCAAGCCAGTGGTGCCGCCCGGCTGCCGGGTGTTGCCGCCCAGCGCGCCCCCGGTGGTGTCGCCGCCCGGTGCTCCTCCTCCGCCGCTTCCCGGGTTGGGGGCCGGAGCCGGAGCACCCTGCTCTTGCGCCATCAGCATGGACAGCAATAGCACACTCGGCAAGAAGAAATGACGAAAAAGATGCATATCACAACCTCCTGGGCCTCGCAAACGTGTAAAAGCCCGGCCTATGGTAACCAACCTGGGTCTTAAACGCTGCCGCGCAAAGGTAAAATGATAGGATACCCCATGAGCACACATTCCCCGTTGCGGATTATTCTCGCCGGCTCGTTTTTGATACTGGCTTCCTGTATGGACTCGTCGTCGCCCTCAGAAATCAAGGCGCGGCAGGAAAAGGCCGAAAAGAAAGCTCCCGAGCCGGTGAGCGGCCAGACTGCGTTCTTCAAGATGTACGGCATGGCCAAAGGCTGGGCGCCGGACCTCGAAGGTTTTCGCTGCGAACCCATCCGCTTGAACGCCGTCCCGGAAAAGGATGGCAAGTTCCCGGCCTGGAAATGCGCGTTCGTCTCCCAGAGCAAGCGCGCGATGAAGACGTATTCCTACTCGGTTGTGGAAGCCGAGGGGCTTTTCAAGGATTCCTTCGGCGGCCCTGACGAGAGCTACTCCGGTCCGCGTGGCCAGAACATCCCGTTCCCCATCCTGGCGCTGAAGACGGACAACACCGCCGCCACCGAAGTGGCGAAGGCGCACAAGGACACCGTCGATTACATGAAAAAGAACCCCACGGTGACGGTGATCACCCCGGTGTTGGAGAAGACCAAGGAATCCTCGAACGCTGTCTGGCGCATCTATTGGGGCCTGCCCTCGACGAGCAACTACTCGATTCTGGTAGACGCTACCGCGGGCACCTATGTCAAGACGATGCGCTAGAGGATCTGGTAGACTGAAGGGGAACCGGCCAGGTAGCTCAGTTGGTAGAGCAGCGGACTGAAAATCCGCGTGTCGGCGGTTCAATTCCGTCCCTGGCCACCACAGTTCAACCCCGGAGCCCCGGTGAGGGTGCTTCGGGGTTTTGCTTCTAGATTGGCATCACAGCACTCGCCGAAAACCCGCCGCGCCGTTCTCCTACCACGCCACGATCGGGGCCTCGGTTACGACGGGTACTTCCCAACGGTTCAGCATCCGCTCGATGGCCGCCGCCGGCACCGTGCGCTCACGCCCGTCATTGCGCTCCCACAGCACGGCCGCTGGCGCCTCCACGTGTACGATCCGCACGCGTGCCCGGTAGCCGGTGAACAAGTCCACCAGTTGCGCGCGCATCTCCCGCGTCAGGTTCGTAGCGTTCCAGGCGCAACTCACGCCGTCGCGCAGCAATATCCGCGCACGCTCTTTCGCCGCGTGTGCTACATGGCCTTGCTGGCGCGTGGCCGCCGCGCCCAGTTCCTCGCGAATCGCATCGAGCGAAATCACGGGCAGTCCGGCGGCCTGTTCGGCGAGCCACGTGTCTTTGCCGGAACCGGGGAGTCCGCACATCAGGATCGCTTCGCAGCGCGAGCCGTCATGCGCGGCGTAGTGCGGGTCGCGATCTTCGCGGCGTAAGTATTCAAAGCGGCTCAGCGGGGAAGGGAAGGCCCACGGGTGGTTCAGGCATTCCTGCTCGCGGCACCCTTCCTCACCTCAACCTTGCCGTCCGCTATCGCCGGTACGCGGAGGCCCACCTGCTGCTGGCCTATGCACTCGATCAACTGAATCGGCCCGCCGAAGCTGCCGGAGTCGTCGACGCCGGCCTCCGCATTTTCCCCGGCCAGGCGGGGTTCGCTGACATGGCGTCGAAACGGCGCGCGGCGCCGGCGCCATTTTCTGAAGCGGCCACGCTGATGGAACCGCCGGATCCTCCGCTCACGGCGCTGCGGGCCCGGCGCGGTGAGAACGCGCTTTTTCTTCTCCACAAGCTCTACCGCGAACGGGCAGACGATTTCACGGCTCGCCTTGAGCGGGTGGCGCCGCACTCCACCCGGCTGCTGCAAATTCGCGGTCTGAACGCCGAATATGCGGATGACTTTAAACAGGCCGAAACACATTATCGGCAGGCGCTGGCGGGCGCGCCGGAAACGCCCGGACTGCATTTCTCGCTCGGCCACGTGCTGCGCCAACTCGGGCAGGATGACGAGGCGGACAGTCACCTCGCGAACGAGGTCGAAAAGGACGGCTCCCACTATCTCGTCTGGTTCGAGCGCGGACTCATTCGCGCCCGCCGCGGCGAAGACAGCGAGGCCGCCGTCTATTTCGAGCGAGCCTTGGCGGTCCAGCCGGACTTCGAGCCCGTGGAGGTGGAACTCGCCAAGAGCTTCTTGCAGACGACCCGGTACGCGGAGGCGTTGAAGTTACTCCAGCGTGTCGCCGCGCGGTCGCCGGGTCACCCGAGTGTCCATTTTCTTTTGGCGCGAGCTTACAAGGCGCTGGGCAGGCAAGCTCTGGCGTCGCGCGAGTTGGAAACTCACCGCACACTTCTTCAGAAAGGCAAGGTTCAGTCTGGCCCCGGCCCCGGGCTTCTGCCGCGGTAGACCCGACTGCCAGGCGCCTCAGCCGATGAACGAAACCAGATGAACGGAGGCGGGTCAGCGTTGGCCATCCAACATGTCATATAGAGCGTAGCATCACGCCCTGCTCTCTTCCCGCAAACACCGGAACACCTCGCGATAAAACTCCGGGTGCGATTCCCACGTCTGCGCCGTCACCAGATTCCCGTCACGCACCGCTTGCCGTTTGTCCCACTCCGCGCCCACCGTTTTCACTTCAAACCGCACGTGCTCGTAGCATGTTACGCGGCGGCCGTTCAGAATCCCCGCCGCGGCCAGCACCTGGATGCCGTGACAGATCGAGAATACCCACTTGCCCGCCGCGTGCATCTTGCGCACAATCTCCAGCAGCCTTTCGTCGTGCCGCAGATACTCGGGCGCGCGGCCGCCGATTATCAGAATTGCGTCGAACTTCGCGGGCTTCACCTTCTTGAACGCGAGCGTAGCTTCGATGTCGTAGCCCGGAATCTCGGCGTACGTCTCCCAGCCCGGCCGCATCAGGTGCGCCACCATTTGCAGGCGCCGCGTGCGCGTCGACGCCACCACCGGATGCATGCCTTCTTCGAGGAACCGGTGGAAGGCATACCAGCACTCGTAGCCCTCACCCGCGTCGCCCGTCACAATCAGAATGTTCTTGCTCATCGCAGGCACATTTTATAATGCTTGAGTGCCGCCGCGCCGCGCTGTCTTCTTCGTGTTAGCCTCGCTCCCGGTTCTCGCTGAAACGCACCGCATCGTAGGCACGCAATACTTCCACACCTTCTCCGCGGCGCATCCGGTGTTGCTGCGCGTGAAGCCGGGCGACACGATCGTCACCAAAACCGTCGACTCGGCGGGCTTTGATTTCTCCGGGACGCGCCGTACGAAGACGCATGGCAATCCGCTCACCGGCGCGTTCTACATCGAAGGCGCTGAGCCCGGCGATGCGTTGGCCGTGCGCGTGCGGCGTCTGCGCGTGAACCGCGCCGCGGGCTACACCGGCTGGCACATTCCCGCGGCGGGCGCGCCGCTCCCGCCCAAGCCCGGGCCCGGCGTCGTGTACGCCGGCTACGACTACCTGCTTCCGTGGGCGATCGATCTCAAGCGCCAGCGCACGAACCCGCGCGACGAACCGGCGATGAGCTTCCCGGTGGAGCCCATGCTGGGCTGCATCGGCGTGGCGCCGGAGGGCGAATTCTCGCCGCGTTCCGGCCCCGCGGGCTACTGGGGCGGCAACCTCGACTACAACCTTGTGCGCGAAGGCGCCACCGTATACCTGCCCGTGTTTCATCCCGGCGCGCTGCTGTTCTTCGGCGACGGCCACGCGCTACAAGGTGATGGTGAAGCGCTGGGCTCAGGCGTGGAAACGTCGCTCGATGTGGAGGTGACGGTGGAACTGCGCAAGGGCTGGACGATCCCCGGTCCGCGCCTGGAGAACGCCGAGTGGGTCGCCGCCATCGGGAGCCGCGCGCCGGAGCCCGCGACGCTCAACGCCAATACCGCCATCGCCACTGCGGACCTCGCCACGTGGCTGCAGCACGACTTCGGATTGACGCCACGGCAGTCGCACATGTTGATCGGCGTGAAGGCCCGTTATGACGTGGCGACGCTCGGCGGCACCGTGGTGGCGCGCGTGCCGAAGGCTGCAATTGGCCGGCGGCGCGCAACCACAACGCGCCGCTGACGGCGAACGGTTTTGTTGATTCGGGATATCCCGGCGAATCGACAACTCGTCGCCCGCCTGTGACGGTTCGTCGGAAACCTGCTGCACCCTGCCGCTTTCCGCCGCAAGCTGGAGGCATGAAACAAACAACGCTCATCCTCACATGGATTGCCGCCGCGGTTGCACTGGCCCAAGCCCCGGCCCCGGAACGCTACGACCACAAAGTCCGCCACATGTTGTTCGCGGGCTTTGCCGGTGACGCTGCGAAGTTTGAAAAAGGCATGGAGATTCTCGAAGCCACGCTGGCCGAATCGCCGAACCACGCTGAGGCGCCGGTGTGGCACGGCTCCGGTACTCTGTTCCGTCAGTGCGACACGCAGAAAGGCCTGGAGGCGTGTGGCCGCGGTATCGCGGAGATGGACCGGGCCGTGGATCTTGCGCCGGACAATGCCGGTGTGCGCGTGCCGCGCGCCGCGACGCTCCTGGCCGCTGCGCCGTTCATGCGCGGCAGCCCTATGACGAAGCAGCTCATCGAGAAAGCGATCGGAGACTACGAGAAGACGCTCTCCCTGCAAGCGGCCGTGTTCGACAAGCTCGGTACGCACCCGCGCGGCGAACTGCTGCAAGGGCTTGCCAATGGGTACCGGCTCAGCGGGCAAGACGCCAAGGCCAAGGAGGTCTTCGCGCGCCTGGAACGCGATCTTCCCGGCACTCCGTACGCGCAGCGAGCCGCCAAGTTTCGCGAAACGGGCACGCTGGCGCCGGCGGAAACGACGTGCATCGGCTGTCACGTAAAGTAGGCAGACGTAGATGCGAAACCACGCGGCGCTGGACCGGCTGATCAGCTACACCTTGGCTGCCTCCATCCTGCCCATCTCCATCATGGCGTTGTCCGGACGCTGGAGCTTCTTCGCCTAACAGTTTTGCATCGGGTTCATCTTTGCCGTGTGCGTCGCCGGCCCGCTTGAGTTGGTCTTTCAGCAAGTGGTGCCGCGGATGCGGCACCGCGGGCCGGCCTTAGGGGCTGGCAAGAAATCGAACAACAGAGTAAGGCGTAGCTCTGGCAGCGTACTGCTGGGCGTGAGCCTCGGTTTTCACGAGCCCAAGGCGGACCACGGCCAATATCGACATCGCGTCGGGCGGGAGGTGGCGAACCAACAGTCGCGTCCGATTGTGTTAT
>VFZP01000148.1 GCA_016871115.1 Acidobacteriota bacterium
CTCTATGATCGCGGGGGAATGCGGCGAGTTCACTTACGAGGGCGGGACAACATCTTGAAGCGGCTGGTTGTGCATGCCAGTGCGGGTAATCTCGGGTTGCTCCTGCGGAGCCTCTGCGGCGCAGGGAAGCCGAAGGGGTGGCAAGGGTTGCGCTGTGCGTTCGAACTGCTTTTGCGCCTGCTGCATTGGGCGATGATGCAGATGCACCAAGTAAGTGCGCCTCGTGAGGTAACCCCGGGCAGGTCCTATACGCCCCTACATCATGTCCGCGTGTGCCTGCCTCGCACACGTCCTCAAGCTACAAACTGACATTCGCCACGGGCTGCTAGACGTGCGCACGCGTGCATCTATTCCCGTTCTCATTTCGTTTGGTTCGGATCTACAAGGAGGATCTGTGTTTACGTGGTATTTCGGTTTGGCTGTATGGACGGTCGCAGCGGATGTGACCGCAGGAGCAGCCACACTTACTCTATTGGCGAGTTTCGTTCGCATCCGCGAGTATCAGGTGGGAGTCATCATTAAGAAGTTTTCTCCAGGCCGGCCGTTGCCTGAAGGCCGGATCGTCGCAGTCAGCGGCGAGGCCGGCTATCAGGCGCGCACCCTGGGCCCCGGGCTCCACTTTCCGTTCTGGCCGTGGCAGTATCGGATCGAAAAGCACGCAATGACCGTTATTGAGCAGGGCCACATCGGCCTGGTCATCGCCAACGATGGCGACGCCATGCCAGTCGACCGCGTATTGGCGAAAGTGGTGGACTCAGACCATTTCCAGGACGCGGAAAAGTTCCTGCGCGCGGGCGGCCAGAAGGGCCGTCAAAGCTCAGTGTTGACCGCGGGCTTCTACCGCATCAACCCCGCGCTGTTCAGGATCATTCGCGACGTGCCGATCACCAAGATCGACTCAGACAAGATCGGCATCGTCACCGTACTCCACGGCGCACCGATGCCCACCGGCCAAATGGCGGCCAAAGCCACTGCTGGCCACGACAATTTTCAGAACCCCGAGGCGTTCAT
This sequence comes from Acidobacteriota bacterium, assembly GCA_016871115.1. GTDB lineage: Bacteria > Acidobacteriota > Terriglobia > Bryobacterales > Bryobacteraceae > VFZP01. The sequence goes on from VFZP01000148.1 coordinate 1,012, forward strand.
CCGCGCTGGCGGTTGCCGCGGCCTGCAGGAGCAGATCATCCTCGCGGGCAACTACAACCTCAATCCCTGGTTCTGCGAGGTGGAAGCCGCGCCGCTGTTTGAAGTGCCCATCGGGCACGTCGGTGTGGTGGTGAGCTTCGTCGGCGACGACATGCGCGAAATTTCGGGCGACCAGTTCACGCACGGCAACATTGTGCGCCGCGGCGGCAAGGGCGTGTGGGACGAGCCGCTCTACCCCGGCAAACAACCGCTGAACACGCGCATCATGAAGATCGAACTCGTGCCCACCACGAACATCGTGCTCAACTGGGCAACGGCGCGCACCGAAGCGCACAAGCTCGACGAGAAGCTGTCGACGACCACCGTGCGTTCGGTGGACGGCTTCACGTTCAATCTTGACGTGTCGCAGATCATCAACATCGGCGCCACCAAGGCGCCGTGGGTCATCTCGCGCGTGGGTAGCGTGCGGAATCTCGTGAACCAGGTGCTGGAGCCCATCGTGGGCAACTACTTCCGGAACAGCGCGCAGAACTTCACAGTGCTGGACTTTTTTACCAACCGTAGCGAGCGGCAGCGCGACGCGCGTGTGCATATTAATGACGCGATCCGCGAGTACGACGTGCAGAGCGTCGACACGCTGATCGGCGACATCACGCCGCCACATGAACTGATGGCTACGGTCACCGCGCGCAAAATCGCCGAGGAGCAAGAGAAGGCCTTCCAGACGGAAGAGAAGACGCAGCGCTCGCGCCAGGAACTGGAGCGCCAGAAGGCGCTGGCCGACAAGCAGAAGGAACTGGTGAACTCCGAGCAGGATGTGCGCGTCGCCGAGATGCACGCCAAGGCCGCCGTCGAACAGGCGAACGGTGAGTCGTTCGCCGTGGCCCGCAAGGCGGAAGGTGGGGCGATGGCGCGACGCCGAATCGGTGAGGCCGAAGCCGAAGTGGTGGCGATCAGGGGCCGCAACGAAGGCGAGTCGATCCTGGCGGTAGGTACGGCGCGGGCCGAAGCCTACCGTCAAGGCGTGGACGCGATGGGCGGCAACTACGCGCTGCTGCAGATCTTCTCGGCGCTCGCGAAAAGAACATCCGCCTCACGCCCGACGTGCTGGTATCCGGAAACTCCGGTGGCGGCGCGGGCGACGGCATGCTGGCCGTGGTGCTGCGCGACCTCCTGCTGAAGTCAGGCACAGGCACCGGAAAAGCCGCCTAATGGTTCATCCGTTCCAGTTGCTTCACCAGGAAGTCCATGTCGCCAAACGGCTCGCCGCCTTGTTTGGCCCAGTACATGCGGCCCTGCCGATCGATGAGGATCGTGGAGTGTCGCTCCATTTCCTCAAAGCGTCATAGGCACGGAAGCGGCGCGCGTTCTGAAATGCGGTATCGGAGAGAATGCGCGCCGCCGGTGCGTTGATGATCTTCAGCGCGGTGAGATTGTTCGCGGGCGGGTTGCTTGACACAGCCAGCACCACAGTGTAGGGGCGGTACCACTCTTCTTTCTTGCCGTTGATGTCGCGCAGTTGCTTGAGGCGATGGAGGCATTCCCTGCCGAGATAGAACACCAGCAGCACGTTCTTGCCCTTGTACTCATCGAGCGTCGCGGACTTGCCTTCGGGGTCCATCGCCAGCAGCCTCGGCGCGGAGTGCGGCTCCCAAGCAGCCGGGCCGTAGCAGTCAAGATTCATCGCTTTATAGTTGCGCTGCAGCGCGGGCGACGAATTCTTTGCCTCGGCCTTTACTCCAGTGGCCATCGCCGGCTCCATCCACGCCAGCCCTTGGTCCGCATCGACAGTGAGGTAGCGCAACCGGGCCATCGCTTCGGCCGCGGCCTTCGCGTCACCCGCGCCATGATGCGCCTGCACCAGACCGGCGAGTGCAAACCAATCGTTGCGCGTCACCTCCAGCGACTTCGTAAACGCCTGCGCCGCAAGCTGCGGGCTTTTGCTCTCCAGGTATGCGCGGCCCAACGCATTGTAGAGAAGCTCCGGATAAAACGGCGGGTCATTGTCTGATTTCTGCAGCTCGAACTGCTCGACCGCCACCTCTGACAGCCACCCCATCCCGCGTAGCGTGTCTCCGCGCGAAAGCGCCAAACGCGCCCTCAAATCCAGCCGCTGAAGCTTGTAGACCTTTTGAAACTGCTTGTTCTTCTCCAGTTCTTTTTCCAGCCCATCCAGCTTGGCCATGGCCTTTTCGGCCTTCGCCGCATCGCCCAGCCCCAGGTGCGCGCGGGCCTCGGCGTAATGACGCGTCATCTTGTCGAGAAATGTATCGCGCCACTTGATTGTCTCCGGTGAGAGCAGTTCCTTCCACTGCTCGAACTTCACCAGCGTGCGCACCATCGACGCCATGCCCTGCGAGTGCATCGAGTAGCCGGCGTCGGCGTTGAACTTCGGATCGAGCGGCGCGTCCATCATCTGCCGCGCGCCGTACACGGCGGCGTCGGCCATTCCCAGTTGCTCCAGGATGTAGTTAAGGTAGTTGCGATTGTGGCCGTGGTTCCAGGCGTTGAACGGGAAAATCATCCGCTCGCGCATGTAGCGTTTTTCGGCGAGCGTGGCCGAGTCCATACTAATGGCTGCTTCGTTCCACATCCCAACCGTGGCGTAGACGTGGCCTGGCATGTGCAGCGCGTACCCCGCACCCGGCGCCACTTCGCCGTAGCGCTTGCAGCTTTCCAGCGCCATCTCCGACTCGTGATATTTTCAGTTGTGAATGCGGTAGTGGTGCGCGCCCGGATGATCGGGCTGTTTGGCCAGCACCTCGCGGATGATTTGCTCGGTGGCGTAGCGCTTGTCGCCGATGCCTTCAAGAGCCAGCATCGCACGCGCCTCGACGTCATCCGGGTACTTCACCGCGATCGTCTCCAGCGTCTTGCGGTACTCCTCGTTCGCGGCCTTGTAGTCGTCACCGCGGTCGCGGAGCAGATCGCGCACCACGCTCTTTTCGAGCGCTTCGACGCAGAGCCGCTCGCACTCGGTCACGGTCTGTTTCCGCCGCGCGGCTTCTTTGGCGAACTCTTGCTGGCGATCGCCGGCCGTGGCACGCGCGAGGCCCCACCAGGCCATCGCGTTGTCTGGCTCCAGTTTCAAACACCAGCGAAAAGCGCGCTCCGCCTCGTGATCCCAGAACGAATGCAGCAACGTGATCCCCTGGTCGAACCACTTCTGGACTTCCGGATTCTTGTGCTTGATTGCCAGATGGGTCTTGCCAATATCGGGCATCTCCCACGGGCGCGCGCGAGGCCCCTCATCGAACGACTCGCCATGCCGCGAGTGCCCCTGCTTGATCTTTTCCGCCGGCGTGAGTTCGGCGGCTGAAGCTCCCGCCGCAGCCAAGAAAACGGCCGCGGCCAAGATAAAACGTTGCATTCAGCCACAGTACTACACCCGGGATGAAAACTTTGTCCCTTTTTCCCGGCGTTCTCGCATGGACTAATATCCGGAGCCGGAAACCGGATTGCGGACGGTTCGGAACTGCGGCGGCGTTAGCCCTTCGCCGCATTCCCCGGTCAGAGGAGCCGCCCGACCAACCGGTCTACCGCAGCGTCAGTCCATTTACCCGGATGGCCGGCGCCGCGCACCAGCGTCCAGCGTTCGCCATGCTCAAGCGAGGCGCCCGGAGCAAGCGTGGTCAATGGGCCCAGCGTCTCCAGTTCCAGGGTGGTGCCGTTGGCGAAGATCTCGAAGGAGCAGCCCATGTCTGGGTACCGCACGGCGGGATTTGCGGCGTACTGCTTGAGGAAAAGGTGATCGCCGAGCAAGTACGCGCCCCAGGTCTTCTCGTTGAACAGGCCGGTCTTCATCGGGGATGGGTGGGCAGCGTCCTGGCGCAGCACCACGTATTTCTTCGTCAGCGTCCAGCGCGGGTCGGAGAAATCAGTGAAGGCCCACATCACCAGCGGATTCTTCGGCGCCAGCATCTCCGGATGCGTGCCGCGCGGCGGAAACCCGCTGATGCCCGCGCCGCCCGCCGCCATCATCGATAGCGTCCACGCCGCGGTTTCTATGTTCCAGGCGAGCGTGTTCTCCAGGCGATGCAGTACCATTACCGACGTGCCCACCGAGGCGAGGCGAATCAGCAGCGTCTTGCGCAGGCCAGACAATGGCTCTGGCGGCGCGGCGAGTTCAATCGTGTTGCCGCCCGGCACCCTTACTTCAACAGGCACGTTGTCCGGCGCCCACGACAACGGATACTGCTCCGGCGCGCACCACAGCCGGTGGCCGCCGCGCGGACGGAAGTCCGGTTCGCCAGAGCCGCCAAGTTCGGCAGGAATCTCAAGGAATACATTCGGGCCGCCCACAAAGGCATAGCGCATGATACGCGGACCTACGTCGGTGGTGACAATCAACTCCACTTCGCCGTTCGAAAGGCGATAGCAATTGGGCCAGCCGCCCCAGGCGGTCTTTTCGATGGTAACCATGTGGTGTGCCTTCTATCGTCCCATCCAACCGCCGTCAACGGTGACGATCTCGCCGCTCATGTAGTCCGACGCGCGCGAGGCAAGAAACACCGTGACGCCTTTGAAGTCATCCGGTTCGCCCCATCGCCCGGCGGGAATGCGCGCGAGGATGGCAGGATTGCGCACCGGGTCCGCCCGCAGCGCCGACGTGTTCTCGGTAGCGATGTAGCCCGGCGCAATGGCATTCACCTGCACGCCGTGCGCGGCCCATTCGTTCGCAAACGCCTTCACCAGCGAAGCCAGTGCGCCTTTTGACGCTGCGTAGCCCGGCACGGTGATGCCGCCCTGAAACGTTAGCAGCGACGCGGTGAAGATCACTTTCCCGCGGCGGCGCTGCAGCATATCGCGCCCGAATTCGCGCGTGAGCACAAACGGTGCGCTGAGGTTGGTTTCAATGATCTGATCCCAATATTCATCGGGGTGCTCGGCGGCCGGCGTGCGGAGAATGGTGCCCGCGTTGTTGACCAGAATATCGATGGGTGGGCACTCAACTTTCGCTTTCGCGATGAATTCGTAAAGCGCCGCGCGATTCGCAAAGTCGCATTGATACGCGCGAAACTCGCGGCCGAGCGCCCGCACGGCCTCGCCCGTTTCCCCGCCCCCGGGTTCCATCTGCGCGCTCACACCCACGATATCCGCGCCCGCCTCAGCCAGCGCTTCCGCCATCGCACGGCCAATGCCGCGGAGGCAACCGGTAACAAGCGCGGTCTGCCCGTGCAGCTTGAAGAGATCGAGAACATTCATGGCTGGTCAGCTCGCGCAGTCAATCAGAATCTTCATCACCGCGCCGCCCTGCTCCATCTCCTGGAGGCCCTGCTGCAAACCGTCGAGCGGATAGACGCCGGTGATGAGCTTTTCAAACGGCACCGTGCCGGACTCAAGGAGCGCAATCGCGCGCGCAAAATCCTCGCGCTCATACACCCGCGCGCCAATCAGGCGAAGCTCGCGCCAGAAGAACCGGTGCAGGTTCACAGGCACAGGCTTGGCGAACACGGCCACCATCACCACACGCCCGCGCGTGCGCAGCAGATCCGTCATTTGCAGCGCTGCAGGCGCAGCGCCGGAGACTTCAAACACCACGTCGGCCCCGGCGTCACCGGTGCGCGCATTGACGAACTTCACCAGATCTGTTTCCAGCGGATTCACCGCTTCAAAACCCAACGACTCAAGCAGCCTCAACCGGAACGGATTGATCTCGCTCACCACCACCTGAGCACCAGCTTCGCGCGCCACCAGCGCCACCAGCGCGCCGATCGGCCCGCCGCCCAGCACCATGGCAAACTCGCCGGGCTTCACTTCTCCCATCCGCACGTCATGGCAAGCCACGGCAATGGGTTCAATCAACGCGCCATGTTCCAGCGAAACACCCGCGGGCACGGCCAGCAGCGTGTGAGCGGGCACGGTCCAGCGCGCCTGAAATCCACCCGGCACGTCGATGCCTATGAAGTTAAGGTTCTGACAAATATGCGAATGGCCGGCGCGGCACGCCGGGCAGTTGTTGCACGCATCGAGCGGCATCACCGTGACGCGATCGCCCTTGGCAAATCCCGTCACTCCATCTCCAAGCGCCTCCACGACGGCTGACGTTTCATGCCCGATCACCTGCGGCATTTTCACGCGATGATCCATGTTGCCGTGATAGATGTGCAGGTCCGTTCCGCAGATGCCGCAGTTGGCGACGCGGAGTTGCACCTGGCCCGGACCGGGGGCCAACGGCACACACTCGCCCACGCGAACATCGCCCTTGCCGGCATAGTAAGCAGCTCTCATATCAGCGCTCAGCGTATCATGCGAGAAGGAATGATTGATCTCGCCCGATACGCGCTCGATGCGGCCGCGCGGCGCCCTGGCGTCACCTATGCAGATGTGCGGCTCGAAGAATCCCGCAGTCGCTCGCTCGGCACCAAGACCGGCCAGCTGGCTGGCGCGTCGTCCACCGAGTCGCGTGGGATTGGCATCCGGGTGCTGGCCGGAGGTGCGTGGAGATTTGCCGCAACCGATGACCTTTCGCGCGGCGGCCTCGACGCCGCGGCGGCACTGGCAGCGGGTATTGCGGCGGCCTCAGCCACTACATCGAAACGCGCCGTACATCTTGCGCCTGAACCGCCCGCGCGCGTCGTGTGGGTGTCAGAGTGCCGCATCGATCCGTTCGCGATGCCCGTGGAACGGCAAGTGGCGCACCTGCTGGCGGCTGACGCGGAGATGCGCAAGGAAGCCGGTGTGACGATGACCGAAACCTCGCTCGTCTTCGATCGCACGCGGCAGATTTTCTTGAGCACCGAAGGCAGCGAGATCGATCAGACTCGCACGGTGACGGGCGCGGGCATGGCCGCGCATTCGTTTCGCGAGAACGAAATCCAGAAGCGCTCGTACCCGAAGTCGTTCGGAGGCCAGTATCAATTGCGCGGCTGGGAACTGGTGGAAGAACTCGATCTGTTGCGGCATGCGCCGCGCGTGGCGTCCCAGTGCGTGGCGCTGCACGCGGCGGATCAATGCCCGGAGACCACGGCAAACCTGATGCTCGATTCGAGCCAACTGGCGCTGCAGATTCACGAATCGATCGGCCATCCGATGGAGATTGACCGCGTAATGGGCTCAGAAGCCAACTACGCCGGCATGAGCTTTTTGACGCTCGACAAGCTGAACACGCTGCAATATGGCTCTGAGATTGTGAATGCAGTCTGCGATGCGACGGTGGCGCACGGGCCGGGGCTCGGTACGTTCATCTATGACGATGAGGGCGTTGCCGCGCAGTGCGTCGACATCATTCGCAACGGGGTGTTCCGCGGCTACATGAGCTCCCGCGAATCGGCCGGCGCCATCGGACAGACGCGCTCAAACGGCACCATGCGCGCGGTGGGCTGGAACCGGCTACCGCTGATTCGCATGACCAACGTGAGCCACGAACCAGGGCCGCATTCTCTCGACGAGGTCTTCGCCGAAGACGGCATCTATATGGAGACGAACCGGAGTTGGTCGATCGACGACAAGCGCTTCAACTTCCAGTTCGGCTGCGAAATTGGCTGGGAATCAAGAACGGCCAGCGCGTGCGTATGCTGAAGAACCCTACCTACAGCGGCATCAGCACGGAGTTTTGCAACAGTTGCCGCGCGATTGCGGGGCGCGGCCATTGGACCCTGTGGGGCGTGCCGAACTGCGGCAAGGGGCAACCGGAGCCGGTGATGGGCACGGGGCACGGGACAAGTCCGGCGCGCTTTGCGAACGTGAAGATCGGCGGAGGATACGCCGAGTGAGCGCCGCGTGGCGGGAGTTGTTTGGCGCCGCCGAGCGCGAGGCGCGATCGCTCGGCGTCCGTGATCTTGAAGTGCAATTTGGTGAAAACCGCGAAGCTCTCACGCGTTTTGCCAACAACGCCATTCACCAGAACGTGGCCGAGACCATGACGATGATCTCCGTGCGTCCCCACGAAGATCAACGCACGGCACGCGCCGAAACGAACCGGTTGAATGCGGACTCGGTGCGGCGCTGCGTGCCCGAAGCCGTGGCGCTGATGCGCGCGCAGGAGCCGGATGACCGGTTGTTGCCGCTGTGTGAGCCGTCCGCGATTGCGCCCGTAGCAGGGCGCTGGGCGGAGCAGACCGCCGAGTGCTCGCCGGCGGACCGCGCCGCGCAGGTGGCCGAGGCGATTGCGGTTGCCGAGAGCGAAGGGCAGACGCCGGCGGGCATCTACTCGACGGCGTCCGCGCGCGAAGCCGTGTTCAACACACGCGGTGTCACCGCTGTGCACGATCAGACGCTCGCGGTGTTCAGCATCACCGTGATGGAGGAGACCAGTTCCGGTTGGGCGAAAGCGTCCGCGGTGGACCGCGCGGCGCTCTCTCCGGCGGCGCTCGCGCGCCGTGCGTCGGAGAAGGCCAAGCGGTCGCGCAACCCGCGCGAACTTGTGCCCGGACACTACACGATGATTCTTGAACCGGCCGCGGTGCTGGATCTGGTGGGCCAGATGTTCGGTGACTTTGGCAGCACCGCGATTGAAGACCAGCGCAGCTTTCTCACCGGGCGCGTAGGCGAGAAGCTGTTTGGCGGCAACATCACCATCACGGATGACTGCCGGCATCTACTGCAAGCCGGCGCTCCGTTCGATGGCGAAGGGATGGCGCGGCGCGCGCTCACGCTCGTCGAACGCGGCGTAGTGAAGGAGTTGGCCCACTCTCGCGGCGCAGCGCAGCGTGCAGGGGTGGAGCCAACCGGCCACGGCCTCGCGCTGCCCAACGAGGTGGGCGAATTTCCCGTCAACATAGTGTTGGCGGGCGGCGGCATTTCGCGTGAGGAAATGATCCGCTCCACCGGGCGCGGTATCCTCGTCACGCGCCTTTGGTACATCCGCGAGGTGGATCCGTTTGAGAGGATGATGACCGGCATGACCCGCGACGGCACGTTTCTCATTGAGCGCGGCGAGGTCGCCGGCGGCGTGCGAAACTTCCGTTTCAATCAAGGCCTGATTGTCATGTTGAACCGCGTGGAGAGCCTCGTGCCCGCGGTGCGCGCCACGGGGGAGAGACATTCGACATGGTGGCGCCGGCCATGAAGGCCCACGAGTTCAACTTCACGGAAGTGACGCGGTTCTAGGAGCTGATGCGCCAACGCTCTTCGATCCGCAACTGGCTGGAGTACGCCGCGGCGCGCGTGGCGGTGGCGTCGCTGCAGTTCGGCCCCCGCACGCTGGCAGACCGTATCGCGCGCTCCTATGTGAAGCTGCTCGACCGCGCGATTCCGCGCCTCCGCCGCGTTGCGGAAAAGAACGTCCGCATGGCGCTGCCCGCGCTCAGCCCCACCGAGCACCAGCGCATTGTGGACGGCAGCTTTCATTCGATCGCGCGCATTCTGGTGGCGGTCGCGCGCTTTCCGCAAATCACGCCCCAGAACATTTCTTCCTGGATTCGTTACGACGGCTTTGAACACTTCGAAGCCGCGCTCGGCGAAGGCCACGGCGTGCTGTTTGCCACCGCGCACCTCGGCAACTGGGAACTGAGCGCCTTCGCCCATGCGATTCTCTCGGGCAACCCCATGCATGTCGTCGTGCGCGCGCTCGACAACCCGCGTATCGATTCACTCGTCGAAGGCCGCCGCCACCTGTCCGGGAATCAGGTGATTGAAAAACGCGACTACGCCCGCGGCATCCTGCGGGCGCTCAGCCGCAACGAAGCCGTCGGCGTGCTCATCGATCAGAACGCGGGGCTCCGCGAGGGCATCTTTCTCGACTTTTTCGGCATCCCCGCTTGCGTGGCCACGGGCTTTGCCAAGATCGCGGCGCACAGCCGCGCGCCCATCATTCCGGGCTATGCGTTATGGTCTGACGCCGAACAGCGCTACATCCTCAAGTTCTACCCGCCCATTCACTCAATCGGCGATGCCGACGCCGACACGCGCACACTGCATGCGCACCTCGAATCCGTCATCCGCGCCTATCCCGATCAGTGGCTCTGGATGCACCGCCGCTGGAAGACGCGACCGCCCGGCGAACCGCCACTCTACTGAGATAGACTCAGGCCCATGCACGTCACGGTGATTGGCGGAGGACTCGCCGGGATGATCGCCGCCCTGCGCCTCGCCGAGCGCGGCTTTGCGGTGGATCTCTACGAAAGCACCTCGCGGCTCGGCGGCAAGGCCGGCTGCAACCAACACGGCTCGGATTTCGACGAACACGGCTACCACATCTTCCCCATGTGGTGCCGCAACATTTGGAAGCTCGTCGATGAACTCGGCATCGCCGGCCACTTCGCCGACGTCGAAGACTTCGTGCAGATCGAACGCGGCGAGTTTCCGCGCAACAAAACGCTCACCAATCTCGGGTCGGCGCGCTATGTCTTCCACAACCTGTTCAGCGGCGTGCTGCCCGTGGAAGAGATGGCCCTGTTCTTCTACTCCACGCTCGACCTAATGAGCCACCGCTTCTCTTACCGGAGGTTTCTCGACCAGACCAGCGTGAAAGGTTTCGTGCGCGGCCGCATCTACCGCACCGAACGCGTGGTGCTCCAACATCAGGACCTGCTGCTGAAAGGCATCAACGTACCCAGCTACGCGGTGAGCGCGATGACGATGCGGAACGTGCTGAAGTATTGGTTCAAGTACCCGCTCCCGATGCACCGCGTGCTGAAGGGGAACCTGCAGCAGTTGTGGATTGAGCCGATTGAAAAGCGCATGGCAGCGCTCGGCGTGAAGATTCATCTCGGCCAGCGCCTGGAGCGAATCGAAACCGCGCAGGGCCGCGTCACCGCAGTGCATCTCAACTCGACGCGCCATCCGGTGGAACGCGCGGTGGTAGCCATTCCGTGGGAGCGCCTCGCGGCCATTCTCGATGACGATCTCTACCGCGCCGCGCCGAAGCTGTTTGCGATTCGCGGACTCAACAGCGCTGCGATGGCCGCGCTGAACATCTACTTCCGCGGTGTAGTGCCCGGCATGCCGAAAGACCACGTGAATGTGATCGGCGGGCGATACGGCCTGTCGTTCATCGACGTCGGCCAGTGGTGGCCCGAGTACCGCGGCCGCACGGTGCTAAATGCCATCTCCTCGAACTTCACCGCACTTGAGTCCGTATCGGAAGACGTCGCCGTGCGCGAGATGCTGGACGAACTCTTCGAGTTCATCCCCGCGCTGCGCGACGTGGAGATCGAAAAGACAGACTTTCAGCCCCATGTGGACGAGCCGCTCTTCATGAACGAAGTAGGCGCGTGGCAGTCCCGGCCCGGCGCAAAAACCGAACTGCCCAACCTCTACCTCGCGGGCGACTGCTGCCGCAATCACATCGATCTGGTTTCCATGGAAGGCGCCGTGAGCGCGGGCCTGCTGGCAGCCGAGGCCGTACGCAAAGACGCCGGCAGCTCGCGCCCCGGTGGAGATCCTGATTCCCGGCGAGTGGCCGCGCTGGCTGCCTTGGCTGCTATGGTTCTTCGGCCTGCCCGTAGCCGCCGCGTTGAAGCTGATTGCTAAGCTGCGCGCGGCTTGAGACCCAATCCGGGGCCCGACGGCAGAATCAACTTCCCCGCCTCCACCGTCACTCCCACATATGGATCGTTGCTGATAAGTAGGTTGCCATCGAGATCCGCGTAGTCCACCAGCGGTGACAGATGCGCGGCTGCGGTGATCGCCACCGACGACGACACCATACACCCGAGCATCGTCTTCAATCCCAGCGCCTTGGCCATCTCGATCATCCGCAAAGCTTCGAGAATGCCGCCGCATTTGTCCAGCTTCATATTCACGCCGTCAAAGTAAGGCGCCAGCTTCGGGATGTCCGCCGGGTGGAGCGACGCTTCGTCGGCGATCACTGGAATGTGCACGCGCTTCCGCACATAGTTCATCTCTTCGAGCATGTGCGCCGGCAGGGGCTGCTCCACAAACGCCACACCCTGCTTCTCCAGCCAGTTGATCTTCTCGACGGCCTCATCCTTGGACTTCCAGCCTTCATTCGCGTCGACGCGCAGCGGCTTCTTCGTCACGCTCCGCACGGCATCGATGGTCGCCTCGTCGGTCTTCAGTCCGACTTTGATTTTGAGAACCGGATAGGCTTCCGCTTCCTTCACCTTCTGCCGCGTCACCTCGGGCGTGTCAATGCCGATCGAAAACGTCGTCAGCGGCGTGGCAAGCGGATCCAGCCCTAACAGCTTGTACAGCGGCACGTCCAGCACCTGGCCTACCCAATCGTGAATCGCGATATCGAGCGCGCTCTTCAGTGCCCATTGTCCCGGAATGCGCTGGTGCAGTTGGCCGACGATCTTGCGGTATTGCATGAGGTCCGCGCCATCGTTCAGCACCGCGCCGATCTCGCCCGAAAGCTTCTGGGCCTGATCCGCCGACTCGCCATAACGCGCGATGGGCGCCCCCTCGCCAATGCCGGAGTGCGCGCCACGCGACAGCAGGAAATAGATCACATCGCGATGTGTGCTGGACGACATCGTGGTGGTCCAGGTATGCCGAAGCGCGAGCCGCTGGGACTCTACGCGAAACCGGGTGGGCGTTGCCGCCCACGAGCGGACCGGCCATCCAGCCGCGACGGCCGCCAGACCGGACAGGAGATTGCGACGATCCATCATTGTGGAGCATAGCAGTCCTTGACGGCATGTGGATTTCGTGAAAGACCGTTCTGAGATCACTTCCTTGGCGTATAATCCCACATTTCCGTTTTGAGCCGCGCGTGCGAGTCTCTCGGATGGTCGTCCGCATCAATATCCGTAAGGGTTTGAAGGCAGCGAAGAGCCCTGCGGAGGACAGCACCCAATGGGTGACAAACAAAACCAGCCCTTTCAGCTCTCTTGCAACGGCCTTCTCAAGATCGACTGCCAGGGATCGCGCGTTACGTCCGATGGCGGTCTGATGCTGGTG
>VFZP01000149.1 GCA_016871115.1 Acidobacteriota bacterium
CACCCACAGCGTGAAGATCACGGCCAGGTAGGAAATGCCATTGAGGTAAAAACACCATGCCGCGCCGAGGTGCGTGAAGGCGAGGAGCCCCAACGCCGGACCGATCATGCGGCCCAGGTTGAACTGGATGGAATTCAGCGCAATCGCGTTGGGCAGGTCTTCCTTCTGAACGAGCGTGGGGATGAGCGATTGATACGCCGGGCCGCCAAAGGCCTGCGCCGTGCCCACAACGAACGACAGCGCGAGGATATGCCAGATCTGCACCCAACCCAGCAGGAACAGCGTGGCGAGCAGAATGGCGCACGTCATCTGCACGAGCTGTGAGCCAAGGAGAACGAAGCGGCGGTCTACCCGGTCTGCCACTACGCCGCCCACCAGGGTGAACAGAAAGATGGGGATCTGGCCGAGGAATACGTCGAGGCCCAAAACGCGGGGATCTTTCGACATCTCCAGCACCAGCCAACTCTGCGCCTGCGTCTGCATCCACGTGCCGATGGTGGACGTGCAGGCGCCGATCCACATCAACCGGAACTCGGGATATTGAAACGCTTTGAAAGTTCGCTGGAGCAAGACAATGCGCCTTTACCGGCCGGGCCGATTTGTGACGGCTACGGGAGCGGTTGAGGGCGCTTGATCAGGTGGACGATGTTGCCGTCGCCGTCGGAGAAGAAAACAAGGCGATTGCCCTGTGTTTCAAACCGTTCACCCAGAAAATGTACGCCGCGTTCCTTCAACAACGCGTGGCCTGCGTCGAAGTCATCTACTTCAATAGCGAGGTGCCGGATTCCGGGGGTCTTCATGGCCGAGGCGGGCTTGTCGCCTTCGGACGGGATGATTTCCAGCATCGAGCCGTTGCGGGCCCGGACGAAGTAGTTCCCGGCATACTCGAAGTTGATGCGGAATTCCAGGAAGTCGCGGTACCACTCGGCGAGTTTCTTCGGGTCCGGTGAGGCGATGGCGGTGTGTTCGAGGCCATTAAACATAAACTCGGAGTTTAGCACGCGCGGCTTCAGTAGACGTCGAAGCAGAAGACGTCCTGAGAGCCCGACGGGCTCAGGCAATAGGGGCCGTTTTCCAGAAGGTCTGTGGCTTCCAACCGGTAGAGGGTGCTGTCCAGTTTGGCGATCGAAAGCCGGATGGGCTTCATCGCATCCTTCATCTTCTTGACGTTCTTCGGGATCGCCAGTTCCCGGTTACCGGTCTTCCCCACCGTAATCCGGTAGAGTTCCAATTTCTCGGGGATCAGCTTCTCCGACGTCAGCAGGAAGATCGGTTCAGCGAGGGGCGTGCGGGCCGGTGAAGCACTGCCTTTGATTACATTGGCCGTTTCTTCCTTGCGCGTTTCTTCGGAGGCCACGCCGCTTTCGGTGGGCACCAGATCGGTGGCGTGCAACAGGTACGGGCGGTCCGGCTTCGGCGGACGCGGGCCGCTGTACTTCTTCGAAGATTGAGGCAGAGCGAACGTGAACAGACCCGCCATGAACACCAAGCTCAAGATTCGACGTAGCTGGAGCATACCTAAGATTGTAGACGCACGCCGGGCGCGGTGGTTTCAATCATACTGCCCGCTGCCCGGCGAGCCAGTCTGCCAGGGCCGGGGCGCGGAAATCCGGCACCGCCAACGTGACGCGCGGCAACTCCGGCAAGGTGGTGGTGAGTCCCACCACGCGCGTGCCCGCTTCATGCGCGGCCTGTGCGCCTGCCAGCGAATCTTCAAAGACGATGCAGTTGGCCGGGTCCACGCCGAGGAGCCGGGCGGCGGCGAGATAGATATCGGGGAAAGGTTTGGGGCGTTCGGCCTGATGGCCGTCGACGACGTGGGAGAAGTGTGCGCCGAGAGCCGCTTCGCTTAGCACAAAATCGATGTTGGCTCGCTCGGCATTCGAAGCCACCGCCTTGGCGACAGGTGTGTGCGCGGAAAGAAACTCGCGGACGCCGGGCACGAGCCAGCGCTCCAGTTCCGGTCGCATTAATTCGCGGTAGAGCGCTTCTTTGTCCGCGCCGTGGCGATGCACGGTGTCATCATCCAGATCGTCGCCGAAATAGTCGCGCACGATGTCATCGTTGCGCAGCCCGTGCATGCGCGCTTCGATGTCGCCTGACGGGCGGCCATGGCGCGCGAGGTAGATCTCCCACGCGCGGTTGTGAAGCGGCGTCGAGTGAACGATGACGCCGTCCATGTCGAAGATGAACGCGAGCCCGGGGGCCAACGGCGGGGAAGGCAAACTCCCATTGTAGCCCCCGGGGCCAGCCGTTATTTCGCCGTGAAAGTGACGTCGCTGCTGGTGGTCGTGGCGCCGCCGAATGAAGCCGTGGCTACCGCGGTATACGTACCTTTCTGCTGCGCGCGGTACGAGTAGGTGGCAATGCCGGAGCTATTCGTGGTGGCGGTGGTGTTGCCCGCTCCGGTGCGCGTCACCTTGAATGTGACCGCCGCGCCGGGCACGGGGCCCTTGCTCTTCGTTACCGTGGCGGTGAGCGTCACGTTGGAGCGCGCGTTCACGGTGAGCGGATTCGCCGTGAGCGTCACTTGGATCGGCTCCGGCGGCGCGGTTACGGTGATGTTGGCCGCGGCCGTCATGGCAGCGTGGTTGGCGTCCGCCGCGTTCGCATCCACCGGGTGCGTACCGGGCGTGAAGCCAACCGGCACGGTCTTCGACATGGACGACGTCAAGGTTTGCCCGGGTGCGATCGCCAGCGTGGCCGGGCTGAAAGCGGTGGCCCAACCCGACGGCAGCGTCGAACCCAGCGTGAGGGTGGAATTGATGCAGCCCAGGCTGTCGTTGTTCTTGACGGACAACGTGTACGAGGTTACCGCGCCCGATTGCATGGATGGGTTCGGCGGCGTCAGCGTTACGGTGGGCGCCACGCGCGTGCAGGGTAGCGCGCCGTAGTTCACATTGAGCGAAAGCGCCGAAGAGGACACGCCCGCCACCGAAAGAGACACGTTCGAGTAGGGGTCCACCCACGTTCCAGTCAGGGCGGGGTCGTTGAAACCGTTAGTGCTGGTGGGAGTGAAATCGAGGAGATGCGTGCGCGTGCCGGTGGTCGAGTCCTGATAGTGAACCAGGGCGCCGCTGAAGACCAGCGCGGTGGAACTTCAGGAGTTGTGGAACAATCCGGTGGGCTGGCGATACTCCACCCACAGCCAGGCGTCGTTACCCGTGCCGCGCTGGATCTTCAGCGCCTGCGTGCCGCTGGCCGCTGTCTCAACCGGGAGCGCTGAGTGGCTGCCGGTGGTTTCGGTTGTCACCACCTGGCTGCCGGTCAACCAGCCGATCGCGGCTTTGTGCGGCACGCCGTAGTGGCCGAAGTTCTAGGTGCCCATCGTCGAAAACGGATCGCCATATTCATTCAGCGTGCCCGCTGTGCCCACCGCGCCGAGAGCTTCGCCGGTGAACGCGCGCGAACTGGCGTGATGCAGACTCAGGTTGTGGACGCCGTCATGCACGGAGAGCTTCACGCCGTTGCTGATGTCGCCCATCTAGGTAGCCAGGAGCCACGACGTGGAGGCCTGGAAGCTTCCGTCGGCCGAGGATAGCGTTCCACAGCCCAACGTGCCGAGCCCGGCCCAGCCGCATGAGCCAGGGTTCGGGAA
Source organism: Acidobacteriota bacterium (assembly GCA_016871115.1). Classification (GTDB taxonomy): domain Bacteria; phylum Acidobacteriota; class Terriglobia; order Bryobacterales; family Bryobacteraceae; genus VFZP01. The sequence continues at coordinate 3,599 of VFZP01000149.1, forward strand.
CACGATGAACACGCGCGTGAAGTTGGTGAAGTTGACGGCGCTGTCGGCCGCGGCGATGGCCGCCGTGCGCATCAGGTTGTACTCGTCGCACGATTAGACGCGATCGAGCGTGACCGGCCTCACCACCGTGCCCGTGGCGGAGGCGCGATTTTGCGACGCTTCCTGCCAGTACGTGTTCACGGTCCGGCCCGTTGTGCCGAAGAAGATGTTCGAAACGCCGCTGGGTGTGACGTTGGAAGGCAGTGCCACGCCGGGGAACTGCGCAAGTACCACCACCGTGTTTTGCGCGCCCGATGTGGTGCAGCCGGCTCCCGCCACTGAAGCCGCTGCCGTGTAGGTGACGTTGTCGGCACCCAGCATATTATTCACGCGGATGCCCTTGGCCGTGACAATGTTGCCCGACACGCAATATGGTTCGCCGTTTGCCGAATAGAGATCGATGGTTTCCTGGCCGTTACGGAGCCGTACTTCATACTTGCTTGTGCGGCGGTCCGGATCGTCGAGAATGACGTGGTGCGAAGTTCCTCGCCACTGTCCGTGCTGTTCGAGGCTGGCGGCCGAAGCGGGGAACTTGTCGGCCAGGTCCGCCCGGAGATCAGCCGAGAACGCCAGCCCCAGCGCGGCTGGCGGGTTTTGCCGGATGAGCGCTTCCAGCGCCGCGTTGCGCTGCGCAAAAACTGGCGAGGCTTGCAGCCGGATCGCGGCTGCCTCCGCGGCGTTGGCCTTTTGCAGTTGCGAGTGGAATTGGAGAACACAGTTGTTCAAGCCGCGGACCGTATCGGCATTCTGCGATTGTGCGAACGCCTGACCGGACGCGCAGGTAAGAACGGGAGATAATATAGAAGGTGTGAGCGGGTGAGTATGCGAGCCACATAAGTACTGTGGACGGCTGCCTTCCGTCGAACAATTCAGGCGAACACCTATCATCAGGTCTCCAGTTCCCTCGTTCCGTGAACTTGCGCGGACCAGGACTGCGTTACCGCCGCTTGGCGGGCATACGGCGGCCGCCTTGCTCAAGCACCAGACCCCTGGCCTTGCCGCCCTCATCGGTTTCAAAGGTGATGAGCGCGTCGACCACTTTGGGGAAGAACTTCGTCTCGCTTTCGGGGAAGACCGGAAGCTTGCCCTGCCGGGTTGCCTGCGTCATCAACTGATCTCCTTCGAGCGTCACCGTCAGGATGAAGCTGGGCATCAACTCATAGTCGCCCACGTAGCGCGCTTTCACTTCGCGGCTCACTTGCACCTCGGTGCGGTCCTTGGGCGAGGCCGGGTTGCCGCCCAGCACAATCGCCAGCGCGTCGTTGGTGATGCGACCGGGATCGCAGGGCGGGGCATTGCACGGCGCAATCGCCACCAGATTCTTCTCCGGCATGCGCTTGATGTCGGTGGCAAAGCCGTTGATGCCGCCGCCATGCATTACCAATTTACCGTCTGGCACGGTGCGCACGATCCAGCCATAGGCGTATTTGTCGAGCGCGGGCGTGAAGTACTTGGTCATCGAATTGGGCGAGAGAAGTTTGCCTGCCTGCAAAGCGCGGTCCCACTTGAACAGGTGCTGCACGGTGGAGTAGAGTGCGCCCGCGGCGTGCGGGATGGTCATGTCGATGTGGGCGGCGTGACGGAGATCCTTGCCCGCGCGCTGGTAGGCTTCAGCGCGTTTCGGCAGAATCGCGGCGTTGGTGTCGTAGCCGGTATCGCGCATGCCGAGAGGTTCGAAGATGCACTGGCGGACAAAGCTGGCGTAGCTTGCGCCGCTTGCTTTCTCGATCACGACGCCGAGGAGTACGTAGCCCGAGTTGCTGTACTTGAACTTGGCGCCGGGTTCGAACTCCAGGTTCAGAGCGCGGAAGCGCTCCACCGTTTTGGCGGCGGGTGAGGGCAGGCCATCCTCTTTTCGTAGTCCGGAAAGCTGGTGAAGTTGGGAATGCCGGAGGTGTGCGTCAGCAGATGATGGAGCGTAATAGGCTTCCACTTCTCCGGGCAGGGCGTCACGTACTCGCACACGCTGGCCGAGGTCTTCAATTTTCCGTCCTGTTCCAACAGCACGACGGCCATGCCGGTGAATTGCTTAGTGATGGAGCCCAAGCGGAATTTGGTGTCGGGCGCATTGGCGACGCCCCATTCGGCCTGCGCGAGCCCGTAGCCTTTCTCTAGCACGATGCGGCGCTCGCGCGCCACAAGCACCGCACCCTGGAACCGGCCGCTCTGTACGAAAGCCTCCACATGGCTGTTGATTTTGGCCGTCAACTCGGCGTCTGGCGAGACGGCGGGTTGGGCCGAAGCCATGCCAGCAGCCAACAGGAGGAACGTGACAGAAAGGCGCAACACCGATGGTGATGCTCACTGGACCATGTAGTCAAGCAGGGGCCGCTGCCCGACGGCGATCGCCACGCGCGCCGCGGCCAGCGTGAACCAACGTGCGCGGTCCACCTCAGCAAAGCGCCGCACTTGCCCAGAACCGGGGGCCACTCCATTTCGAACTCGTTGCTGTGAAGCGTGGCAACATCGTAGTTGCCGCGTGCTGCCCAGGCCCGTACGCATTTGGCCGGGAATTGCCGGATTTCACCGAGATCCTGGCATCCGTGAGCCGGTGGCGGCGTCCAGCCAGTTTCTTCGGTGAACTCACGGCGCGCGGCATCGAGTGGGCTTTCGCCATCGCTGTACTCGCCTTTGGGAATACTCCAAGCGTCCGCGTCTTTACGCGCGAAGAACGGGCCGCCGGGATGGACGAGCAACACTTCCCGTTCGCCGGCCGCGGTGTCGCGAAACACAAGCAGCCCCGCGCTGCGCTTCACCGCCCGCCCGCCAGATAGTAGCGCTTGATCCCCTCCATCGCCGGTTTGCGCCACGGTGTCATCGAATGATCGTCCGGGCCGCCGAAGCCGTCTGTGCCGAGTTTCCACCAGTAGACGCCTTGGAACCAGGGCTGAGAGTAGAAGGCCTTCAACAGCGCTTCGTGGCTTCGCTCCTGTTCGCGCAGCGAAAGCGGACGGTCTGGCCGGTCTTCCCAGGGCCCGCGGTGAGCGCCTTCGGCGGCCGAGTAGCCGGCTTCGGTGAAAATCACCGGCCGATCGAAGCGCCGCTGCACAGCTTGCACCCGCGCCAGGACCCCGGCAGCCGAGTAGCCGTCGCCCAGCGGGTAGTAGTTGTCGAGGCCGATATAGTCGAGCGCGTCCCAGAAAGCAATCGACTCAAACTCGGGGCCCTGCGTGGGCGTAAACGTCAACGGGCCGGGATAAACGGCGCGCACGGCCGCGATGATCTCTCGCCACGCGGATTCTTCGCGCGCGAGTTCGGCGCCCACTTCGGTGGCCACCACGAACAGATCCGCGTGAATGCGCTCGGCTAGCCGGCCGTAGGTTTCGGCGAAGCCGCGATATTGTTTGAGCCACTCGCGCCGGTCCTCGGCGGTCAACTGCATCTGTGCGGCGTGGGGCCACAGGTGCGGCTTCAACGTGACGCGCATGCCCAGCCGCCGCGCTTCTGCCGCCAGGATCTCGATGCCCGCGTCGCTCTCCCAACTACCGCGGCCCGCGGTGTGAATAGCGATCGACCCGCCGCCGCGCCGCCGTGCGCCGCCGTAAGGCACCAGCGCCACCGCATTCACTCCGTAGGCCGCCAGAGCGCGCAACTGCGCCACCGATTCGTCAGACCCGTAGCCCACGCCATGCTCGGCCGTGAAGCACACGCCGCGCTGGAAGAACAGCTTGGGGTACGGTGAGTCCGCCGCCGGCGGAGCGATGGCAGCCAGACGCTGTTGTGTTTGTTCCCGGCGTTATTCGCGCCGCGTGCGATCCACCCACGTGACGCTTCCATAAAGAGACGCGCTGATTGTGAGGCCCATGGGCACGGTGCGCCAGTTGGCCAGATGCGCGCGACGGTAAAAGAAGACCGCCAATCCGGCGAGGACGACGGCTACCGTACCGGCCAGATGCACCCGCCACGGCATGCGGAAGCCTCCGAAAAACAGACCCAGCGGAGAGACGAACATCGCGCCGAGGCTGGCGCCGGAGACGATGCGCGGCAGGTTGGCCACGAGCGGCGGCAGCGTGGTGGCGAGCCAGAGCATCGGATAGGTGAACGACGCCGCTGCGAGCAGCAACCGAACCCAGCGCATCCCGGAAGCATAACACCCGGCGTGACCGGGCTAGAATGGAGGGCTTATGAGTTCACGCGCGGTAAACCTTGGTCTGAGCCTGCTGGTATTGACATGGACGGGTTGCAAGACCTCCACGTCCACCAACGTCGCCGCTGAGGTGAACTCGCGCCCGATCACTTACGAGGACCTCGACAAGCAGTATCGCTTGCAGTTTCCCAATCCCACGCCCGAGGCGAGCGAAGATCAGGTGGCCATCCAGAAGCTGGAAGTGCTGCGCAGCATGGTGGACAACGAGATCATGTTGCAGCGCGCCGAGAAGCTGAGCCTGATGGCGCCGGAGACCGACGTGGAGGCCAAGTTCAACGACATCAAGGCGCCCTACACGCAAGAGGAGTTCCAGAAGCAACTCACCGCGCGCAAGGTGAGCGCTGAAGAGTTCAAAGCGCAGCTCCGGCGCGACCTCAGCATTCAGAAGCTTTTCAACAAAGAGATCACGTCGAAGATCAACATCACAGACAAAGATGTGGCCGAGTACTACAACGCCAATCGGAACTCCTTCAATCTGGCCGAGCCGCAGGTGCACCTGGCGCAGATTCTTGTCACGCCCAACCCGGACCCCAGCGTGCGGAATCTGAAAAGCGACAAGGCGGGCAGCGAAGACGAAGCCAAGCGCAAGATTGAAATGATCATGGAGCGCCTGAAGAAGGGCGAGGATTTCGCGATGGTGGCGCAGGCCTATTCTGAAGACGGGAACACGGCGCCCAACGGTGGTGACCTGGGCTTTGTGCCCCAGTCATCGCTTGAACAGGCGCACACCGAATTGCGCAAGATGGTGATGGCGCTCTCGCCGGGCCAGTATTCGCCGGTGATCCGGACGCCGGAAGGATACCGGATCCTGAGGGTGGTGTCGAAAGAGCCCGCGGGGCAGCGTGAGCTGAACGATCCGCGCGTACAGCAGAACATCCGTGAGCAGTTGATCAATCGCAAGGATCAGTTGCTGAAGGCCGTCTACTACGAGATTGCGCGCAACGAAGCGAAGGTGCTGAACTACTACGCCCGCTGGCTCTTCGACAGCTACGCCAAGTAGAGATCAGGCGGCTGTCTCGGCGGCCGGTGCGGGAGGAGACGCTCCGAGGAGATTCGCCCAGCCCGTCACCACCAGCAGCAACGCTGCCCCAAAACGCGCCACCATGCTGGCCAGTTGCCCGCGCATGCCCTCCACGCCCGGTACCCACCACACGAGGTGATACGCGGCGAACGCGCACAGCCCAAGCAGTATCAGTGCACCGATTCGTTCGCCGGTCCCGCCGGCAGGGGCCTCCGCCGCGACGCGCGCCCTGCCTCGCCGCACCAGCCACCACACGCCGGCTAGCAGCACCAGGAAGCCGAGCGCCGAGACGACAAACTGGCCCATTGACGTCTCGGCCACGCCCAGCCACCAGTAGAAGATCACGCTGAGGCCGGCCAGCCCAAGCGCTTGTTCGGCCATCGCCACGGGCTGCTTCCAGACACGGAACGGATTCATTGGGTCACCTCCAACTGGCTCGGCTGGCCGGCCACGAATTGCTGCGGTTGATACATCGGCTCCACGCGCGTGGGGCTCACGCGGTAGCTGCCGGTGTTGACGATCTTCATCAGATATACGAACTGGTTGGAGCCGCGGGCCCACCAGGTTTGGAAGAACACGGCGCGGTCGTCGCGAAGTTCGCGCCGCGTGGACCAGCGTTCCCACCAATCCGGCTTCCAGCGGAACTCATATAGGTCGTCTCGTTCCACGAGTTCGGCGCCGGCGGGAATTGGGTCTTCCACCATCAGGTAGCGCCACTCATCGCCCCACACGGTGACCTTCACGGCAATAAGATCGCCTTGCTTCACCGCGCCTTTGAAGGCTTCCATATCGTACACGATTTTTTCGCCTTGCTTCGTGGGCGAGAGGCGAAAGTACTCGCGCGAGACGTCGAGTTTGCGCGCCGCGTTGCCGGAGCCCTTGGCTTGCGTCGAGTAGTAGCCGCCGCTGGCGGACCAGTACAGGCGCCCCTCGTTGCCCTCGCGGGTGACGCGAATCGTGTTCTTGCCCGGCGCCAGTTGCGTGGCGGTGAGGCGGATTGTGGCGGGTTGCAACGCCTCGCCCGCCGAGAACCGCTTGGTGAGCACGGGCTTCTCGTTCACGTACACGGTGGCGGTGAAGTTGGGTTTCAGTTCGCCGCTGCGGCTGACGAACGCGGTGAGCCCGTAGATCACCATCGCCGTTTGCTTCGTCGAATTCCAGTAGTAGCCTTGGTTGCGATGATTCACCAGGTACAGTGCGGCTTTGGGCAACAGCGCGCTACTCGGACGCTGCCGCGCCAGGAGCTTCACGGCAAAGGCCGTGGCCTCGGGTGTCGCGTCCACTTCGATGTCCATCATGTCGTCGCGGTTCGATTGCCAGGAAGCTTCGAGGTCCGTGACGGTGGCTTTGCCCTCCAGCAACTCCGCGAGCTCCGCGGCGCGTTTGTCCTTGGCGGCGTCGAAGGCGAGACCGAGGAGTGAGAGCGCATAGGCGCTGTGTTTGGCGCGCGCATCGTAGAGATCCTGGTTGAGCGGGCCGATCGGTTCACCGGTGAGCGCCGCCGCGTAGGCCGCGTAGGCTTTCATGTCGGCGTTGGTGAATTTGTCCTGGTTCTCCTTCAGCCAGTTGCGGCCGTTGATGAGCCGCTCATCTTCCACCTTGACGCCGGCCGCGCGCGCCTGCGCCAGGCCCGCGACGACATAAGCTGTCATGAACGGATGGCTTTCATCGTTCTGCCACCAGCCCCATCCGCCGTCTTTGTGTTGGAAGCCGTAAAGCCGTTCGAGGCCGGCGCGGATCTGCTTCTGCAGAGTCGCCGGATCGACGCCCGTCTTGACGCCGAGGCTTTGGATCGCTTTCGACACGATGACGTTGGGCAGGAAGCTGGACATGGTTTGCTCCGTGCAGCCGTACGGGAAGCCAGTCAGGTATTCGAGCGCCTCGAACAACGAACCCGCGGCTGACGGTGACGCCGAGATATCGAGCACACGCGTGGTGGACTCGGTATTCGCCGGAAACGTGATCTCGGTCTGCTCGGCGCCCTTGCCAGCTGAAAGCGCTGCGCCGCGCGCCTCGGTCATGCGTACGCCGAATGGAATCACCGGCAGCGTGAGTTCCATGGCGTCAGACTCTTCGTCGGTGAGTGTCTTGCCCAGCACCACGGCTTCGTTCACGTTGTCGACGCGCACCTTGTAGTCCACCGTGGCCGTGCCGCGGCTCGCCACTTTCACTTCGCGCGTGCCGCCGTCCACGATCGTGAGGCCCTTGGTCTCGAGCGAAACGCGCGCGGTCTTCTCCGTGGGCAGGAAGTTTTGTGTGATCGCAGTCACCGTCATCGTGTCACCCTGGCGGAAGAACCGCGGCGTGGTGAGGCGGAGCAACAGATTCTTGCGCACGATGACCTTGTTCACCGTACTGCCCACACGCGAGTCCGAAGTGATGCCGCGCACGGTGGTGCGCCGCGTCGTTAACGCGTCGGGGTAGTTCAACCGGACTTCCGCGCGTCCGCTCGCGTCGGCGCGCACCAGGGCGGACCAGAACGCAGTATCCGGAAGCGCCTTGCGTACCTTGGGCTCCACCAGCCGCTCTGCCTTGATGGCCGCGCGCGGCCGGAATGGGCGTACGGCGGCCGGTTGCATGCGGCGCTTGCCGGCCTCGCCGGTGAAGTAGTAGCTGAGCGAAGAGTCGGTACTCACGCGCGAGAATTGCTTGCCGTAGAAGTGATTCAGGATGTCGGGCGTACCGTCCGGCTTCACCGAGTAGATGGCTTCGTCCACCACCCCCACGCTGAACTCACCCGCCACGGGTTTGCCCGCCGAGTCCCTCGCCAGCAGCGTGTAGACGCCCGCTTCACCGGGCTTGAACTGCGGTTTGGACGGCGTCAGTTCGAGCGATAGCCGATAGGCCGTGGGCGGCACCTTCACGCTCTCGCTGCCTTGCGCGAGTTTGTTGCCGCTCACCATCACGGCGTTCACAAACACGTTGGGTACATGCACGTCAGCCAACGGCACGTCGATGTTCACCGTGCCGTCCGCCGCGGTGACGTAGTAGGAGCGATGCAGCGTCTTGCCTTCCACGGTCACCCAGAGATGCGCATTGGGCTTCCCGGCGATCACCCGCACTTTGGCGGTATCTCCCGGCGCGTACGACTTGCGGTCGGTGACAATCTCGATGCGTTCGCGCTGCGCGCCAGACCGGTCTGCGCCGCCGCCAGACACTCAAAGATATTCAAGGTCGCGCACTTGGCGGCCGCCCGGGGTTCTGGAGGTGATGCGCACGCGGAACGAGCCGCCGTGATTCAGCAGTTTCAACTCTGCCACGCCCTCGCCCGTGGCCGAAGTAGTGCCTTGGGCCGACGAGATCACGCGCCCGGCGTTGTCGGCGTCGCGCCAATGGTAGTTCACGAGCTCAGCTTGAAAAGCGACGTTGGCCGCGGCTTTGTTGTCGTAGTCGCGCGTGGTGACGCTCACCTTCACGGTGTCGCCCGGCGCATAGAGACATTTGTCCGCTTGCACGCGGAGGAAGTACGGGCCCACGGTGGCTGTGACAAACCCCGCGCCCGAAATCTCGCGACCGGTGGCATCCGTTACGCGGCCTTCGATGCGGTACTGCAAATCATGGTCGGCTTCTCCGGCGGGTACTTCGATCTCCAGTTTGCCGTCGTCGTCGAGTTCGCCCTCTTCCTCCATCACCTGCTCGCGCTGTGTGTACTCGGAGTCGCCCTCACCCTCGGCGGGTTCATCCTCCAGGTCTTCGGTGTCCCAGGGCACCCAATACCGCGACTTGTGCACGACATATTTCACCTTGGCCTTCGCCACCGGTTCGCCGTAGAAGTAGCGCGCGTCGATCGTGGCCTTGATGCTTGCGCCCTGCAGCATGCGCGGTGAGCCGGTGGTTACGCGTACGGAGTACTCGGGCTTCTTTTATTCCTCCACGTGAAAGCCGACGCTCTGGGTGTTGTCTCCGACCTTTACATGCCGGTTGTAGTAGCCGAGACCGGCGGCGGGCGGCAATTTGAATTCTCCGTTGAGCGTCCCCATTGGCGAGGACTTCTTGCGTTCGCGATGGACGGAGTTGCCCTCGGCGTCCTGAATCTCAATCTGGAACTCGACCGGCGCGGGAATCTGATAGCCGCGGTTCTGCCGGTCCCGCAGCACGGCGCGATAGTTGACCCTGTGTCCGGGCCGGTAGACTGGTCGGTCAGTATAGATGTGGGCGCTGATGCGTTCAGCCGCGCTTTCGCTCAACATGTGGCCGCCGATGGAAACCGGTGCCACATCGGAGCCTTGGCGCGCCAGCACGAGGCGCAAACCTTCCGCGACGCCTTCGGTCTTCACCGGCAACTCAAACACACCATTCGCATCCTTGCGCCCCTCGTTGCGCTTTGCGTCTTTGCCGATGCCCGCGATCACCACTACGGGTAAGTCTTTCAACGGTTCGCCCGATTCGCGCTTCACCACACGCGTGAGCAGACGGCCGGGCGCGGCCTTGGTGATCGCGGCGAGATCCGTCACCGACACGATGGTGTAGGCCTGCACCTTGCCGTCGGTGGCTTCGATCAAATACAGGCCTTTGCCAGACGGCGGGATTGCGACACTTGCTGAGTCCCACCGGTTGGCGGCGCGATGTTTGTGTTCCCACCGGGCGACGAGTTGCTGCGCGTTCAGCACCGGCACGTCGGCATAGCGCTGCACGTTCACCGCCG
>VFZP01000150.1 GCA_016871115.1 Acidobacteriota bacterium
GGCGGCAGCGCGGTCGATGTAGCCGACGATGCGGTCGCGCGCCTTCGGGTTGATGATGGCGCCCATGTCTTGGCCCAAGCGGATGGCGCGAGCCACATTGATGATGGCTTCGATGACATGGTCGCAGTTGCCGACGGCGAGCAGCACGCTGGCGGCCATGCAGCGTTGGCCGGCGCAGCCCATGGCGGAACTGACGACGTTGCGCGCCGTGACCTCCGGATCGGCATCCGGCATGACGACGAGATGGTTTTTGGCTCCACCGAGGGCCAGCATGCGCTTGCCGGCGGCGGTGCCGCGGGCATAGACCGTGCGTGCTACTGGGGTGGATCCGACGAAGGCGGCAGCGGCGATACCGCGGTGATCGAGGAGCGCTTCGACGGTCTCGCGTCCGCCCTGCAGCACGTTAAAGACACCGGCCGGCAGCCCGGCCTGGCTCAGCAACTCGGCCAGCCGCAAGGGCGTGAACGGAACCTGGTCAGACGGCTTCAGGATAAAGCTGTTTCCCGTCGCGATCGCCAAAGGGAACATCCAAAAGGGGACCATTGCCGGGAAATTGAACGGAGTGATCCCGACAGTGACGCCGAGCGGGTAGCTGCGCGTGTAGCAGTCGACTCCGCAGCTCACTTCCAGCAGTTCACCGGTGATGAGCTGCGGCAGGGATGTGGCGTACTCGACGACCTCGAGGCCCTTGCGAATGCCGGCCTCGGACTCGGCCGGGGTCTTGCCGTTCTCTGTCGTGACGAATTGCGAGAGTTCGGCGATGTTGTCTTCGACAAGCTGCTTGAAGCGAAAGAGCGGCTGCACCCGTTCCTTCACCGGGGTGGCACGCCACTCTTGGAAAGCCTTTTGGGCGGTAGCAACCGCCTGATCGAGCTGGGCGGTCGAGGCGGGATGGAGAATGCCGAGCGGCTTGCCATCCACCGGGGAATTCAAGGTCGTGCCGGTCCCGCCGGCGCTGGGGAGGCGCTTGCCGCCAATATAGTGATCGACCGCCTTGAGCGTCGGTGTCGTGGAAGATGCTGGATTCATGGATTCGGGATCAGAGGGTTGATTGCCGGAGTAGTTATCATGCTCGGCGCACGCCGCCTTGGACCGCGATGGCGAGACCGCCCAAGAGGCCGGCGCGAGTTCCGAGTTGGGAGCGCAAGATGGGGATATCGTCGGGTGGGAACATTTTCACCCGTTGCAGGAGGTTGCGACGGAGCGGGACGATCAGCAGGTCGTCCAACGCCGCCACGCCGCCGCCGAGGACGATCAGCTCAGGATGCAGGGTCAGCACCACGCCCGCCGCCACCTGGCCCAGGTAGCTGCCGGCGCGGTCGAGTGCGGCCTGTACGCCCGCGTCGCCAGCGCGCGCCGCCGCCCCCATGAGTTCGCAGCTGACGCGAGCGACATCACCGCCGCAAAGCTCGTGCAAGTGGGGGGCATTGCCGCTGAGAAGGAGGCGGACGCCTTCGGCCGTGAGGGCGGGTCCGCTCACCAGAGTTTCCAAGCAACCTTGGCTGCCACAGCTGCACCAAGGACCGTCTGGCTGGGCACAAATATGGCCCATCTCACCGGCGGCACTCAGCAGACCGAGCCGGAGTTTTCCATCAATGACCACGCCGCCGCCGACTCCGGTGCCCAGGGTGAACAAGATCATGGACTGGACGCCCCGTCCGTGTCCGAACATGAATTCGCCCAAGGTCGCCGCCCGGGCATCATTCAGGAGATACACGGGGCATTTCAGGCGGGCGGAAAGATTCGATCCCACCGGCACGTCGCGCCATTGGGTCGGGAGATTTGGCAGGAAGCGCGTGACCCCGGTGGGGACATCCACCAGGCCGGGCGCGCCGAGCCCAACCGCGGCCGGCCGTTGGCCGGTCCGGGCCGCCAGTCGGTCGATTGTGGCGGCGATGCGTTCCAACACAGCCGCCGGGCCTTCATGACTGGCCGTCGGCTGCTTTTCCTCGGCCACGAGTTGGCCGCTGGCGTCGCCGAAGCCGACGGTGAAGTTGGTGCCACCGAGATCGACTCCGGCAAACAGGCTCTTCTTATCCGCACTCATTTGGGCAGGAGAGGGTGCAGGAATGCGCCGCTTTCGCGCAGTGCCCGGTGTCTGGATTCAAGGGCGCCCTCGTAGGCGCGGTCCTCGACCTCGATGCAAACGGGACCCTGGTACCCGATGGCCGAAAGGGTTTGGAAAAAGAGGGGCCAGTCGACCACACCCCGGCCGGGCAACACGGGCTGGTGAAACTCCAAGGGCGTGGCCATGATGCCGACGTCGTTAAGCTTTGCCCGATCGATCTGCACATCCTTCGCGTGCACATGGAAGATGCGACTGGCGAATTCGCGCAACGGGCTGATCGAATCCATCATCTGCCAGGCCAGATGGGATGGATCATAGTTGAGGCCGAGGGCCGGGCTGGGGATGCGGCGGAACAGTTCCCGCCAATTGCGCGGAGAGGTGGCGATGTTTTTCCCGCCGGGCCACTCGTCCTGACTGAAGAACATCGGGCAGTTCTCGATGCCGATCCGCACTCCGGTTTGCTCGGCATGGCGAACAATGGCCGGCCAGCGTTCGTCGAACACCTTCCAGTTGTCGGCGAGGCAGCGAGCCGGATCGCGTCCGATGAAGGTGTTGACCTGATTCACGCCCAGCAGGGCCGCGGCCGAGATCACCTTTTTCAGGTGTTCGATGTACACGGCCGCTTCGGCGGCATCCGGCGTGAGCGGGTTGGGGTAGTAGCCAAGTCCCGACAGGCCGATGCCGGCAGCGGTGAATTTCGCCCGGATGGCGGCGGCGCCGGCAGCGTCGAGGGTCGTGACATCAATGTGGGTCACGCCCGCGTAACGGCGCTCGGCCTTGCCGACGGGCCAGCACATGATCTCGACCGTTTGAAAATGGTTGGCCCGGGCGAAGGCCAGCACCTCGTCGAGGGACTGATCAGGCAGAATGGCGGAAACGAATCCTAATTTCATGGGGCAGGGATGGGGTTAACTGGTTTTTAGGCTCCGACTTTCACCCAAGCCCCGGTGCGGTGGCTGCGGGCGATGGCTTCGCAAAGCAAGAGTTCGCGATGACCCTCGGCAAAAGTCGCGTAAAGCGGTTCGGCGGAGCGGCGGCCGGCGCGGATGTCAGCGTAGATGGCGCGGTAGAGCTGCTTGAAGCCGTCGGGGAAACCCTCGGCGTGGCCGGCGGGGTAGTTTGAGTAGGGCGCGACGTCCGCGCTCATCATCGACGGATCACGCATCATGAGCTGATTGGGCGCGCCGCGCTGGCCCAGCCAGAGTTCATCCGGGCGTTCGCTGTTCCAGGCGAGGGCCTGCTTCGAGCCGGCAACTTCCAAGCGGACGCAATTTTTCCGGCCGGCGGTGACTTGGGAAACCGTCACACAGCCGCGCGCACCGCCCTTGAAGCGCAGCAAGATCGAGGCGTAGTCGTCGGTGGTGATCGCCACGGGTTTCATCGCGGGGGGCGGGCCACCTTTCTTCCCGGAAAAGGTTTCGACCGAGCCTTCGGCGGGGCGTTGCCGTATCGGGTGTACGGTACGGAGGTCTGCGCAGACCTCCTCGACCTCCAGGCCCGTGACAAACTGGGCCAGGTCGAGCCAGTGCGTGCCCACATCGCCGACGGCGCGGAGTTCGCCGCCCTCTTCGGCGAGCACCCGCCAGTTGAAATCGGTCGGCAGCAGCAGCCAGTCCTGCTCGTAGCTGCCATGGAGGTGGAAGACCTCACCCAGTTCCCAGCGCTGGATCAGCGTCCGGGCGTGCAGCATGCAGGGATAAAAACGGATGTTGTAGTTGACCGCGCAGATGAGATTCGGATGCGCGGCGGCGGCGGCCACCAGATCGGCCGTCTCCGCCGAGGTCATGCCGAGCGGCTTCTCACAGATCACGTGCTTGCCGGCCGCCAAGGCGTCGAGGACTTGGCGATGGTGGAGTCGGTTGGGTGAAGTGAGGTGGACGACGGTGATTGCGGGGTCGCGCAAGACGTCGGCGTAACTGGCATAACCGGTCTCCAAGCCGTGGGCCTTGGCGGCGGCGAGTGACTTTTCAAGCGTCGAGCCGAGCACGCCTTTGACAGTGATGTTGAGCCGGCGCAGCGCCTCGAGATGGACGGGGCCGATGAATCCTGTACCAACGATTGCGACGATTGGTTCTGGCATGGAAGTGTGATCAAGATAGCAGAGCGGGAGGCGCGCGGCCATATCTCTGCCGGCAAAGGCATGTCGATTTGCGCACTTGCGCCTTTATGCAGGGAAGTGTCTTTTTGCGCTCACTTTCCTCTCCCCTGATGCGCGTTAACAAGCAGCGGTTCCGTCGTCCTCAAGCCGTCGATCCTGGGACCCGAATCCGCCCGGTGTTCCAGGATTTCCATCTGTTGAACATGGAAGGCGATTATGAGTACCCCCGGCATCAGCACACGAACTACGAAGTGATCTTGGTGGACCGTGGGCCCTACCGCTGTGAGCTCAACCGGGAGCAACTCACGCTGGTGGACGGACAGGTGCTCGTCATCAAGCCGGGCGACCTGCACCAGGACCACTTGCGCGATGGTCAGCGTCACTACGTCCTGCATTTTCGCCTGACCGGGACGCTGCCCGGGGAACCGGCGTTGTCGTTGTTCCGGGATGATGCCAGCCCAAGCGGCCAGATCTGCGCGGGCAACTATTCGCGGGATGCGTTTTTCATGCGGGAGCTTCGGCGCGAGGCGGAGGAGGGGGCGCGGCATTCGCCCGCCGTCCAGGATAGCCTGCTGGAGGCGCTGTTTTGGCGACTGGTTCGTGGTTTGCCGGAATCAAGTCTGAGTGACGCCTTTTACCGCCTGCCCCAGGCTGAAGCCCAGCGCGAAGCGATCGCGGCGGTGTTTCATCGTCATCTTCGGCAAAATCCCACGGTCGTGGAGCTGGCGCTTGAGCTCAAAATGAGTCCCCGTCACCTTTCGAAGCTCTGTCGGGAGAAGTTTGGCGTCGGTCCGGCGCGGTACCTGTTGCAGTCAAAACTCCGTCGCGCCGAGGAAATGCTCCGTTACCAGGGGCAGCGCGTGAAGGAGGTCAGCGAGGCTCTCGGCTTCGCGAATCCCTACCACTTTTCACGAGTGTATCGACGTCATTTCGGTCATCCACCCTCGATCCGCTTAAGGCGCGTCGGGGTCCTCAAGGTCGGCTCTGCTGCAGGCTGATCTTCACCGGCTTGCTGACGGGGCGTTCGCTCTTCTCCTTCTAGGCGGCAAGCATCGCCCGAAAGGCCGGACCGGCGTAGGTGCCGCCGCCAAACGAGTTGTCATCCTCCTTGCCCTCGAGCACAGCCGCCACGGCGATGCGGAGATTTTCGACCGGGCGAAGGCGACGACCCAGGCCGTGTCCTTGCGACCGAGTTGCGCCGTGCCGGTCTTGGCCGCTCGTGCGCGAGGCGATGCTCGACACGCTCGCGCTGCCGCGCACCGGCATGGGCATCAACCTCGACATCGGCGAGGCCTCCGACATCCACTCGCGCAACAAGCAGGAGGCCGGCCGCCGACTCGCGCTCTGGGCGCTCGGCGAGGTCTATCACAAGAAAGTCCCCGCGACATCGGGCCCGCGACCGGCCGGCCACACCGTGCGCGGAGCGGAGATGGTGCTGCGCTTCGCGCACGCAACCGGCGGCCTTGTGGCGAAAGACGGCGAGCTCCGCGGCTTCGAGATCGCTGGCGCGGATCACGTGTGACGGCCCGCGCAGGCGCGAATTGCTGGCGACACCGAAATCGTTTCTGGGGCCGCGGTGGCGCAGCCTGTGGCGGCGCGCTGCGCGTGGGAAAACAATCCCGCGGCGAGCCTGTTCAACGGCGCTGGCCTGCCGGCGACGCCGTTTCGGACGGAGCGGTGGTGAACGGTGGCCTAGGTGTTCGAGTGGGAGCTAAGAAAGAAGAGGTTGTAGTAGTCCATAGGGATACAATTTCATACCGACCCCTACGGCCTCGAATACAACCTGCAAGGGGAGGGCGCTTGCCAAATGCACCACATGTTCATACGGCCATTAACGCTGTCGGCTTCCACGCGACATTAACTTACCCACGTATTGTCTGTGTTCTCGCCAACTCGAGGCAATGGGCTGTTTTGACCTAATCTATGAGTAATCAAAGTGACATCGCCCGTCTTGCTCGCGTTTCCCAGATGACGGTGTCTCTGGCCTTGCGTGATTCTCCGAATATCTCGGACGCCACCAAGCAGCGGATCAGGCAGGTGGCGCGGCAACTGGAATACCGCCCGGACCCGCTCGTCTCGGCCCTGATGCGGCAGCGGCGCAGAAAGAAACCCCAACAAGCGCGGGCCAAAATTGCCTTTCTCCACGACAATCCGAAAGACCCGACGAGCTGGGTCAGCGCCAACTATACGACCGGCTGTTTCAGCGGCGCACGGAAGATTGCAAGCAGCCGGGGGTATTTGTTTGAGGCGGTGAACATCTTCGAACGGCAACTTTCAGGGCGCCGACTCAGTCAGATCTTATGGACCCAGAACGTGCAAGGCGTCCTCATCGCGCCAATGCCGCTAGGTCCCACTTTGGATCTGGACTGGGAGAAGTTCGCCGTCGTGAGCCTCGATTACTCGCATGCGGCGTTGAATGTCCATCGGGTGATCGATGACCATGCGGCTGGCATCACGGCCATGATGGCGCAACTGGACCGCCTGAAATATCGGCGACCCGCGCTGGTGATGCGGGAATCAGTCGATGATCGGACGAATCACCAGCGGTTGGGTGCGTTTCTTGCACAGCGGACCCGCAAACCGTCGTTTGCAGAAATCCCGCCACTGTTATTCGACGATAGCAATCTGACCGAGGACAAGTTCCTGCGCTGGATCCGCCGCCACAAGCCGGATGTGATTGTCACCGGCGACTATCAGGTCGTGGTTGCCTTGGACAAATGTGGCTTGGCGAATCGCAACAAGATCGGCGTGGCACTCTACTCCATAGACTCGCGAACGAAATCGTTCAGTGGTCTGCAGATTGATGCGGTTCAAGTGGGCGAAGTCGCGGGGCGCCAGCTGATCAGCATGGTGGAGCACAATGAGCGGGGCTTGCCGACCAAACCGACCACCACCTATGTGGATGCTGCGATCTGGTCTGACGGTAGTTCAATGCGGGAGTATCCGCCGGCCTGAGTCGGCACGCAGTTTGGAAAGCTTAAGCGCACGCCTAGCTTTTCAATAAAACGGTTCGTGGCATTGCGGTATCAATGTCCGCATCCACATTCTTCCGCGGCAGCGCGCCCTCACCGGCGCCTTCGCTGTTCCCCCTAACCCCGATTGCTAACAACCAACCGCATCTTCGCGGCTTCTTACTTTTCGTTGCGCTATGAAACTAGGACTTGTTTGTGGCCCTGATTCCGTCCGCATTGCCCAAAAACTAAAAGTGGACGGAGTATCCTTTAATGCCAGCGATCTGGCGAGTGATGGAGGGCAGGAGAAACTGAAAGCCCTTCGTTCCGTTCAACTCGAACCCTGTCAGATTGCCGCATATAGCTTCAATCCGTTGCACCCAGATGCGGTCGAGCGATCGAATCAGGAGGAGATACTCGCGGCAGCGATTCCCTTGGTGGCGGCCACAGGTTGCCTCGATCTCGTGATCAACGGTGGCAATCGCCATCCCTCGGGTTATGCGGGCAGCCATGCGGACAATTTTACTGAATCCGTCTTGGACGAGATCGCTGTCAAGTTGGAGCCATGGGTTTCCTTGTGCGAGGCGGCGGGGGTTAACCTCACGATCGAGCCGCATGTGCAATGCGCGATCAACACGCCGGAGCGGTTCCTGCAGTTGAAGAGCCGGCTCTGCTCGAAGCGATTGATGGTCACGCTTGATCTGTGCAATTTTCTGGCGTTCTCGGAATTGTGGCACCCGACGGCCCGGCTGCTGCGGATTTGTGAGCAGCTTCAGGGGCATTACGAATCAGTGCATCTCAAGAACCTGGGCGCGCAGCCCGGCACGCACATCCATGTGAACGAAGTCCCTTTTCTGGAGGGACACCTAGATTGGGCACCGGTGTTAAAGGTCATCAAGCAGGGCTGTCCCCAAGCCTATTTGATCCTCGAAAAAGTGAAATCCGAGCCGGAAGCGGAAATCGGCATCGCGGCAATCCGGCGCATGATCGCCTGAACCCAGCCCTGCACCCCAATCCCATGAAAATCGCCTTACAAGTTGGCACGACCGGATGGGCTTCCTCCTGGGTTCCTTTCTATGAGAAATCAGGGGGCTGGAGATTGGGCGGGGTGGTGAGTCGCTCGAGGGAAGCGCTGGACGCGTTTCATCTCAAGCATGGACGGGCAATGCAGAGCTACACTGACTATGCGGAAGCCCTTAAGGGCGATTACGACGCCGTCATCATTTCTGCGCCGCACCAAGTTCACGTTCCGTTGGCGATTCAGGCGCTGCGGGCGGGTAAGCGAGTTTTGGTGGAGAAGCCGCTTTCGGATAGCTACACCGCGGCGCTGGAATTGGCCAAGGTCGCGCGCGAGACCTCCGGCTTGGTGATGGTGTCGCAGAACTTCCGCTACCGTGAACCGCTCTGGCAGTTACGGGCCACCTGCCGCGATTTGGGGACCATTTCCGCCCTGCGCGTGGAGATGATCCAAGAATATGCCGATTACCTGAAGAAAGTGGCCAAGAATAACCGGGTGAGTTGCCTACTTGAAGAGGTGTTTATTCATCAGGCGGACCAGGCGCGGTTCATTGTCGGCGCGAACCCGACCCGTGTTTTCACCTCGGCGTGGGCCGACCGTTGGGATGAAAGCGGCCAGGCCAACAACGCTGATGTGCTCGTGGAGTTCTCCAACGGCACCCGCTTCAATTATCATGGCTCTTGGTCGACCCGCGGACTTAAGACGACTTGGGCCGGCAGTTGGCGGGTTCGCGCGGAACACGGCACCATCGACTGGGATGGCAGTGAGCAGGGCGGGGTAACCCTCCACCCCCGCAAGGATGCGAACATCAGCTTGCAGGATCCGGTTGATTTTCCTGGCTTCGACCGGATCGGAGTCCTGAGGGAGCTTGACGCCGCGATTGACGAGCGGCGCTCACCCGCCTGCAGCCTCGAAGACAACCTCTGGAGTTTTCGCATCGTGACGGCCGCGATCATGTCATTTGAGCAACGTCGGCCAATCGAGATAGCGGAACTGCTTTAATGACGGATTCCCGCCAGATCCGCGCCGTGCAGAGCAGAGACGGGAGGGGCCATCGCACGAATAGATCCGACCCCTGAACCGACTGCCGGGTCGAGACCACGTAACCTCTGGTCCCACTAGCGGGCCCGGAGCATTTCCAAATAACCCTACATTCCATGCTTTCATACACTTTCTGGGGTCTGTCGTTTTTCGATCTGGCGATGATCGCCGTGTATTTTGCCTTGGTCGTTGTCATCGCGGTCCGCACGGCCCGAAAGATGAGCAGCCGGGAAGACTACTTCATGGGCGGAAGGCGGTTTGGTAAGTTGATTCAGACTTTTGCCGCCTTCGGCCAGGCCACTTCGGTCGAGCATGTTTCCACCACCACCACCATGGTTAACACCAACGGAGCCTCGGGGATCTGGGCGATGTTGGCCGGCGGATTGATGAACCTGCCAGTGTTTTGGATGACCTCGATTTGGTACCGGCGTTTACGACTTCTCACGCTGGGGGACTTTTTTGAGGAGCGGTATGGTTCCAAGCGGATGGCGGCCTTCTATGCGGCCTGCCAATCCATCTACTTTGTGTTGATCGCGGCCATCGGCTTTATGGCCATGGCCAAGACCGTCTCGGCCATCGCGACCAAGCCCGTTGCGGAACTGACCGTAATCGAACGCATGGAGTATGACAAGGCGGTGGAGAGGGAGTCCCTGGAGGCAGTGGACTTTACGTTGCTGACCGCGGAGCAAAAGGCGCGGTTGCAGGAGCTGCAGACGTTGAACCCGAAGAAGGAGTACTCCCATTTCAACCAAAACTGGCTCATCATCACCGTGGCGGTGGCGTCTTTCATCTATGCGAGCAAAGGCGGACTGACGGCCGCCTTCATGGTCGATCTCGTGCAGGGGATATTCATAATCATTCTGTCGCTGATGCTGATACCCTTCGCGATGGCGAAGATAAACTTGCTCTTCGGGGGCAACGGGATTCTCGGCGCGTTTGCGACGATGCACCAGGTGTTGCCGGATTCGTTCATGCAGATCTGGGGTTCACCAAGCCTGATTGAGTTCTCCTGGTTCTGGATTGCGGGCTTTTCCGTCATGATTGTCATCACCACCGCGGTTCAGGCCAACCAGATGACGGCCTGCGGCTCGGCGAAAAGCGATTACGTCGCCCGCTACGGTTTTGTGGCCGGCGTGCTGCTCAAGCGCTACTCGAATGTCATGTGGGGGGTCGTCGCGCTGATGACCGTCGTGCTCTACGGAAACTCGATCTCCGACCCTGATTACGCGTGGGGCCTGGCCACCCGTGACTTGCTGGGCCCGGTAAACCTGGGGCTGGTCGGCTTGATGATTGCCTGCCTGATCGCCGCATTGATGTCCTCGGTTTCGGCTTTCATGCTGACAGCCGCGGCGCTCATCACGAACAACCTATACCGCCCGTTTCGTCCGCGGTGTTCCGAAGATCACTATGTTTGGGTCGGCAGGATTTTTAGCGCCGTGTACATGTTGGTTTCCGTTTACATCGCCGCGCACTCCAAGGGGCTGTTCGAGCTCTTCAAGATGACGATGATGTTCAATAGTATTCTCGCGGCGGCTTTTTGGATGGGTATGCTCTGGCGTCGGTCCAACCGGGCGGGTGCTTGGGCCTCGATGGTGTTCATGTTTGTCGCGACAGTCGTTCTGCCTTTCGGCCTGCCTTTGCTGCCGGGAATCCGCGATTCGGCATACCTGAGCAAGACCACGCAGTCCGTGACCGTCACTCGCACCTATACGGCCCGCGCCATGGATGTCAGCGAACGTGAACGCGCCATTGCGTCATGGGATAAGGCCAAGGCCAGCGGTCAGGCGACGGGCGAACGGCCTGCCCTTCTTCGCGCTGGGGAAAAGTATGAGAAAACCGTCCTGTTGCCCACGAAGTCGGTTTTCTGGAGCGATGGGCTACGTTTCTCTGAAGGTAAGGCGGCCGGACAAGGGTATCTCAAAGTCGAGCTAGTCGTGTTGGATCGCCTCGGCTGGGATCTAGGGCATAATTCGTATTCGCTGAACGAGACACTGACCTTCGTTTTTCGCATCATCCCGCCCTTCCTGATTCTCATGCTGGTCGCCACCCTGACGAGGCCCGAAACCAAGGAACTGCTGGACCAGTTCTATGGTAAAATGCGCACCCCGGTGCTCGGACACTCAACGCTGGAGGATGATCAGGCAATGGAGTTCACCTGGGCCGATCCAAACCGTTTCAATCACCTGAAGATTTTTCCAAATTCGAATTGGGAATTTCGTCGCT
Organism: Acidobacteriota bacterium; assembly: GCA_016871115.1. Lineage (GTDB taxonomy): Bacteria > Acidobacteriota > Terriglobia > Bryobacterales > Bryobacteraceae > VFZP01. The sequence continues at coordinate 11,400 of VFZP01000150.1, forward strand.
GGAACCGCGAAGACTGGGTCGGCGTGATCGGTTCGATCGTCGCCGCACTGAGCGTGGTGCTATTGTTGATGTTTGTGGTGAGCCTCGGCCGCTAGGGTGGGGCGCTGGCCACCCTAAGCGGTTGGTACAGGATGACGGCGTCCACCGTTCAGCTCAGGCGCGCCCCCACTCCTTCAACTGCGCCACACCGCGGCGCAGGGACTCGAACGGGTCATAGTTGAAGCGGTCTTGCTCCATAATCAGCCATTCAGCCGTAGCCACGGTGTCGATCGCGGCAAACACCTTGGGGTAATCGACGGGACCTGCTCCGATTTCGGCCTCATCCCGCAGATGAATGAGCGGGCATCGTGCTCCTTGCTCTAAAAGAAAACGGGCGGGGTCGTAGCCGGCACGGTGCAGCCAATAGACGTCAGGCTCCATCGCCAGCAGGCGAGGGGGGGCGGCGCCGAGAATCCAGTTCAGCACCGACTGGCCCTCGTGCATTGCCAGTTCCGCGTCGTGATTATGGAAACTGAACTGCAGTCCCACCGCCCGGAGATTGGCGCCAAATTCTGCCAAGCGCACGCCGATGCGTTCGCAGGCCGCGGCGGATACATAGTGCGTGCGGGGCCAGAAGGCGCATGTCACATGCTTCGAACCCACGGTCAGCGCGTCATCGATGATCTGATTTATTTCGCAAAGTTTGGCGGGATTCATGTGCATGCCCGCCACGCGAAGGTCGGCTGAATCCAACGCGGCTTTGGCTCCGCGTGCGTCCAATCCACCGTAGCCCGCGAGCTCGACGCCCTTGAATCCAAGCGCGGCGACTTTGGCGGTGGTAGCGGCGAAGTCCTTGGCGACGGACTCCTTTACCGACCAAAGCTGCAAGGCCAGCGGCACGGGGCGCAACGGTTGGTTAAGCGACATGGGCGGGGCGCTAGCGCGCTGCTGGAAGACGGGCAATCGTCGGGCCAATGTTATTGAAAAGTGAAGGCAATCTGTTCGCCGGCCTTAACGATGGTCGCTGGACGTGCTCGGCTGGTTTCGGTTTGGCCACCGTCAACGAGTGTGCGCGCACGCTCTCTCTCGCGCGTTTCCCGTGCCGCAGACCGTCTCTAGCGACGAAGAGAGAGCGCGTTGGATTGGACGCGTCCGGTACCAATGGCTCGAGGACAAGATCTCCGCTCCGCCGGACGCGTCGCCCATTCTCTCCGCCGTAATGACAATTCTCCGGAACGAGATGGAGTGACGGCGCCGGCGAAGCCGATGGCCGTGTGTTCACGTTCGGCCACGCCCGGCAGGCAGTGAGACCGGCGATGCTACCGTGATCCTCCTTCCACGAAACCTTAGTCTCGTCGCGCCGTGGCACTCTGTGTCATCACCTGCACCGCCGCGCGGAATTCCCCTGACAATTTCGGCCACGCGGATATGATTTTGGTGAGGCTTGAGAGTCCTTGTGCGCGCAGTTGTGCGTCGACGGTTTTGGCGCTCTCCGAAGAAATTACCACGGAACATGCCTCCAGAAAACGCACGAGTGGTTCGATGCCAGCCCGGGCAGCCAATTGCGGTTTAGGTATTTACAAAAGAACCGCTCGACGCTGGAAACTTTGACTTGTCGTCTACTTGTCGCGCACGCCACCCGCGGTCCGCCTCCTCAGGCGCTGGAACCGAGACGCTGGCTCACATCCAGCCAGAAGCCGATTCGCCGATGAAACGGTCAATTCTTGTGCCCGAGACCACGATGCAGGGCCCCTGGGGGGGGAGGGTCTGGATGGCGCTCCGGTTCGATTCCAATCGGGTCTCCGGTGAAGTGGTCCCCGAAAGTTGGACAGGTCGGATCGTTAACCCAGAGTCCGAAACACGATCCCTATGTCCAAGAAACGACGTCAGTGACGTGATCCCGGAAATTCGAGCCGCTTGAAGGTTCGGTCTGGGTCCAACCGAAAGGACCCAGATCATGAAAGGAAAACGCTACAGTACAGAGGAGA
>VFZP01000151.1 GCA_016871115.1 Acidobacteriota bacterium
TTCCACAACCGCATTCCTCGCCGCTCACTATCGCGAAGTCGTTACACCAGACGCGGCAAAGGACTAATGGGACATTTCGCCCACGTAGATCATTTCCTACACCTTCGCAAAGTCGCTCGATTCGATCTCCAGCGATGGCGGCGTCGTCGAGCACGATGCCTTCAACATCCGCAACAATCGCGGGCTGTCTGACTTCGACCGCCGCCACCGCTTCACCGCCTCATACATCTACGAACTGCCGCGGTTCTTCTCCAGCCGCCGCCTGAATGGTTGGTCCATCAATGGGCTCGTCACGCTGCAGAGCGGCGCCCCGCATTCCGCCATTGGCAACTCCACGCGCAATGCCTTCTTCACGCAGGCGTCGCGCGTCCGGCTCGACATGGCTCCCGGCGCTACGCACGAAACGGCTATTAACAGCGGCCGCGTCCAGGATCGCCCGGAGACCTACTTCAATCCGGCGGCCTTCACCGATTCTCTGGACCGGTGGGGCAGCAGCGGCCGCAACATCCTCCGCGGACCCGCGCAGCGTCAGTTTGACTTCTCGCTCGTCAAGAACACGCCGCTCACCGAGCGCGTCAGCAGCGAGTTCCGCTGGGAGCTGTTCAACGCTTTCAACCAAGCTACCTTCGCTAACCCTGCCAACACCTTTGCCGCGAATGGCCCGGGAACGGCGGGCCGCATCACGTCCACCATCGGCGGTCCACGTACGATGCAGGCCGCGCTGCGCTTCCGCTTTTGAAACACAACCGATACGAGAAAGTCTTGGACGTGAAATTTAGCGTTGTTAACCTTGTGGCTTATGCGTCACTGTCTTGTTGTCTTTCTCGTTTTTGTCAGTGTGGGTTGGGCCCAGGGACCCGCCGCCGGGCCCGACCCGCAAGTCCTGCAGAGGCTGCTGCAGCGCCACCGCCCGCAGGCATCCGAACCATTTGAATTTGCCGCCATCGGCGACCAGCAGTACGGTGCCGAAGGTGAGCGCCGGTGGCCGGCGTTGCAGCAATCCATCAACGCATCCGGCGTGAGCTTTGTTATTCATGCGGGCGACGTCAAAAGCGGCAGCACGCTTTGTTCGAACGAGATGTTCGCCAACCGCGTGCAGTCCTTCAATGCCTTCACGATGCCGATGATCCTCACGCCGGGCGATAACGAGTGGACCGATTGCCACCGCGAGAACAATGGCTCGTACGACTCGCTCGAACGGCTGAGTTACCTACGCCGCGCCTTCTATCCCAATAACCAGTCGTTCGGTCAGCGCAAGCTCACGCTGAGCCAGCAAAGCGAAGATTCCCGCTACGCCAATTACGTGGAGAATGCCATGTGGTCGCAGGCGAACGTGCTCTTTGCGACGGCCCATGTGATCGGCAGCAATAACAACCTCGGCCGGAACGCCGAGAATGACCGCGAATATGACGAGCGTAACCGTGCCAACTTTAACTGGCTCAAAACGGTATTCTCCGTGGCGCGCGACAATGCCTTCGCCGGCGTGGTGTTGACGATTCAGGCCAATCCCGGCTTTGCAGGTTCCCGCGTGCGCGTCGCTCAGTTGGAGCAGGGGATGCGTGACTTCTTCTTCCATCTCGAAGACGAAATCATCGTTTTCGGCCGTCCGGTGTTGCTGATCTATGGCGACTCGCACCAGTTTCGCATTGGCAAACCACTCCTCGGCGCGCGGTCCGGCCAAGTCATCGACACGTTCATGGGCCTTGAAGTACCTGGCTCGTCCGATGTGCACTGGGTGCGGGTGCGCGTGAATCCCGCCAAGCCCGGCCTGTTCTCATTCGAGCACGAAGACATCCCCGCGCATCGTCCCGCGCAGCAGCGTCCCTAGCGGCATGCCGCCGCCACCTGTCCGTACCAACAACAAGGAGAATCCATGAAGAGAGAAGACTCACACTCGTCCAAGAACTTCGGCGAGGTGCTGGAACAGCGCTTTGAACGCCGCGCCCTCCTGGGCGGCCTGATGAAGAGCATTCCCGCCACGGCCCTGCTCGCCACGGCGGCTGCTCCCGCTGCCGCAGCCGAGGCTGCCCCTGAGGCCGCCGCGGCGGCCAGTCCGGCTCCGCAGGCCAAGCGCGAAACGCGCCTCCAGTTTCAGGCCATCAAGGCTTCGACACAGGACGCCATCCAAGCTTCGCCCGGCTACAAGACCTCCGTGCTGCTGAAGTGGGGTGACCCGCTGTTCAACGACTCGCCCGCATTTGACCCGATGGCCCAGACGCCGGCCGCGCAGGCTAAGCAGTTCGGCTACAACAACGACTGGATGGGTTACTTCCCGCTGCCCGCCCACGATGTGACCAACCCGCGCCACGGGTTGTTGGCGGTCAATCACGAATACACCAATCCCGAACTGATGTTTCGCACGTACGGTGGCTTTGCCAACCAGACGGCCGAACAGACCGAGATCGAATTGCAGGCGCACGGGCTCACCGTCGTTGAAGTGATGCGCAACTCCAAGGGCGACTGGAGCTACGTGGTTGGTTCGCGTTACAACCGCCGCATTACGGCCACCACGCCGGCTGAACTGACCGGTCCGGCGGCCGGCAGCGACTGGCTCAAGACAAGTGCTGACCCCACTGGCCGCCGTGTCCTCGGCTCATTGAACAACTGCTCAGGTGGTCAAACGCCCTGGGGCACCATCCTGTCCGGCGAAGAGAATTTCCATCAGTACTTCTCGAACGCCGGCCGCGTGACGAATGCCCAAGCCAAGGCGATCAACACCCTCTACGGTATGCCGGAAGCCAACGGCGAGTATCCGTGGGCCCGCCACGTGGACCGCTTCGACATGGCCAAGGAACCGAACGAAGCCAACCGCTTTGGCTGGATCGTGGAGTTCGATCCGTATCAACCGCAGTCGGTGGTGCGGAAGCGCACGGCACTCGGCCGCATGCGGCATGAGGGTTGCACCATTCAGGTGGCGCAGAGCGGCCAGATCGTTGCCTACACGGGTGACGACGAACGCTTCCAGTTCGCCTATAAGTACGTCAGCAAGGGCAAGTACAACGCCTTTGACCGCCTCGCCAATGACACGCTGCTTGACGAGGGCACCCTTTACGCCGCCAAGTTCAATGCCGACGGCACGGGCGAATGGCTCCCGCTGGTGTTCGGCCAAGGTCCGTTGACCGCGGCGAACGGCTTCGCCAACCAGGCCGACGTGCTGGTGAACGCGCGCGGTGCGGCCGCGCGCCTCGGCGCAACGCCGATGGATCGCCCCGAGGACATCGAGACCAACCCCGTGAACGGGAAGGTCTTCATCGCCCTGACCAACAACACCAGGCGCACCGACCGTGACAAGGACGCCGCCAATCCGCGCGCGAACAATCGCTGGGGCCACATCATCGAACTGACCGAAGACAATGGCGACCACACGGCCACCAAGTTCTTCTGGGAAGTCTTCATCCTCTGCGGCGATCCCGCGCAGGCGTCGCACGGCACCTTCTTTGCCGGCTACGATCCAAAGCAGGTGAGCGCGCTTGCCTGCCCGGACAACATCACGTTCGACAGCAAAGGCAACCTGTGGATCGCCACTGACGGGCAACCCGGCACTCTTGGCGTCAACGATGGTATCTACGCCGTGCCCACTGACGGCGTGGAGCGCGGCTTTGTCCGCCAACTGATGAGCGGCGTGAAAGGCGCCGAGACCGCCAGCCTCGTGTTTAACAGCGACGATACGGCGCTCTTTGTCTCCATCCAGCACCCGGGTGAAGGCGGCCGTTGGACTCTCAACGAAGCGGATCTGGTGAGCAAGTGGCCCGACGGCGGCGGACCGAACAAGCCCGGCGTGGTGGTGGTCACCAAGGCTGAAGGCAATCCGGTTGTTGGCAGCTAGCCAGCCGTTACGTTGGCCCGGCCGCGTGCGTTGCTGGTTGGCAGCCATCGCGGCCGGCACCCTGCCGCTTCTGCTGTTTGCGTATGCAGGCGGTCCCCCAGTGCGTCGCACCGGCGCGCCGGGGGACCGCACTTGTTTAGACGCGAATTGCCATGTGGGCGAGCGCCTCGATCGTTCCGACGCCGTCACGCTCGACACCGGCACCGGACTCACCTATTCACCTGGCGGCCCACGGCAGCGCTGGACAGTGAAGATTCAGGATGGTCTGGCGCGCGCCTTCGGCATGGAACTCAGCGTGCGCCGCACGGCGGATCCGGCACGTCTCGCCGCGGGCGACTTGTCCCCGGTGGACCCGAGTGTCACCACCGTCCTTTGCGAAGACAACCAGCCGCGCAGCGCGGGACCTTGCCGCGACGCCGCCCCCGTGCAGTTCTTCCTTCACACGGAACCCCGCCGCACCGGCGAGTTCGTGTTGGACTGGACGCCACCCACGGCGGATGCCGGAGACCTGGATGTCTACATCGCCGCCAACGCCTCGGTGGCCGGCCAGCGCTCCTCACGCATTCATCTCCGTTCGTTCCGGTTGAAGTCCACGGCGGCTGCGTCCCTCGTCACGTTGGTGGACGCGGCCGCGGGCCTGCCGCGCTTCGCTTCCGGGTCATGGGTGTCGATCTTCGGATCCGGCCTAGCCGATTCTACGCGAGCGTGGGCTTCGCCCGACATCGTGAATGGCGTGTTGCCGATCAGTCTCAACGGCGTGGAACTGCGCATTAACGGACGCAGTGCACCCATTGCCTTCGTGAGCCCCGCGCAGATCAATGCCCTGGCGCCGGACGATGAAGCCGCGCCGGGCGCCGCGCGCTTTGAGGTTCTGGCGCGCGGCCGGCTCGTGGCCGACGGACTCGCCCAGCGAGCGGCGGTGGCACCGGTACTATTTGAAGTCCCGGGTTCGTCCCCGCGCCGCGCCGTCTCCGTTGCGCCCGCCGACGCACCCGGCATAGTAGTGCTGTTCGGTTCCGGATTCGGCGCAACGATACCGCCTGCCGCTACCGGACGGATCGTGGATGCCCCAGCGCGAATGGCGGCTCCGGTGTCGTTTCGGATCGGCGCGCAATCCGCCTCGGTGAGTTGGGCCGGTCTCATCAGCCCCGGGCTCTATCAGTTCAATCTGACGATTCCTCCGTTGCCCCCGGGCGACCATGCCGTCGAAGCGACGGTGGGGAACGTCTCCACGCAGTCCGGGGTATTCCTGCGCCTGCCGGCACAATAAAACATTTCAAGTCACGAATGTTTTTTCCGTCCGACACGTTCATGTAACCGCTTCCCGGTTTCATGGAGCGTATGCGGTGCGATCTGCACGTCCACACGACTCACTCCGGCATGTGTACGGTGCCCATCGCGCGCCGTTTCTGCCGGGAGAGCTTCAACGATCCGCTCGAAGTCTACCAGCGCCTGAAACATTCCGGCATGGATCTCGTGACGGTCACCGATCACGACAGCATCGGTGCGGTGGACATCCTCGAGCGCTTCCCGGATTTCTTCGCCAGCGAAGAGGTGTCCATCACCATGCCCTCGGGCAGCGAAGCGCACATGTCGGTCTATGGCATCACGGTCCGCCAGCATCAGGAACTGCAGCAGCGCCGGGATGACCTGCCGCGCCTGCTCGCCTACCTTCAGCAAGAGCGGCTGCTCTTCGGCATCAACCACCTGTTCTCTTCGTTGACCGGCCCGCGAAGCCGGTCTGACTTCGATTGGTTCGAACACCACTTTCCGGTTTGGGAGAGCCGGAACGGAGCGATGCAGGAATGCGCCAACGAATTCTCCGCGGCCTTGGCCGCCCGCCTTGGCAAGCCCGTCACAGCCGGCAGCGATTCCCACACGCTGCGCACGCTGGCCCGCACTTACACGGAAGTTCCCGGCGCGCGAACCGCCGCCGAATTCCTCGCTGGCCTCCGGCAGGGAAAAGGCCGCGTGCACGGCGCCTCCGGTGATTGGACGCGCGTCACCGCCGACGTATTGACGATCACCGCACACATGCTCCGCGAACGGCCATGGACTCTCGCCCTGCTTCCGTTCACCCTGGGGATCCCCGTAGCGACGTTTCTGAATGACCTGCGGGAGCGGCGCTTCGCCGCGCATTGGGCCGCGCGGCTCCTGCCCGATGTTTCGGCCAAGCCCGCCGTGTTTCCCGCAGCGGAAGCTGCGTAACTACCTCATGAAGCCATCCCACACGATTGTCCATCGCCAAACCTCGGCTGGTGCGCCGCCGCCGTCTCGCCCCACTGGAGTGTCCTTGCATGGACACACATTGCATTCCCGGGAAGGAATGCTCTTCATTCCGCGCATTGCCGCCGCCCTGCCTCCGCTGCGGGCAGCCATCGATCTGGCCGCGCGCCGCCGCGGCTGTGCGGCGGGCATTGATGGTGTGGATTGGGCGCGCCTATTCTGGACTCCGCCGCTCGCGCCGCGTCAGGCCTTCGAATTGGAATCGCGCCAACTCACCAATCTTGGGTTCGCGCCGCTGGTCTCACTCACCGACCACGACGACATCTCGGCCCCTGTCCATCTCAACGCCTTGCCGGATCTGGCGGGCCGCATTCCGATCTCCGTCGAGTGGACGTTCCCGTTCCGTGGCACTTTTTTCCACGTCGGTGTGCACAACTTGCCGGCGTCCGCCGCCTTGGCCGCCTGGGATCTCCTTGCCGCATCCACGCGTCTCGGAGACGAGCGCCTCCTACTGGCAAGACTTGCCGAAGTCCGCGCGATGGGCAACACGCTGGTTGTGCTGAACCATCCTTTCTGGGACGAGAAGGGGATCGGCCAAGTGCGCCATGAAGCCGCGCTGATGAGTTTGCTGAGCACGGTCGGCGCTTGTTTCGATGCACTCGAGTGGAACGGCTTCCGGCCTGGACCGGAGAACCAACTCACGTTGGATTGTGCGCTGCAGCGCGGCTTTCCGGTCGTCAGCGGCGGAGACCGGCATGGCCTGGAGCCGAACTCCTGCATCAACGTCACCACCGCCGCTTCTTTCGACGACTTCGCCGCCGAAGTGCGCCACGAACGCCGCAGCGAGATGCTGCTGCTCCCTCATCACTTCCAGCGCCATTCCCTGCGCGTGATCCATCACATCTGGGAGATTCTGCGCGACGATCCGGATCACGGCTTTGGCTGGGAGCGGTGGGACGACCGTGTGTTCTTCACCGGCCGCGACGGGGTTGACCGCTCGCTGCGCGAGTATTGGGGCGACCGCCCGCCGGCGATTGTCAAAGCGTTCATTCAGCTCGTGCATTTAGTGGGTCACCAACCGGTTCGTCAGGCGCTGCGCGCCGCACTCTCGCTCGGTCACCAGGAAAGCGGTTCGATGTGAGGTTTCCCCGTGTCGCTTTATTCGCCGACTGTTATCACGAGGTCAACGGCGTGGCCAACACCATGCGTCACCTCACTGCCTTTGCCCGCGAGCGTGAGTTGCCGCTGCTCTGCGTGCGGGCCGGTGCGGACTTTCGGACCTTCAGCGAAGGATCGGTGCGCGCGTGCGAGTACCGCCGCAGCGCCCTGCGTGTACCGGCCGATCAGGACCTATTCTTCGATCCGCTGTTCTTCCGGCTCCTGCCTGCGCTGCATCGGGAGTTAACGGCCTTCCAGCCGGACCTCATCCACATCACCGGTCCAGGCGATTGCGGCATCCTCGGCACGTTGCTGTCCCGCATGCTGCGGGTTCCGCTGGTGGCATCGTGGCACACCAACGTGCATGAGTTCGCCGCGCGACGATTGCATCAGACCTTTTCGTTTTTCCCGGCGGGGTGGAGCGAAGCGATGAGCGCATGGACGGAACGATCCATCCTCAGTCTCGCCGCGCTGTACTACCGCGTCCCCCGGCTCATCCTGGCGCCCAATCCCGAACTGGCGCGACTGCTTGGCGAACGCACGGGCCGCCCCGTACATTCCATGGCGCGCGGCGTCGACACCGCTGCATTCCGGCCCGCAACGCCCCGATCCCCCGCTGGCCGCCTGCGGTTCGGCTACGTGGGTCGGCTGACGCCGGAGAAGAACGTCCAGTTGCTGGTGGAAGCCGAGCGGATGCTGCGCGAGTTGGGCGCGCATCATGTGGACTTCGTGATCGTCGGCGACGGCGGCGAACGCGCCGCCCTCTCTGCCGCGATGCCCACCGCCACATTCACTGGCGTGCTCAAAGGAGAAGCCCTTGCCGTCGCGTATTCTTCAATGGACGCGATGCTCTTCCCTTCGCACACCGACACCTATGGCAACGTGGTGTTGGAAGCACAAGCCTGCGGCACTCCCGTATTGGTTACCGCATCGGGTGGCCCCAAGTATCTGGTGGAAAGCGGCGTATCCGGCTGGGTGGCTCGCGATGACGCAGACTTCCTGCGGCGGGTGATCGGCTTGGCCGCTAGCCCAGCCGCACTGGCCGCGATGCGCGCCGGGGCGCGGCGCAACGCCGAGCGCCACTCGTGGAGCCAGGTGTTTGCAGACCTCTACGCTTCCTACGATACGGCGCTGGCTCCACAATCGGGTCGAGAGAACAACCCTTTGCCGGCCGGCGCGGGAGCATGCGCCGTCTCGCCTTTTCCCAGCATCCGGCCGAGGCGCTCCTGGTCGGCCTGCAAAAGATCAACAACGATGAGCGCGTCGAGGCAATCGCCGAAGTTCGGATCTACGCTCCAGTCAATGACTCTCGCCCCGAGCCTCAGGTATTGGCGCAGCAATACCGGTATCGGGCGCGGAGCATCGCTGGCCGCAGCCGGAGTTGCTGTCCGCGCCGTCGTCCAGGGGCGGCGGGCGCGCACGAATTGCCGCAATGGTTCCCCACGTGGCAGGCCAAGACTCATCATGTCCCGTATCGCATCATCTGAATAGGATCGGCTGACAGAAACGGCGCCGAAGAGCATGCGGCATTCCGGATGGCGTTCCAGATAAGCGCCAATGCCCCGCCATAGGAGCAGGAGCGAATGCGGCTTGCGTTGATATTGCGGCGCGACGAAACTCCGGCCCAGTTCAATGGCCGGACCCACTTGGGTAAAGAAGCCGGGCTGCAGATGAAACAGGTTCTGCGTGTAAAGATCAGCAGCCGCGCCAGACAGTACGCGGCGCAACCGGTAGGCGCCCGCCACCTGCGCCGCGGCGCGGTCCCACAGCACAAGCTGATCGTACTCGTCGTCGAAGCGGTCCAGGTCGTAACGCGCGCCGGTGCCTTCCTGCACGGCGCGAAAGGTCACTTCACGGAGTCGCCCGACCTCCAGCAACAGCGCTGGCGCTTGCCGCGCGGTGAACATCCACACCTCCCAATCGCCCTGGCGCCACAGCCGGCGATGTGGATGAAGTTGCGCCATTTCGAGCGCTAACAACTCGCGCGGCACAGGCGGCGCCAGCGGCTCAGCCCGCCTCTTCGGCAGCCACCGCTGTAAGGGATGCGGCAAGCGGAGCACCATGCTGGCTCCAGACTAAGCCCGGCAAGTTGCCTCACGATGAAACCGCGTTTTCAATCGGATGAAACGGTCAGGAAAGGTCAAGCCGGCGCGTCAAATCGAAGTTATAGCGGTATGGCGCGAGGTTCACCTTGCGTCCGTGCACCAGAATCGGCACCGTTGCTTCGTGCCGCGAGCCATGGGTTCGCACCCGCATCGGTTTGCGGAGTTCATCCAGTTCCCCGAACACAGACTGCTTGCGCGCCAAAATCAGCAGATCGCCAATGCGTGCGGCGTGCAGGTGAAATCGCGATACAGCCTCGGCGCGGGTGTACGCGTCCTCCACCTCGGGCGCTGCCTGCAGAACCGTCTTGGCTCGCTCGGTTTCGCCCGGTTTTTCCAGGTAGATGTAGTAGGTCCCGCCGAGGTCCTGGTGATGGACTTTGCGCGTGTCGCTGATGATGGGCGCCGCCGCCGCGCCGATTCCCTCAGCGCGCAACAGGCGGATCGGGTCCAGCGCTTCGGTCTTGGCATTCATGCCGTGATCGGCGGTCAGGTAGAACTCCAGGTCCGGATGGTCGTCGAGGATGTCGCCCACCAGCCGCCACGAAGGGCCTCTTCTTCGTAGAACTGCCGGGCGCTTGCGTCTGCCACCGAAAGCAGCCTTGCGTAGTGCGACCACGAGAGTGCGAACGGCCCTACATCAAATTGTCCAGACGCTGTCTGGATAATTGCTGGCCCCCGAGATTTTCCAGACACTGTCTGGATTTTCTCCTGGTACGCCAGGTAGAACTGCCGCATCTGAAAAACGTTGGACCGCGAGAAGCCGCGGCCAAAGCGCTTGGAGAGGTCTGCTGAGAGTCGATTGAGCAACAGTTCCCCGTACTCAGCCCGTGCTTCGCCTCTCTGCTCATGTTCGAAAATGCGCTGGCCTATCTCGAAGTACGTGAGCGTCAAGACTGAATTCACGGATCGCGCCGCCGCGCGGCGCGCGTTTTCCAGGAGCCCGACTACGTCTGCCAGGAATGCATCATAGTTCGACGGTTTGGTCGGCCGGTTCATTTTTTGTCCTCCTGCCGCGGCTGCAATAATTCTTTGGCCGCCCTAATGTCGTCCACGTCCACGATGTTGTAGCGCCGCTCCATCGAATCGGTGCGATGACCCGAAATCCGCATGCGCACCACCTGCGGAACACCGGCGCGGCGCATATTGCGGACTGCGGTGCGGCGAAGGTCGTGGAACTTCAAGTCCGGAACCTCGGCCGCCGCACAGGCCTTCTCCCACGGCCGGCGAAACTCCTTGAACGGAACACCGTCGTGATGAAACACGCGCTCGCAGCCGTCGGCGTTCGCGAATGCCCACTTTCGCCAAGTCTCCATGTCGCCTTCGAGAATGGGAACCGCCCATGCGTGTCCACTCTTCGTTCGCTCGGAATCCAGTGTGATGAAACCTTGCTCCCAATCCACCTGCCGCCACTCAATCGACAGCAACTCGCCGAGCCGGACGCCGGTAAAGTACGCCGTCACGAACAGGGGTCGCAAGTACTCGGGCAGCGTATCGCGCAACCTGGCGTATTGTTCTTCCGTCAGAAAGCCCTGCCTCACGTTGGTCTCGGCGACCATGGGGAAATAGGGAATCATCAGCACCTTCGGTGGCGTGCATTTGCGCCCGCGATTCAGCGCCGTCCGCAGGATGGACAGCTCGCGATTCGCCGTGGCCTCGCTCCGACCCGCGGCCACGCGCTTCCGTCGGTACTCTTGCAATTTGGCCGTGGTAAGTGACGCCGCCTTCAGGTGCCCGAAGAAAGGGCGCACGTTCGGATCGATGCACAGTTTCCAGACGTGGGCCGTGGTCGGCTTGATGTTGACCTCGGCATAGGCCAGAAGATCATCGAGCAGTTCGCCGCAAGTCACCTTGGCTGCGATGATGTCTGGCGTCTCGCCGCGCGCCTTCTTGCCGAGCAATTGATCCCGGAGCAGCACGGCGTCCTGCCTCCGCTCGGAGCCGGACGACTTCTGCAACTGCCGTCCGTCCACCCATAGCGACACGTACCAAACCCTGCCGCGCCGGAAGATCGTGCCCGCGCCGTAGGACGTTTTCGCCATGGCCGGATTCTAACATGCACAACCGCTGCAGACCGTTGCAGCGGCAGAAATAAGGAAGGCCACCCGTCACCGGATGACCAGTATCTTATTGATAAAATTGGTGCGGAGAGGGGGACTTGAACCCCCACGAGATTGCTCCCGCTAGCACCTCAAGCTAGTGCGTCTGCCAATTCCGCCATCTCCGCATTAGGATGCTCCGGTCCATCTGGCGGGACGTCCCGGAACTGAAGCTTTGCCGCCGCCTACTGCTTCTTCGTGGCGGGAGGCGCCGGAACAGCCCGCTTAGCCGCTTCCGCGTCCAACTTCTTCAGCCGCTCCATCTCCGCCGCGACGCGCTTCTTGATCTCTTCCTGCGAAGTGCCCTCGGGGATGATCAAACCACCCGGCTCACCGGGGGCCGGCAGCTTCACTTTTTCATTGCCGACCTGCACTTCCGGTACCTGGAAGCCCTTGGTATCCTTGGCGTCCTTGTTCACCGGAGCCGACGGCTGCCCGGGAATCGTCACCGGCGTGGTCGCCCCGCCCGTCTTCGATTCAGGCGCCTTCGGAGCCGCGGCCGGTTGCGACACGCTATCCAGCACCGTCGCCGCCGAACCCTGATTCCGCGTCGCCATGATCGACAACGACAACGACGTCACCATGAACAGGCCCGCCGCAATCGTCGTCGCCTTCGTCAGCACCGTCGCCGCGCCGCGCGGCCCGAAAGCCGTCTGCGAGCCCATGCCGCCGAACGCCCCCGCCAGATCGGCCGCCTTGCCGCTTTGTAGCAGCACCACGCCAATCAGAAACAGGCACACGATCACGTGAATAACGGTCAGAACGTAAAAGAAAACCATGAAATCCTACAGCCTGGCAACGGCCTGCCCGCAGGCAAACCAGCCCTTAGATTAGCACACCCTCGCTCGCCTACTCCACCATCTTTTGATGAAGCTCTTCGATGCGGAAGTCCGTGCTCTTAACCCAATCCATCAGTTTCTTCTCACGCGTCCGCACCGCATCCACTTTGCCGGGCAGCGTCAACTCCAAGCCCGCCGGCACCTTCACCACGCCGTTTTCGTCGCCATGCAGCAGGTCGCCCATCTTGATCGATAGCCCGCCTACCTGCACCGGCACACCGGCCCGCACAATCCGGAACCAGCCGTGCGACACCACCGCGCCGCGCGCAAAATACTGAAAGCCCAGCGCCCGCACTTCCGGCAGATCGCGCACCGCGCAATCGCTTACCAGTGCAATCGCGCCGAGCCTCTGGAAAATCGTGGCCATCACCTCGCCCGAATGCGCGCAGTAGCTGCCATGCGGACCCATCTCCTGCAGCACCACCACAGCCGGCTTGGGCGCGGCCTCCACCAGCTTGAACAGATCAACAAACTGTGCCGCATCGCCAGGCTCCTGACGAGTCATCGTCTCCACCTGCGCCGTCACCGCATAGCCCACCGTGCGCCCGAACTCGGGGAAAATGCACTTGATGTCCACCGGCAGAAAGCCTTCGTGACGTCCGCGCAACTCCAGCAGCTCAATCGCGTTCGCCACCGTGGGCGAATCGACGGTCTTCAGGTATTCGATCCAGGATGCGTTTGGGGAGGACATATGAGGAAACGGGGTGAAGTGGCTGCCGCCACCCCCCCTCGGTTAACGTAACACACCTGCCAGCTCGGCGGGGCTCTGGTGCAAACCGGCCAAGATGAGAGAAACTGTCGCAATGCCCTCCTTCGTTCCGGTTGAAGAGCTGTTCGCTGGCCGCCATTTCGATGCGGAGATTGTGGTGTTGTGCGTCCGCTGGTATTTAAGCTTCAAGTTGAGCTATCGGGATTTGGTGAGCATGATGAGTGAGCGCAGCATTGCGATGGCGCACACCACCATCATGAGATGGGTGCAGC
>VFZP01000152.1 GCA_016871115.1 Acidobacteriota bacterium
AGAATGCAGGAAGCTCACCAAACTGCAAGTGATTGAAAACAATCACTCACGCCAGAAGTCGGCCAGCGCGATACGATCCATCGATATCGTGCTACATCCTATTAGATATGGCCACCCCCGTCGTCTTCGGCTTCCTCGGCACCACGCTCAATCAGGGCCGCGGCCCCAGGCGCTGGGAATATTGGCGGCCCACGGTGGCCCTGTGCCGCCAGCCGGACTTCATCGTCAAGCGGCTTGAACTGATCCACACGCCGCCGCACACTGCACTCGCGCGTCTAATGGCCGACGACATCGCGTCCATTTCATCCGACACCGAAGTACGCCTGCATGCCGTGGACAACCCGAACCCCTAGGACTTCAAAGAGGTCTACGGCGTGCTGTTCGAGTTCGCGCGGCGCTATCGATTCGACGACCGTGAAGAGTACTTGATCCACATCACCACCGGAACGCACGTGGCGCAGATCTGCCTGTTCCTCCTCGCCGAGTCGCGCCATCTGCCAGCCAAACTCATTCAAACGCAGCCGGACCGCGACTGCTCGCGGCCCGGGCTTGCCACCGTCATCGATCTCGACCTGTCGCGCTACGACAAACTGGCCCCGCGTTTCCGCCAGGAACACAACGAAGGCACGTCAGCACTAAAAGGCGGCATCGAGACCCGCAACGCCGCGTTCAATCGCCTCATTGACCGAATCGAACGCTTGGCCATCGTCACGCGCGGTCCGCTGCTTCTCACGGGTCCGACGGGCGCGGGCAAATCGCGCCTCGCACGCCGCATCTTCGAATTGAAGAAACCGCGGCACGCCGTACGCGGCGAATTCGTGGACGTCAACTGCGCGACGCTGCGGGGCGACCAGACTATGTCCTCGCTGTTCGGCCATGTGAAGGGCGCGTTCACCGGCGCGATGTCCGAACGCGCGGGGCTTCTTCGCGCCGCGCATCAAGGCGTACTATTCCTCGATGAGATCGGCGAACTCGAGCTTGACGTACAGGCGATGCTGCTGCGCGCGATCGAGGAAAAGACATTCCTGCCGATGGGTTAAGACAAACCCGCGTCGAGCGACCTCCAACTGATCGCCGGCACCAATCGCGATCCCTGGGCCGCCGTGCGCGCGGGCCCCTTCCGCGAAGACATGCTGGCGCGCATCAACCTCTGGACCTTTGCGCTGCCCGGCTTGCGCGACCGTCGCGAGTACATCGAGCCGAACCTAAAGTTCGAACTGCTGCAACAAGCCGAGCGCACCGGCACGCGGGTGACGTTCAACAAAGAGGCGCGCGCGCGTTTCCTCGCCTTTGCCGCGGCGCCAACCGCGGCGTGGAACGGCAACTTCCGTGACCTCGGCGCCGCCGTCGCGCGCATGTCGACGTTCGGCCAGGGCGGGCGCATTCACGTCGCGCTGGTGCAGGAAGAAGTGGCCCGGCTCGAAGCGTCGTGGCGCGGTGCCGAGCCGGACACAACTGGCGCCGCGGGTCTCGCCGCGCTCCTCAGCGCCAGCGCCTGCACTTCGCTCGACCTGTTTGACCGCCTGCAGCTCGAAGCCGTACTCTCCGTTTGCCGGCGCGCGAAGTCGCTCTCTGAAGCGGGCCGCACACTCTTCAATGCCTCGCGCCAAGAACGCAAATCGGTGAACGATGCGGACCGCCTGCGGAAATATCTGGCGCTCTTGGGGTTGGATTGGAGGCAAGTGGGACCGGCGGCCTAACTTCACCCCGCGTGCCCATGCGATTCCGAACTTTCGGCTCGATCAGTCGCCTCTTCGAATTGAGCGAAAGCCTCCAGCGCTCCGAAGACGGCATCGCGTCCCCGCAGCTTCCACTTCGACCACTCGACGCGCTCACACTTGGATGCCATGACATGCGACCGGCTTAACCACACGAAGCCCGGATAACCATCGAGGACCGCTTTCAGAAACCGCGGCAGGAAGAACTGGAACGACGCATCCCCACCCATCGTCGTTATGCATATGAACATCACGAAGTCGAGATCCTCTGGAGTGAACGCGTTCACGCCTTTCGCACGTAGTTCAGCAGCTTTGACCTGCCGTGTGGGCGCGACGTTATCTCACGCTACGGAACACATCATCTAGATTCGCAACCGCGGCGCGCAGCCGCTCCCACGCAACGTCGAGTTCCATCACTTCGACGGCCGCAGTCCCTCGTCCGCGCCCAAGCCCTTATCCAGCCAACCCGGGTACCAGCGGAACACGTTGCCCGTTAGACTCCCGATGAAGATCAACCCATACGGCGTCGCGTGCAGCCAGTGGCCCGGCGACTCCATCGCGCCCAGAATGCGCCCCGTGCCGCGATCGATCTTCATGATGCGCCCGGCGAGCGTGTCATACGTGAGGTTCTCGATGTTGTTGCGATGCGTGATCGCCCACAAATCCCCCGCAGGAGTGATGAACAGATTCTGCGTCGCGCCCAGGTGCGTCCACATGCGCTTGAACTTGCCGTCGGCGTCGAAGATCTGGATGCGGTTATTCTCGCGGTCACTCACATAGACGATGCCTTCGGCGTCCACGGCCACCGAGTGCACGGTGTTGAACTGCCCCGGCCCGGAGCCCGGCGTGCCCCACGTGGAAACGAACTGGCCGTCGTAAGAGTACTTCACCACGCGCGAGTTGCCGTACCCGTCGCTGATATAGACGACGCGGCCGTCTGGCGAGAATGCAATATCGGTGGGGCGATTGAACGTGTTGTTGTCGGTCGCAGCCTTGCCCTTCACGCCGAGCGTCAACTCAAGCTTGCCGACATGGCGAAGCGAAACACCTGATGCGCGCCGTTGTCGGTTACCCACACTTTGCGGTTGCGGTCCAGGCGCAATCCGTGCGCAGTGCCGAACATACCTTTGCCCCACGAGCGCAGATACTTGCCCTTGGCGTCGAAGACGATAATCGGGTCCGCTTTGGGGCCGCGCTGGAACACGTACACCTCGCCCTGCGCGTCAACGCCCACGGCGGACACGCGCCCGAATTTCCAGCCCGCCGGCATTGTGTCGGGCTCTTCGCCAAAGCGAATGTTCACGCGGTACTTCAACAGCCCGCCTTCGTGCGGAACCCAGCCTTGTTCGGCGGCAAGAGCCAGGGTCGCGGCAACCAGAGCCGCGGTGATCGCCGTACGTGTCTTCATCGGTCTCCGATTATACCCGCCGGCCGCTCCCGCCGGGAGAGTAGGACGCTAACCAAAACGCTCCGGCAACGTACAATAGGTAATAGAAATCATGAAACAGGCAGTTGGACTTTTGTTGTTGCCATTGGCCCTGTCGGCCGCCGCCGAAGGGCAGTCCGCCACGCCGCGCGGCTTCGGCGAACTGGCCGCCCAGGCGCCGCCGCATATCGATCAGGCCTTGCGCGCGCGCGTGCAGGCGTTCTACGATCTCCAGCAAGCCAAGAAGTACCGCCAGTCAGAAACGCTGGTGCATGAAGATTCCAAGGACATTTTCTATGGCGCAGAGAAGCTGACGTTCCGCAACTTCAAGATCGTGGGCGTCACTTTCGAAGAGCAGTTCACGCGCGCCAAAGTAGTGATCGACATCGACACCGACGTTTTCTTCCCGGGCTTCGGCCAGATGGCCGTGCATCGCCCTCTCGCGTCGAGTTGGAAGCTGGACCAGGAACAGTGGTGGTGGTTTGTGACGGCCACCAACGTCAAGGCCTCGCCGTTCGGTCCAATGAACTTCGGCGACGGGCAACTCGCCAGCGGCCCGAAAACGCAGGGTCCGGCCGCGCCGGCACCCCCCATCCTCGGCAATATCAAAAGCATGGAGAACTTTCCGGAAGTGATGAAGGAACTCCGCTCGAAGGTGACCGCCGACAAAGACGCCGTGACGTTGCCTTCCAACCAAGCGGGAGAGGCTGTAGTTCTGCTCTTCAACAAGTTCGACAACAAGATCAAACCAGTCATCACCATGCCAGATAAGCCGGGCCTGAAGGTCGTGCTGGATCCGCCCGTGGTGCCATCGGGTGAGCAGGGCCGCATCCGTATCATCGCCACGCCCGTCGCGGGAACGCGCCCGCCTGTCTCCGTGCGCATCACCGTGGAAGAGATCGCCAAGACCTTTCCCATCGAAGTGACCTTCCAGCCCGCGCCCGGCAAATGATCTAGTATCCGGCCGAACATCCGCCGCTCAGCATCTACAAGCTTCTCATCGGCGCCGTGGTGCCGCGGCCCATCGCGTTCGTCTCCGCCGTGAACGCATCGGGCGTGCGGAACCTCGCGCCGTTCAGCTTCTTCACCGCTGTCTCGTCTGACCCGGCCGTGCTCTGCTTCTCCGCCGGCCTGCGCGGCGCGGACGCGAAGAAGCACACGCTGGTGAACGTGGAACAGACCGGCGAGTTCGTGGTGAACGTCGTCACCGAAGCGCTGGCGGAGGCGATGAACCTGACAGCCGGCGAGTATCCGCCGGATGTGGACGAGTTCGGAGTAGCTGGACTCACCGCTGTGCCCGCCACCGTGGTGAAAGCACCGCGAGTGGCCGAGTCACCAGTGAGCTTTGAATGCAAGCTGCGCCAAGTCATCCCGGTGGGCAACGCGCGCCTGGTGCTGGGCGACGTGGTGTGTGTGCATGCCGACGACACAATGGTTTCGGACTTCAAGATCGAACCCGATCAACTCCAGGCCGTGGGACGCATGGGCGGCAACAGCTACACGCGCACGCGCGACGTGTTCGACATGCTGCGCCCCAAGTAGACTCCCGCCGCGACAGCCAGCACCACGACCGCACGCGCGCCCGCCGTGACGAACGCAAACAGCCGCGCGGTACCATGCGCGTCCACCGCAGCCCAGGCTCCCCAAATCGCTGCGCCTGCAAAGATGGCCGCCCACGCCGTGCGCCGCACGGAGTCCAGCGGGAACGGCCAACCGCGCACCGTCCACGCCACGGCGGCAAGACCCACCAGCGTGCTGCCATGCTGCGCCACTTTGAATCCGCGCACTTCATACGAGCCCACAGAAAGAAGGTTGGCCTGCAGCGCCGGCACAGCGTGCACAAACCATCCCCAATCGTGCGTGAAGCTGTCCCAGAGAATATGGCTCTCAATGCCGAGCCAAAGTGAAGTTGCCACGATGACGAAGGAAGGCCGCGGACCCAAGGGAGGCGCACCAGGGAGGAGTTGCGCCAGCGGGCGATGCAGAAGGCGGTAGAGACAGAACAACACCAGAGCGCACGTGCCGCTCAGCCAGAGCCCGGTGAGTGGTTCGTGCGCTGGGCCGGAGAAGGACCATGCCAAGAGGAACTACGGAAAGTCCGGCGCCAAGCTACCGGCGGCAAGCGCCGAGACATTTACAAAACGCGGAGTGAACCGGTTGAGCGGCAGCACCAGCGCCGGATGCGCAAACGTGAGGGGCAGGTTAGTACCGCGGACCGCGGTCGCGGCCACCGCCGCCACCAAACCCGCCGCGGCCGCCGTCACGGCGTCCGCCGCCACCGCCACCACCGCCCGGAGTCATGGGGCGGGCCTCATTAATCACCAGCGCGCGGCCCATCACTTCATTGCCGTTACAGGTGCGCACAACGTTCTCGCCATCCGCATCCGCCACGTCCACAAAGCCGAAACCACGGGCTTCGCCCGAGAACTTGTCGCGCATGATGCTGATCTGATTCACGGTCACGCCGGCCTGGGCGAAGAAGCTTTGCAGATCGGCCTCGGTCACCTTAAAGGGAAGATTCCCTACGTACAACCTCATGTGATTGTCGAACTCCTACACTATTACCGGCCGCTGCCGGATCACATATACCGAACAACTAACGGTGATTTCGAGGCGGTCACGCTGGCGGGAAAAGGTATCGCTGATGCGCGGGTCTGGTCCGGTCTCCAACACTTTCATTGCTCCAGCATATAGTGACAGGTCAGATTCCCAATGTCAAAGCGCTTGCGCGGCGGAACTAGAAGTTCACAATTAAAGAAAACGAAGAAGCCTCAAGACTCGCGCCGCCCACTAACGCGCCATCGATATCAGGCTGCGCCATCAGGCCCTTCACGTTGTCCGGCTTCGCGCTGCCGCCGTAGAGAATGCGCGCCGCCGCGGCCGCCGCTTTTCCATAGGCTTGTTCAATCCGCGCACGGAGAGCGCGATGCGCATCAGCCGCCATTTTGGGCGTCGCCACCTTGCCCGTCCCAATCGCCCACACCGGTTCATACGCAATCACGATCTGCGCGAACTGCTCGGGCGTCAGTTTGGCGATGCCATCCTTGAACTGCGTTGCCAGTACATCTTCGGTGCGGCCGGCTTCGCGCTCTTCCAAACGCTCACCCACGCACACCACCGGCTGCAGGCCAGATTCAAGCGCGGCCAGCGTCCGTTGAAGCACGGTCGCGTCGGTCTCGCCGAAATACTGGCGCCGTTCGGAGTGCCCGACGATCACGGATGCGCAGCCCGCGGCTTTCAACATCGGTCCGGAGACTTCGCCCGTGTAGGCGCCGTCCTTGGTCACATAGTGCAGATTCTGTCCGCCGATCGCCACGGCCGAGCCGCGCGCGGCTTCCACCGCCGCTGCAATGCTCACGAAGGGCGGGCAGATGAGAATGTCGCAGTGCTTGGAGCCGGCCACCAGCGGCAGGAATTTCTCAAAAAACGCACGCGTATCGGCGGGCGTCTTGTACATCTTCCAATTGCCGGCCATCAAGGGTTTGCGCATCTATTTCGTATCCTTTCCAAAATCGAGGTTCAGCACCAACGCGAGACGCCCGGCGATGGAGAGCATGTTGATCTCGCCCAGCCGCGCGGGCCTGCCGCCGGGGGTCCACAACATGAAAGTTGAACGGTAGTTGGCGCGTTGCGGCCAGAAGCCGTGGTCGCCCGAGAGCTTCTTCACACGCGCGGGAGCGGCGGGGTCCGTCGCGAACTTGGTGTTGGGCGGCGCTTCGAAGACGGCGAGTGGTTTGGGCGTGGCGGGCGCGTAACGCCGCCACTCAGCCGCCGGAATCTCGCGCGCGCGATTGAGCGAACGCACGAAGCGTGCCACGGTGTCGTCATCGGTGGTGAACATCGTACCCGAGCTTTTGCCCTCGCCTTTGATGCCCGCCTCGCGCAGCAGTGCGAACACGTTCAGCACTTCGTCCACTCGCTCAAAGCCATGATCGGACACCAGTGCTACCGCCATGTCCGGAGGCTTGGCGGCGATGATGTCGCCCAGCAGTTCGTCCGTACGTTCCACCATCGCCTTGGCGTGGATGGTGAACGGCCCCGTCTCATGGGCTTCGGAATCATGGTCCACCAGGTGCAGCAGCAGCAGATCGGGCTGGTGTTCCTTCAGCAGAAAAATCGTAGCCAGCGCGCGCACGCGATCATCCACCCATTCCACCGGCATCGACGGATACCGCGCCACCATGCGGTCGATCAACCCAGGCGTCGCCTTCAATGCTGTCGATTCCCAATCCATGCCCGCGCCCTGCCGGCGCTTGAAGTATTCCGGAAAATCGAAATCAATGCTTTTTGAGTCCACTGTCACCGGCCAGTGCACCGCACCCACTTTGAGGCCGGCCTTCTTTGCCGCGTCCCACAGCGCCGGAACCTTCAACAGGCTCGCAAAGAAGTAGCGCTCGCCGCCTTCTTCCTTGGGCCGGTTGTTGCTGAGAATGCCGTGCTGATCCGGACGCACGCCGGTGACGATGGTGGTGTGCGAAGGGAACGTCACCGTGGGCACCACTCCAATCACGCCCCGTTCAGCCCACGCGCTCTCGGCCATCAGGCGGCGCAGGTGAGGGATCTTCAGGCCCATCGCACCGGCCTCGCGCAGATAGCGGTGGTCGAGGCCGTCCACGGAAATCAGCAGCAACGGGCGTCCCGGTAACGAAGCCGCGAGCATCAGGCTTACCAGCAGTAATTTGCGCAAGCAGGCTCTCTCCCTTCGCGATGGCGGCGCCGAAATTTTCGGCGACGGTTTGGCCAAGATCAGCCAACGAACGACGCGTGCCTACATCCACGCCTGCGCACACGCCGCGCCCACACGCCAGCACCGGCACATACTCGCGGCTGTGATCGGTGGACGGCGTGGTGGGGTCACAGCCATGGTCTGCCGTGAAAAGCACCACGTCTCCGGGCGCGAGCGCGGCTTCCAGGCGCGGCACCCATGCGTCGGCCTCTTCGAGCGCGCGCGCGTAGCCTTCCACATCGTTGCGGTGGCCGAAGAGCGAATCGAAGTCGACAAGGTTCACGAAGATCAGCCCGGCATCGGGCGACTCGCGCAACGCCAGCAGCGTCTTCTCCATTCCGTCGGCGTTGGACTTGGTCTTGTGCGCGTGCGCAATGCCCCGCCCCAGATACACGTCGCTGATCTTGCCGACGCTCACCACCTCCACGTTGCGCTCGGTCAACCGGTCCAGCAGCATGCCCTCAGGCGGCGGCACCGCGTAGTCGTGCCGGTTGGCCGTGCGCTTGAACGAGCCTGGCGCGCCAGTGAAGGGACGTGCAATCACGCGTCCTACCTCATGCACGCCGCCCAGCAACCCGCGCGCAATTTCGCAGATCCGGTACAGCTCAGCGAGCGGAATCACGTCTTCATGCGCCGCGATTTGAAATACCGAATCGGCCGACGTATAGACGATCGGCGAGCCGGTTCGCACATGCTCCTCACCCAGCGCCTGCATGATCTCGGTGCCGCTCGCGGCGTAGTTGCCCAGCGTGCGCCGGCCGATGGCGCGCTCAAACGGCTCCATGATTTCCGGCGGGAAGCCCTGCGGATACAGCGGAAACGGCTTGGCGAGATGAATGCCCACCATCTCCCAATGGCCCGTGGTGGTGTCTTTGCCGGGCGAGGCGAGCGCGCAGCGACCGAACGCGCCGGAGGGCGATGCCGCCGCAGGCACGCCAACGATGGGACGAATGTTGCCCAGGCCCAGCCGCGCAAAGTTCGGCAGCCGCAGCGGGCGGAGCCGCGCAATGTTGCCGAGCGTGTCCGAACCTGGCGGATCGCCATACTCGGCCGCATCGGGCATCGCGCCGATGCCGACACTATCGAGCACAACCCAGACAATGCGGCGAAACGCAGGCATCTACTTTTCGGCGAGCGCGTCCTTGATGCGCGCCGTCAACGTCTCCACAAACTTCTCGGGCACGTAGCCGTTCATCCGCGACACGATCTCGCCGCGCCCGTTGACGATCATCGTGGTGGGAATCGAACTCACCCGCAGCAGCGCGCTTAAGCCGTCCTCGAAGTAGACCGTCTTCTTCCACTGATTCGCATCGAGAAACGGCTTCACCGCGTTGCGATTTTCATCCGTGCTCACGTTGAGGAACACCACATTCTTGTCGCCCGCAAAGCGCTGCTTCACCTGTTCATACAGCGACTGCTGCGCACGGCACGGTCCGCACCAGGTGGCCCAAAAATCAAATACCACCACTTTGCCTTTGAGCGACGCAAGGGGGAGTTGCTCGCCGTTGAGCCCGGAGATGACGTACTCCATCGGCTGGGTGGCCGCGGCATTCGGATCGATCTTCCGCAGCGCCGCTTTGTGCGCTTCCACTGCCCTGCGCGTGCGATCGTAAGCAGCCAAGAGCCGTTCGCCGACGCCGGGCGCACCGGGCGACAGGCACTTGGCCCACTCCCCCAAACGCTCACGATCCTTCTGGCGATCCGCGTCCGTCGCATTGGGGTCAGGCATCATGAACGCGTCGGCAAGGCGATTCACCGCGTCGTCCAGCTTGCCTTGCTTTTCGAGCCACCGCGCCGCTTCGCGTGCAGCCTCGGCCGCGGGGAACTCCGTGTAGCTGCGCTGCGCCAATTCCACGGCCGCAGCGGCGTTGTCGAGGTTCCCCGTCGCGCGCGCCTGATACACAAGCGCCTTGCCCAGCACGATGCGTTTTTCTTCCTCGTATCGCGCCGCATGTTTCCCGGGCTGCGGATTCGACATCGGGCGCAACAGATTCTCCAGGCGGTGCGCGTAGTCCAGCGCCCGTTTGGCGCGTGCAGGATCGTCGTCCTCCAGCAGATACCGCGCCACGCGCTCCAGCACTTCGATGTTGGTGGGGTCAGCCTTGAGCGCCATCTCGCCGTACTGCAGCGTGCGGCGGCGGTCTTTCAGTTCCATAGACGCTTTCAACAGCGCCCGGTGCAACTCCGCTTTTTGCTCTGAGGCCGGATACTTCCTCAGGTGCTGCTCCAGCACCCGAATAAAGTCAATCTGGCTTGACCCGGTCTCTGACAGCGCCTCCTGGAGTTCGGTGCGCTCTTTCTGCGGATCCGCCGCCTGCTGCGCCAACGCGGCTGCGCCCAGCCACAGCAGCAGCACCGGGGCGCGCTTCATTGGCTCTCCGCTTTGCCGGCCTCGGCGGGCTTGGGTGGATTGCGGATCTGCTGCGCCAGTTGCGCCGCACGGTCTCGCGCCATGTTGAGGTAGGTGTCGTTCTTCACCACACGGTCAAGCAACGGCAGAAACACGGCCAGACCCACCAGCCGCCCGCGGTCGTACGCCACGTGAAAATGCAACAGCGCCTTGTTTACGCCCAACTTGTCGAACTTCACTGAGCGTTCGAGTGCGATGTAATGCTGCGCGGTCTCGGTCATTTTTTCAAACCACTCATGCAGGGAGCGCGCGTCGGCGTCCTGCGAGTAGTTGAACTTCACTTCGTGATTCTCGTCGCCGTCTTCCCAGCGAAACATCTTCTCGCCCATCTTCGCTACAGGCAAGCCGGACTCAAGCGGACGCTTGAAGTGATCCACCTTCCCGGCAAGTTGAAAGATCGTGCCGGTCTCTTCCTTGCTCAGCGCGAAACGAATCGGGAACTCATCGTCCACCGACTCCTGGTAAACCGCCTTGCCGTCCTGTTCAAACGTGATGCCCACGAACGCGGGCGTGGAACCCGGAAACGACTTGGAATACACAATGCGCCCGGCGCCCAGCGCAAACGACGCGCACAACAAACCCGCCATCAGCAGCTTCATGCCACCGGCTTCCAGGCGTGCGTGGCGTGACAGATAGCCACGGCCAACGCATCGCAGGCATCGGGCTGTTCCACCGGCGCCGCGGGGCCAAGTAGCGAGCGCATCATAAACTGCACCTGTTGTTTCTCGGCTCGGCCATGGCCTACTACGCTCTTCTTGATAGTCAGCGGCGAGTACTCGCCCACAGGCAGTCCCTGCCCGGCGAGGACCACCATGGCCGCGCCGCGCACATGCGCGAGCTTCAACGCGGACTTCGTATTCACAGCATGAAACACTTCTTCGATAGCCGCCGCTGTGGGGCGATGCTGCTCCAGCACCTTGCGCAGTCCCTCGCCGATCTCGAGCAAACGCAGCGGGAGAGGATCGTGCGGCGATGTCTTCAACGTACCGGCCGCCACGAGCCGATGCGTCCGGCCATCGGAATCGACGATCCCGTACCCGGTGCGCTCGGTGCCGCAGTCAATGCCGATCACGCGCATGATCGCTATACTCGCCTACGCTTCGAGAGCAGCGAGCTCTTCTTCGGCAATGTCGAAGTTTGAGTAGACGTTCTGCACGTCTTCGTGATTGTCCAGCACATCAATCAGCTTAAACATGCCCTTGGCCTGCGAGCCTTCCAGGCGAATCAGGTTGTCGGGCACCATGGCCACACCCGCTTCGAGCGTCGGGATGCCGGCCTTCTGAATTGCCTCCAGCACCACCACATGGCTTTCCGGCGCCGAGAGCACCGTCCACTGGCCGCCTTCGTTCTTGATGTCGTCAGCACCGGCTTCAAGAGCGAGGTTCATCAGTTGCTCTTCGCCCACGGCGTCCTCTTCAATGAGGATCTGACTCTTGCGCTTGAACATCCAACCCACCGAGTTCGGTTCGCCCATGTTGCCGCCGTGCTTGCCGAAGGCATGCCGGATCTCGCTCACCGTGCGGTTGCGGTTGTCAGTGGCCACATCTACCATGACGGCGGCGCCGCCAGGACCGTAGCCCTCGAAGGTTATTTCTTCAATCTCAATGCCTTCCAACTCACCCGTGCCGCGTTTGATCGCGCGCGTGATGTTGTCCTGCGGCATGGAGACGCCCTTGGCCGCGGTGATGGCGGTGCGGAGCCGCGGGTTGCCATCGGGATCGCCGCCCGAACGTGCGGCGATTGTGATTTCCTTGATGAGGCGGGTGAAGAGTTTTCCGCGCTTGGCGTCCAAGGCGGCCTTCTTGTGCTTAATTGTGTGCCACTTGGAATGTCCTGACATGGTGGTGGTGAAACCTCGGTCGAAATAGCTGCTTGCCGACGGGCGGCGAATCTGATTTTTTAGGATAACAGGCGGTCGGTCCGGTCTGCCACTTCATTTCGCTGAAACAAAACGCGCCGGTTCGGGCATCATATGGAGGAACGAGGAAAACACGCCATGCTGCTCCGCATTCCTCAGCCCTGGTCTTTACCCGAACGCGAAGCCGCGCCGGAAAGCGCCTGGATCAATCGCCGCCAACTGGTGCGAACGATTGCTGCTGGCCTCGGTGGCACGGCGCTGCTTGCGGGCGCGCCACCAGCGGCGGCCAAACGCAATCCCGAGTTCGAACTGAAGGGCGTCACGCTCACGCCCGAGTGGGCGGCCACGGGATACAACAACTACTATGAGTTCCACCCCACCGACAAGCAGGCGGTGAAAAACAGCGTGGGCGCGTTCGTCTCCTCATCATGGAGCTTTGAAGTAACAGGCCTGGTGGACAAGCCGCAGAAGTTCGATCTCGACCAGCTTCTCAAATCCATGCCTCTTGAAGAGCGCGTCTACCGCTTCCGGTGCGTCGAGCGCTGGGCGATGGCCGTGCCGTGGACGGGCTTTCGATGTCCGCTCTCATCAAAAAAGTGGATCCGAAGCCGGAGGCCAGGTACCTGCGCTTTGTCACCGTCTCGCGGCCCGAGCAGATGCCGGGCATGAAGATGGCGCCGTGGTACAACTGGCCCTACTACGAGGGACTGCGCATGGACGAAGCGATGCATCCGCTGGCGCTGTTTGTCACCGGCCTCTTTGGCAAGCCGCTCCCGGCGCAGAACGGCGCTCCGTCTCGCGCGATTTTGCCTTGGAAGTATGGCTACAAGAGTCCGAAGTCGATTGTGAAGATCGAATTCGTTGCTTCGCAGCCGGGCACCTTCTGGAACGACGCGCAGCCTAAGGAGTACGGATTCTTCTCCAACGTCAACCCGGGAAAGCCCCATCCCTGCTGGTCACAGGAGATGGAGCAATCGATCCCGAATGGCGAAGTACGCAAGACCGAAATCTACAACGGCTACGGCGAGTGGGTCTCGGGATCTACAGCGGCAG
>VFZP01000153.1 GCA_016871115.1 Acidobacteriota bacterium
CAGAGGCCAGTGGAACCACAGGAGCGCAGAGTGGAGAGGGTTGTTCGCTGACGAAACGTTCAGCGAACGTGAGCGGTAGGCAAGCCCGGCTTAACTGTTTAAGGCCAATTTACAGTTGGCTTTAGTTGACGATAGCGGGATTCGAACCCGCGACCCTCGGCTGATGTGGCCGATGCTCTACCCATTGAGCTATATCGAGGCGGAGAAAGCACAAGTTCACCGGTACGCGGTAGCCGAACCGGGCCGCGCCAGTGAGGCATTCTGAACTTGTACAATTGGCAAGCATGTGCGCGGATCCTCTGAACAGTATGATAGAGTAAGTTCGTCTAAGTTGTCAACAGTATGTTTCGGGTTATTTTGCCGCCTCAGGCGGTCCACGATTTTGACGAGGCCTTGCTCCTCGCCGTTGCCGCCGCGGAACTCGCCGGAGTAGAAGAAGAACCGCCCGCGTTCTGGGCGGCCGAACGCGCCGGGGCCGAGGCGCTGGCCGAAGCGCTCGCGCGCTGGCGTCCCGTGATCGAGGAGATGACGCCGCGCAACTGGAACGCGGCGTGGCAAAGCGAATGGCGCCCGGTGGAAGTGGGCCGGCGCTTCTACCTCACACCGCCGGGCGACGAGTCCGCCACGCCGCCCGGGCGCATTCGTCTCGCCATGCACGCCGGCAACGTCTTCGGCAATGGTGACCACGCAACTACGCAATTATGTTTGACGGCCATGGAGGACTTCCTGCGCCCCGGTGACCTGTTCCTCGACGTGGGCTGCGGCTCGGGGCTCCTGAGCGAAGCCGCCCGCATGTTGGGCGCGCAGTGTGCCTTCGGTTGCGACCTCGACTTCACGGCCCCGCCCCGCAACGGAGCCGCCTTCGCGGGCTCGGTGGATGCGGTGCGCGCGGGCTCCTGCGACTTCGTGGTGGCCAACATTCAGTTGGGAGTGCTGCTGGAGTTGCTGCCGGACCTGCGCCGCGTGCTCGCGCCCGGCGGCCGTCTGGCGCTGAGCGGACTAATGGCGCAGCAAGTGGACGAACTGCCCGTGCGCGGCAGTGTACTCACGCGTGGCGGTTGGGCGGCCGTGGTGCTGCTGCCGGCGCGGTAAACTAGCGGGTTCATCATGTCCGGCTTACTCAGCGGCAAGACCGCCATCATCTTAGGACTCGCCAACCGGTGGAGCATCGCCTATGCGATTGCGCAAGCCTATCAACGCGAAGGCGCGCGCCTCATTCTCACCTATCAAAACGAGCGCCAGCAGAAGACCGTGGAAGAACTCGGCGCGGGAGTGGGAGCCGAGCGCGTCGTGGCGTGCGACGTCTCAAAGGACGAAGAGATCGCCGCACTCGCCGCCGCGCTCCAGGCCGACGGCGTCAAGCTCGACGTGGTGGTGCACAGCATCGCGTTTGCGAATCCCGAGGACCTCGCGCGGCCGTTTGTCGAAACCTCGCGCGCCGGCTTTGCGCTGGCCCATGACGTGAGCGCCTATTCGCTCGTCGCCGTCTCTCGCGCGCTCGCGCCGTTGATGACCGAAGGCGGCTCGATTCTAACGCTGTCCTACCTGGGCGCCGTGCGCGTGGTGGAGAACTACAACGTGATGGGCGTGGCCAAGGCCGCCCTCGAAGCCAGCGTGCGCTACCTCGCCGCGAACCTCGGCGCGTCGAACGTCCGCGTGAATGCGATCTCGGCGGGCCCCATCAAAACGGCCGCCGCGCGCGGCATCAAGGATTTTTCGAAAGTCCTCGGCGGCGTCGCCGCGCTCGCGCCGATGAAGCGTAACACGGACCCCGCCGAAGTGGCCGACACCGCCGTCTTCCTTGCCTCCCCGCTCGGGCGCGGCGTGACGGGCAACGTCATCTACGTGGACGGCGGCTTCCAGATCATGGGCCTGTCGGCAGGCTCTTAACGCGCCATCAGGCTCGCCGCGATGCGCGGCCGATGCTAAACCCAAAGCAACAGGACAAACCGTCCAAGAGCGCGCATCGCTCGATGCCCACTGCTCTCCCCTGTTCATCCTCCAGCAGCCCCGGTTGGTTTCCGCAGGCACGGGCGGCCCCCCCAACAACAAAGGAACCATCATGTGCGGCATCGCAGGTTTTACCGCCGGCAATCAGCAAATAGCCGCATTTCCGCTGATTGAGCGGATGTGCAAGCGGATCGAGCATCGCGGTCCGGACGCCTTTGGCCACTTCGTGAGCGATCGCGTCGCGCTCGGACACCAGCGGCTGAGCATCATCGACGTGGGCGGCGGCGGCCAGCCCATCGGCAACGAAGACGGCTCGTTGCAGGTGGTCTTCAACGGCGAAATCTGCAACTTCCTTGAACTGCGCGACGGCCTCGAGAAAAAAGGCCATCGCTTTCGCACCGCCTCCGACACCGAAGTGCTGGTCCACCTCTACGAGGAAGTGGGCGTGCGGATGCCTGAATACCTGAATGGCATGTTCGCCTTCGCCATCTGGGATCTCCGGAAACGCGAGCTCTTCCTCGCGCGAGACCGCTACGGCAAGAAGCCGCTCTACTACTCGCTGGCCCAGCCCGGCTTCCCGATTGCCTTCGCGTCCGAACTGAAAGCCCTGACCGTCCTGCCCGGCTTCGGCGCGGAGGTGAACCGGGAAAGTGTCGCGCAGTTCCTCGCTTTCGGCTATGTGATCCAGCCGCGCAGCATCTACCGCGGCGTGGAGCAACTCCCCCCCCGCCCACAGCCTGCTGTGGCGCGAAGCGCGCGAGGAGGCCACGCTGCGGCACTACTGGTCGCCACGGTTTGAGCCCGATCCCAACCCTCAGCCTTACGATCGCGCTCGCGGCGAAGTGGCCGCCCTCG
This sequence comes from Acidobacteriota bacterium, assembly GCA_016871115.1. Taxonomy (GTDB): domain Bacteria; phylum Acidobacteriota; class Terriglobia; order Bryobacterales; family Bryobacteraceae; genus VFZP01. Next base: position 2,806 of record VFZP01000153.1, read on the forward strand.
CCGAGGACTGCGTGCGCTGCCGCATGATCAGCGACGTACCTGTCGGCGGCTTTCTCAGCGGCGGGCTGGACTCCAGCGCAGCCGTGGCCATGATGGCCCGCCAGCAACAAGCGCAGGTGAAGACCTACTCGATCGGCTTCACCAACGAGGACTTCGACGAGGTGCAATACGCGCGGCTCGTGGCGAACCGCTATCGCACCGAACACCCCGAAGAAATCGTGTCGCCCGCCGTGCTGGAGATGCTCGGCGTGCTGGCGCGCTTCTTCGACGAGCCGTTCGCGGACGCCTCGGCTCTACCCACGCTCTCGCTGGCCCGCATGACGCGGCAATTCGACACCGTTGCGCTTTCCGGAGACGGCGCCTACGAATTGCTGGGCGGCTACCGGTGCTACCGCCCCGCGATGGCCGAGGAGCGGGTCCGCGGCCTCGTGCCCGCCTGGGTAAGGAGGAACGTCGTGCGGCCGCTCGCTGACGCCTACCCGGCTCTCGATTGGGCGCCCCGCTACGTTCGCGCCAAAGCTACGCTCTCCGGCATCGCACAGGAACTCGGCGAAGGCTACCACCACGCGATGACCGCCTTCAGCTTCAACGGGCTCTTTGAACAGGCGCTCTCGCCCGTCCTCAAGGAACAACTGGCTGCCAGCGGTTACGGGCCGCGCGAGGAATGCCTGCAGCGCGTCTCGCGTCTCGCGCACCTGCCGCCGCTCCAGCGCCTGCAAGCCGTGGATGCCGACACCTACCTTCCCAGTTGCATTCTGGTGAAAGTGGACCGCGCCACCATGGCCTACTCACTGGAGTCGCGCAGCCCGTCGCTTGACTATCGCCTCGGCGACTTCGCGGGCCGCTTGCCGGCGGACTACAAGCTCCACAACGGCAGCGGCAAGCACATCTTCCGCGACGCCATGACGCCGCACCTGCCCTCCGCCATCCTCACGCGCCGCAAAATGGGCTTCGGGGTCCCGATGCGCCAATGGCTCCGAACCAGCCTGAAAGGCCTCTTTGAAGCCATGTTGCTGGAACGCCGGGAGATGGGCCAGTATGTCGACCTCGGCGTCACCCGCCGGCTTTGGACTGAACACCAGAGCGGAGCACGGGACTAGCGGCGGCAACTCTGGCAAATCCTGGTGCTGGCCTGTTGGGACGACCAACATGCCAATCCGCTGCGCGTGGGCGGACGGCTGGAGGAAGCCTCGGCCGCGCTCACCGCCTCCTCGTATTGAGGCTGGCGGCGGCGCTACCAGAGAAACCGCGCGGTGAAGCGCAGCACGCGGCCATCGTTCAGCGTGTTGGTGATGAAGCCAAAATTGGGGCTCGTCAATTCGCGCCACGGCTCGGCAAACTGCGGGGTGTTGAAAAAGTTGACGCCCTCGGCGCGCAGGTCCAGCCGCCGGTCTGCCGCCACCGTCACCGTGCGGCTGAGCGACGCGTTCACGTTGGCAATGCCCGCCTTGCGGAAGGTGTTGTTGCCGAGGTTGCCCCGCCGCTCACCTGGGCGGATGTAGGCAAAAGCAGTGCGGGGAAGCAGCGCCACCGACGTATCGGGATGCCCCAAGGTGCGGCCGAGAATCGACGGGTCAAGCAGGTTCGGGCGATCGCCCTGGTCTCCGTCCACGTTGCCGAAGCCGGGCCCGTCTGAGCCCGTTACCACGGAGAACGGTGTGCCCGTTTTCACCAGCGCTACCGCGCCCACATCCCAGGAGCCGATGAGCTTGCGGAGGAATCCGCCCGCGCCCACGGGCGGGCGCGGCGTGGTGAAGGAAGACCGCAGCAGCAGCGCGTGGCGCTGATCGAATGCGCTCGGACCCTTCACATCCGCCCAAATGTTGTCTTCCATCTGCGACTGGCTTTGGCGCCCGTCTTCGCCCGTGCCCGTATTCGTGTAGCCCGCGCCGAGATCGATCGCCTTGCTCCACCAGTACGCGCTGTCGATTGTCAGGCCGTGCCAGCGCGTGAGCACCAGCGCCACCCGCGCCGCGTCGAAGTAGCCGTGCGATCCGTTGTTGATGCGGCGCACGTCGTGATAACGCGCATCGGGCCGCCGCGCGGTGATGGTGGCGGTGGTGAGGGGCAGAGCCGAATCGACAACCGCGCGATTGGTGTAGTTCATCAGGAAAAGCTTGTGCGAGCGGCTGCCCGCATAGCCGAGTTGCACGCGCCACGCCGAGCCGAAGCGCGTCTCCCACGCAGCGTTGTACAGATGCGAGTAGGGCGTGCGCAGATCGGGCGAGATGATGAAGATCGCCGTGCGCGCATTGGGATCCACCGGCACGTTGAGAGTAGAGAAGGCGCTCACCATGTCCGGCGATTGGATTTCGAATTTCTGATTCAGCGGCGGGTTGTAGCGGATCTGCGTGAAGGTGATGGGAAAGATCTCGCCGAAATGCGTGCCGGACGCCGCGCGAAACACTCCCCAGCGCGAGGTGGCGCCGGGACGCCACGCCAACGCCAGGCGAGGGGCGACATTGTTGCAGTCGCACGAGTAGGGCAGCGTATTGAGGCCATTCACTTCGGTGGGCGTCGAAACCGCATCCCAGCGCACGCCGTATTGCACGGCAAGGCGCGAGTTCACACGCCAGGAGTCGCCCGCGTGCAGCGACGGTTCCCACTGGCGGAAGCCGCGGTGGATGTTTCCGGTGGCGCCTGAAAAGCGGTTGGGCGTGCCGAGCCGGAAGTTGGTCATGATGTCGCGGCCAAAGTCGTTGCGGAATTGCAGCGTGCCGCGGTGGCTGGATACTTCAAAACCGTTGATCTGGCGGCGCACGAGGTCCCCGCCGAGATACCAGCTATGGAGGCCGCGCGTCTGCCGGAGCGCCGCGCCGCCGCGGAAGCGGTTCTGCGCGCGATTGAGCGGAATCGACGAGGACGGACCTACCGCTGAGATCGCATTCGCTAAGCTCACCGCGGGGCCGATCGCATTCGGTTCGGGGACGAGCAGCGAAGTGACGCGATCGAAGGCGGCCGTTACGGCGAGGTTCGTCGCGGCGGTCCAGGCGCGCGTCCAGCCCAACGCGGACGTATGGGCGCGCGTCGTGGTGTCCGGATTCTGCCCGGCGGTGAGCTGAAACGCGTCCACCTTTTGCGACGTGAAAGCATGGCGCAGCATCACCGTATCGCGCGCCGACAGCGTCTGGTCAATCCGCCCGCTGATCGCGTCGTCATCGATGCGCTGCGGCGAGTTGGTGTTGAGCATGCGCTCGTTGATATCGCGCCGGTTCGGCGCCTCGTCCGGGAACACGCTCATCAAACGCATGACCAGGGCGCGCCGCGCGGGGTCAGCCGCCAGCGGTATCCGCTCAAACGGCAAGGGCAACAGAATGTTTCCGTTCACGTTGCCGCGGATGCGATTCTGCGACGCGTCGAAACTGAAGGCCGCGTTCTTCCAGATTTTGCGCGTGAAGGCCACTCCGTAGTTGTTATCGCGCGCGGGCGGCATTTCGCCTACGGTGAAGAACGACCGCGCGTTGAACACGCTGTTGAGGTGCGCCCAAAACGCCGAACCATGAAAACCAGCCGGCGAGCGCGCCGGGGCCAGATGAATGGGATTCGACGGACGGTTGCCAAACTCGGCGCCGAAGTACGCCCGGTCGGCGCGAAACTCGTCATAGACCGTGGCGGTGATCCCCATGCGCGAGTTCATTTCCTTCAGCGCGTTGTTGTCAACGAGGTTGAACTGCACGTTCTCGTTCCGGCGGCTCTCACCGGCATTCGTACGAGTGCGGCCCAGCAGGTTGAGATCCTGGCGCTCAGCGGGCGCAGGGGTCGCGGCGGAAGGCGCGGGAGTTGGCGTGGCGGAGGCAGCCGGCGCTGACTGTGCAGTGGCGAGGGCCGGCCACAGGACCAGCCAGAGTGCAGCACCAGGACGCATAGTTTCAGATTACAGTCTTGCCACTCTTTACGCGCGGTCCACCAGGCGAATCATCGACAGGTTCACAGTGAGCCACCGATCATCGGGCAGCGCGTGCCACTGCGGTGACGCTTGAATCTCAAGCTCATATTCCGGTGCGTCAGCCACGTCGGCCTCCAGCACGAACAAGCCGACGCGGTCCAGCGTGAACTTAGGTAAAACCTGGCCGTTCACCTTCACCACCACCGTCGCCGGCGCGCCTTGCTCAAGCGAAGACTGGTGGGTGAAGCCGCGGATGCGCAGCTTCTGCGGTCCGTCCTTCACACGCGTCAACTTCGCGCGCGCGGGCTGGCCGGTGAGCCAGCGGTACTGGCCGCCGAAGACACCCTCGAGTTGCTCCCAAGGGCCTATGAATTTCGCTTCGTGGCCGGAGACTGAAAAATCGATGAGGTCCGCACGGTCGCCCGGATAAAGATCGCGCCGCTCGGTCGAGCGGATCAGGTTGTACACGCCGCCTTCGTCCGGCGCTTCATACGCACACGCCGTGCAGCGCAACGTCTCCTGCGCATCGCGCGCCAGATTGCCACCGCAATCGGGACACCGCATGAATGTTTCAAACGCGGGCATGAATGTCTGTGTGCCCGCCGGCGCCGCGCCCGCCTTGCGGCAAAACCATGCCGCCGTGCCGCCCAGGAGCCGCGCGGGCACCCAGTCCGATCCGTACTTGTCGATCTTCCGTCCCAGCGCGCGCACCCAATGGTCGGCGCGGCCCCTCTCGGCGACGTTGACTTCATACTCCTGCGCGGCGAAGTATTTCTGTACCAGCGCATGCCAGTCGCCCAACCGCATGCGGTGGTTCTGGCGGATTCCGAAGCTCTCTTCCTGATGCGCGCCGATCACGTCCTTGGCCACAAAGCCCAGTAGCCCCCAATCGTACAACCACCGCTCCCACGGCTTCATCGTGTCGTAGTAGGGGCAGCGATACAGGCCCAGCGAAAGCAGCCGGCGAATCGGCTCCTCGGAAAAGAAGAACACGCCGCCCGGCATCAGCACGCGCGATACTTCGCGGAACACCGCTTCGATATCGAGGAACTGGCTGAGCGTCTGGTGCGTCATCACGAACCGCAGGGACGCATCCTTGAACGGCAGATTCAACGCATCGCCGCCGATGCGCACCGGCGCGCGCGACAAGCCCCAGTGGTCCATCAGGAACTTGCCGTGCCGCAGCGCATCGGTCGAGATGTCGAGCGCAAACCCATCCACCTCGAAGTGGTTCACCAGCAGATAGCTGGTGTGGCCCACGTTCGCGCCAATTTCGAGAAACGGCGTGAGCGACTCGATAAACGACAAATGCCGCGCGATCATTTCGCCGCGCCGCTGATTTTCGACGGTGTACTTATTGAGCGCGCGGTCCGGCTCACCGAGCGAAGCGAAGTTGTGAAACTCCACCTGCGCGCGTTTCACTGCCAAGGACTGCGGGGCTGAAGAAGGTGGAGTCACCGGTTTTTCCAGTTTCTCTCAACCAGCATGGCATCCACCGAGGCCAATGCGCTCACCGACATCAAAGGGTTCTCGCGCAGCACCCAAAGATTGGCGCGGTAGCCCACCCGCAGCACTCCCATGTCCTCGTGCATGCGCGCCGCGCGGGCGGCATTCACCGTGGTGGCGCGCAGCACTTCCGGGGGCGTCAGCCCCGCGCGCTCAAGCAAGGTCCACTCGGCCATCGCGCTTGGTTCACCGAACGCTGCCAGACGCACGCCGGCCCGGTGCAGTTGTTTCACATGCCTGATCACGCGCTCCAGGCGGACCGGGTCGGCCTCGTGCCGCGCCAGCCGCGGCACCACCACCGTATCCGTATCTCTGAGGCGACGCACCAGAAACGGCGGCAGTTCATCGGAATCCGACACCATCCCCTCAACGGCCCACGGCGTACTGATGAGAATCGCGCGCGCATCGTTCAGCGTTTCAATGCGCGGCAGCGGCACACCGTAGCCGAGTTCAATCGGCGCGGGAATGATGAAACGCCCGGTTGCATTCCACTGCTCGGAGCTTGGGGCCACGGTCACACTACCGGGCGAGCCGGCCTGGGTGATGCTGGAACCAGCCACTACAATCACGCCGCGCGGCAACGTTTGGCCGCCGGGATCGATGAGCGTTCCTCCCACGATAGCCTTCACGGCGCCGCGCGCGCTGCCGCCGCCGCACCCGGCAGCCACTGCAGCGAGGACCGTGGGCATGAATTCACGGCGCCGCATCATGACTGGAGCAACTCCAGACGGAACTCATGCAGATTGCGCAGCAAGCGATCAGGACGCAGCTCCGCCAGATCGCGCGCAGGCGAAACGCCGGTGGCTACAGCAATCGAACCGACACCATTGGCGCGTGCAGCGAGAATGTCGTTCTCATGGTCGCCCACATGCCACACGCGGGTGCGCGCGCTCAGCCAGCCCTGACGCCGCGCCAGATCCAGCGCGCGGCGCACCAGGCCCGCGCGGTCTTCGGCCTGTTCGGCAAACGCGCCGAAGCGAAAAAAACTGGTCAGTCCGGCGTGCGCCAATTTCCGCCAGCCGATGCGGCTGAGGTTGCCGGTGACGAGGCCGAGCGGCACGCCGCCCGCCCGCAGCGCCGTCAGCGTCGCGCGCGCGCCCGGACACACACGATGGCGCAGCGTCCTCGGGCCGTGGCCCACATAGTGCGCCTGCGCGGCCGCCACCATCCGCGGCATGGCGATCCGGATTTCTTCGGGCGGCAACCCGATCGAGCGTAGCATCAACTCAAGTATGGTGCGGTCCATCATTCCCTGCGTAGGTACGCCTGCGGTAGAAACCCGGCGTCCGGTAATAGCGAGTGCGGCAGCCTCCAGCGCCCGCCCGTGATGCGGTCCAGAACGGCGCAACAGCGTTCCGTCAATATCGAAGAAAACGACCGTACCCGCCGGCCGTGCGGCGAAAGCTTCCATGATGTAACCCTGCTTAGACGATAGCAAGTATGGAAGTGTTCTGCGGTGACAGGCGTGTGAGAACCGTCAAGGGCGACATTACGCGCGTCCCGGCCGACGCCATCGTGAGTGCGGCCAACTCGGCGCTGCAGGGCGGCGGCGGAGTGGACGGCGCCATCCATCGCGCCGGCGGCCCCAAGATCATGGAAGACCTGGACCGCATTCGCGCCGCGCAGGGCAAGTGCGAGGTTGGCGGAGCCGTCATCACGCGCGCCGGAGATCTGCCGGCGAAATTCGTGATTCACACTGTCGGCCCGGTGTGGCGCGCAGGCGCGCGCGGGCTGGATGAGTTGCTCGCCTCCTGCTACCAGCGCTGCCTGCAGATGGCCGAAGCGCGCGGACTCCGCATTGTCAGCTTCCCTTCCATCAGTACGGGCGCGTTTTGCTATCCGCTGCTCGAAGCCGCCGACGTGGCAATGGAAGCCGTGGTGAACCACCTCATCCAAACCAAGGGAAGCATCGAAACCGTGACGTTCGTGCTGTTTGACGACGACACGCTGTGCGCCTACACTGAAGCCCTGCGCCGCCGCAGACCACTCGAGGAGGCCGCGTTGGACGTACAATATAAGTTTACGACCCTTCCCGCATGTCTGCTCACAAAATCCGACTTCTCAAAGCATCCGATATGCCGCACTTGGCCGATCTCAGCCGTCAGGCGCAATGGAACCAGACCGAGGCCGACTGGACCCGCTTGCTCACGCTCGCACCCGCGGGCTGCTTCGGCATCGAGGCCGACGGCCGCATCGTCGCCTCCACCACCGCCATCTCGTACGCGCCGGAACTGGCGTGGATCGGCATGGTGCTCACCCATCCCAACTATCGCGGCAAAGGCATGGCCACGGCGCTGCTGGAGCATACGCTCGGCACGGTGAAAGCCCAGGGCACACGGATCGCCAAGCTCGACGCCACCAGCGAAGGCCGCCCCATTTACGCCAAACTCGGCTTCAAGGACGAGTGCGCGGTGGAACGCTGGCGGCGCGCGCCAGGCCTTCGTTTCGAGACGCCCGCGGGCGAACAGCATGTGCTACATCCCTATGTGATCGACCCGTCGTTTGACCGCGCCTACTTCGGCGCCTATCGCATTCCGCTGCTGCAGTCGCTGGCCAAGCAGATCGAACCTGAATACTTCGTGGGGCACGGCTACGCGCTGCACCGCCCCGGCGCACAGGCCAGGCACTTCGGCCCGTCGGTAGTGCGTACGCGCGACGCCGCGCGACGGCTGCTTGAGAGCTTTCTCGCCAAGTTCCCGAACGACGAGATTTTCTGGGATCTGCTGCCGGACAACTCCGACGCCATACAGCTGGCCATCGACCACGGCTTCCAACCGGCCCGCCACCTGGTGCGCATGAGTCTCGCCTGTCAGCCGAATGCGCTGCCGCTGGTGCACAACAACTCCAGCGTATTTGCCATCGCCGGCTTCGAGTACGGGTAAAGCGGCGCACTCATGAGCAGCAGCCGCAAACGTTATCTCTGGAAACTCCCGCACCGTGAACTGCAACTGGGAGACCGCACGCTGATCATGGGCGTGCTCAACGTCACGCCCGATTCGTTCTCTGACGGCGGGCAGTTCCTTGACCCCGATCAGGCCGTCGCCCGCGCCTTGCAACTGGAGCAGGACGGGGCGGACATTGTCGATATCGGGGCCGAGTCCACCCGCCCCGGCGCCACGCGCGTCAGCGAAGCGGAGGAAGTGCGCCGCCTGATTCCGGTGCTCAAGCGCCTGCGCGATAAGCTGACCATTCCGGTTTGCGTGGATACCTACAAGTCCACCGTGGCCGAACGCGCGATCGACCTCGGCGTGGAAATTATCAACGACGTCTCTGGCCTGACGTTCGATCCACAACTCGCCAAAACCGTGTCGCTCCGCAACGTGGGCCTGATCCTCAACCACATGCGCGGCACTCCGGAGACTTGGGCCAAGCTCCCGCCGCTGCCAGATCCGGTCGGCATGGTGGCCACCGAACTCGAAGCAGCCGTGCACCGCGCGCGGCGCTCTGGAGTGGAAGCCGGCCGCCTGGTAATCGATCCGGGCTTCGGTTTCGGCAAACGCAAGGAAGAGAACGCGCGGCTGATTGCCGGCCTCGGTGCGCTGCAGCGGCTCGACGTGCCCATCCTGGCCGGTCCGTCGCGCAAGTCGTTCCTCAACCAGTCCACGCCCGAAGGCCTGCTGATGGCCACTGCCGCCGCCGTGGCGTTGTCGATCAGCCACGGCGCACACCTGGTGCGCGTGCACGACGTGCGGGCGATGGTGCCGGTGGTGCAGACCGCCGACATGGTCGACCGCGCCACGAACGGGTAGCGCCGGAGATCTGGGCGCTCCTGTATAATTCAGTAACCACAGCTGCAGTGAGCCGATGAGCATGCCTCTGCCCGCCGGACCTGATAGCCCGACGCTGTCCGTGGAAGCGCCACACGGCGGGGTGCGCCTCGGCGAAGTACTGGCCCGGCGTTTCCGCATTGTGCGGCTGCTTGGCAAGGGCGGCATGGGCGAAGTGTTCGAGGCGGACGATCTCGAACTGGGCGGCAAGGTTGCGCTGCAGACGATCCGTCCCGATCTGCTGCAGGACCCCAAGTTTCTCGACCGCTTCCGCCGCGAAGTCCAACTGGCGCGGCAGGTGACGCACCCCAACATCTGCCGGCTGTTTGACCTCGCGCACGATGAAGCCGCCGGTCGCATGTTCTTCACCATGGAACTGGTGGACGGGCAAACGCTCAACCGGTATCTCGGCTGGACCGGACGGCTCACCCCGGAAGCAGCGCTGCCGCTGGCGACGCAGATGGCGCGCGGGCTCGCGGCCCTACATGAATGCGGCAGTGTGCATCGCGATTTCAAACCGGGCAATGTTTTGATTGCCGGCACGCGCGCCGTGATTACGGATTTTGGCGTGGCGCGCGCAATCGCCCGCCGGAGAGGCTGACGAAAGCCGGCCGGGAGGCATCGTGGGCACGCCGGAGTATATGGCGCCTGAGCAACTCCTTGGCCACCACGCCGGACCCCAGGCGGACATTTACGCGTTCGGTCTGGTGCTGTATGAGATGGTGACTGGCGCCCGGCCGTTCCCCAAAGGGGAAGTGACCAAGCGCCTGCGGTCACAACCGCGGCTTCCACGCAAGATAGCCCCCGGGCTGCCGGAGGTTTGGGAAGACTTCATTATGCGGTGCCTCGCGCTCGAACCCGCGGACCGCCCGGCGAGCGCGCTGGCGGTGGTGGAAGAACTTCGCGGCTCGGCCATCAGTTCACTCACGTCGCAACCCAAACCGGCGGCTCCGCGGCGCTGGTGGCTGGGGACGGGTTGCGGCGGCACTACATCCCGCTCCGTGTGCCATTGGTTGGGATGGATTTTATAAACGGCGGAGCAATAATAGACCACGAAACGCCGCTTGAGCGGTGGATTGTGGCGGTCGAAAAGTAGACCACCACGCTTGGAAATCCGCGGGTGTAGCGGGAGAGCTGTGCTTGTGGAACACCT
>VFZP01000154.1 GCA_016871115.1 Acidobacteriota bacterium
GGTCTTTTCGGAGCCAATCAGCCGGAAGGTTGGATCCTGCGAGAGCCGCTCGGCATCGTTGACATCCTCGTAGCCAGCAATCCGGCTGTAGACGGACTGGCGCAGTAAATCCGCCAGCGGAAGCTGTGTATTCTTGCCGCGCCGTGAGTCGGTCAGGTGTTGGGCAATGAGATCACCGAAGCCCAGCCGTTCGTCCAACTCACGCACCAGGATCAGACCACCATCGGAAGTAACGCGCGATCCCCGGCAGTCGATCTTGAGAAGGCCGTTGCAAGAGAGCTGAAAGGGCTGGTTTTGTTTGTCACCCATTGGGTACTGTCCTCCGCAGGGGTCTTTGCTGCCTTCAAACCCTTATGGATATTGCTGCGGACGAGCATCCAGGAGATTCGCACGCGCGGCTCAAGACGGAAATGTGGGATAAATGCCGTCGGTGGCGCCACCCGGCTTGGTGGACTTCGGCATCGGGTAGCCCAGGTCGATCAGGCCGCGCTGCATCGCCGCAACGCCCTCATTCGACTCACCAACGTGCACCGCCGGCGCGTTGTTGACGGCCTTTTGCAAACGCGGACTGCCGCTCAACTGGGGGGGGACTGCAACGGCATGAAAAAGGTTCCTCCGAAACTACTCACGTCTGTCTCTTTCACCAGGGCGAGTGCGAACCGCGCCCGGATTCGATCATAGCGCGTTCAAAATTGTTACGCGACTGTGAGCCGCGCCGTGGCTCAATTCTGGGATCTCCTTTGGAGGATCCTATGAACTGTCGCTACCTGATCGCCGCCGCGCTTGCTTCCCTGCCCGCTGCCCTGGTGGCCCAAACACCGCCTACGTACGTGGCCATGGACGCGCTCTTGAACATGCGCTTCTTTCCCCAGCAAGGCAGTTTCATGATGGCCGAGTCGGTCCCGGTGCTCTTTCCGCCGCCGGGTGAAACGCCCGCCAGCATCGTCATCAAGAAAGGAGGCTCCACGGTGCTAACCACGAAGACGGCCGTCGAGCCCTGGCCGCCGCACAATGCGTTTGGAAACCTGAAAGCCGCCGACGGCCTAATGGGCTTCGGCAAACTCGGCGCCGGAGACTATACGTTCAACGTGGAGTTGCAGGGTAAGACCATCAGTTCCTATCCGTTCACCATCAGCGTTGAAAAAAGCGCCGACCCGTTTGACCCGAAGACCGAGATGGTGCGCAGCGGCCCCTGGTCCAAAGCGGCCTTCCTCATCGGGCCGGTGAATGACGCCTACGCCGACATCCGCGTGGACATCTGGCTGAGCACGCGCGAACTGCCGGGCTAAGCGCCCAACAAGCAGATCCCCGTCACCATGCACCTGATGAACGCCGGTAAGCAAATCGCGCTGTTTGAAGCCGTGGTGACCGACAATCACTGGCAGCAGTTCCGGTTGGATGCGATCACGGCCCACGGGATGGGGCCGGTGAAATGGACAAAGCTGATTGCCACACCAGGCGCGTGCACGCTGGAATACCGGGCGGCCGGGAAGGTGATCCGCACGTACAAGTTCAGTGTGGCGGGCGGCAAGATTCCACGGATCCCACAGAATGAAGTAGGTTACGAAGGCGCTGACGCGCTGCCGCCCTAATCGCTGATGGCCGATACGAGGCTGGAGCAGTACTGGCTGGCGCCGGTGCAGTAAGCGCCCCCAAAGCAACAAGGCCACACGGCGGTCCGCCGCGTGGCCTTGTTGAAGAGAGTGAGCGGGTTCTTCGCTAAAGAACCGTGTCGGTCCAATTTTCGAGGATGTGCTTCACCTTCTGGCAGAACTGATCGGCCATGGCGCCGTCGATCAGGCGATGATCGAACGTGAGCGCCAGGTAGGCGATCGAGCGGATGGCGATCATGTCGTCCACCACCACGGGCGTCTTTTCCACCGTGCCCACACCGAGGATGGCCACCTGCGGCTGGTTGATCACGGGCGTGGCGAAGACGCTCCCGAAGCTGCCGAAGTTGGTAATGGAGAAGGTGCCGCCCTGCACTTCGTCCGGCTTCAACTGTTTGCCGCGGGCGCGGTTGGCGAGATCGACGATGTAGCGCTGCAGCCCCACCACGTTCTTTTCATCGGCGTTCTTGATCACCGGCACGATGAGGCCGTTGCCGCCGTCAAGCGCCACGGCGATGCCAAGGTTCACCTCATTGTGATAGACGATGTTCTTGCCTTCAATCGAGGCGTTGACGAGCGGGTACGCTTTGAGGGCTTCCGACGTCGCGCGGGCGATGAAGGAGAGGAACGTCAAGCTGAAACCGTAGCGTTCCTGGAACGCGCCCTTGATCTTGTCGCGGAGCTTGGCCACTTTGGTCATGTCCACCTTGTGCACGGTGGTGACATGAGCCGAGGTTTGCTTGGAGAAGATCATGTGCTCGGCGATCTTCTGGCGCATGGTGGTCATGGGCACCACTTGCGTCTTCGGTGGTACCGCGCCGGCGGGCGGCGGCGGGACCGCAGCAGCCGCAGCGGCGACGGGAGCCGCCGGAGCGGCAACAGCGGCGGCGGGCGCGGGGGCAGCGGCGCCACGGCTGGCCAGGTAAGCTTCCACATCCTGCTTGGTGACGCGGCCGCCGGCGCCGGTGCCGGTGACGAGCGCAAGGTCTACATTGTTCTCGCGCGCCATGCGGCGTACGAGCGGCGATAGCATTCCGGCCTCTTCTGAAACCGGGGCCGCGGGCGCTGCAACCGGCGCCGGCGCGGGTGGAGGCGGAGGAGGGGCCACAGCAACCGGGGCGGGAGGAGGAGGTGGAGGCGGCGGGGGAGCCGCAGCCACGGCCGGAGCCGGGGCCGCCGCAGCCACACCACCGGCTGCACCAATGCGCGCCACCACGGTGTTGATCGCTACCGTTGAGCCCTCGGCCGCCAGCACTTCGGTCAACACGCCGGCGGCGGGCGCCGGAATCTCCGAGTCCACTTTGTCGGTGGAAATTTCAAACAACGGCTCATCGCGCTGGACCTGATCGCCGACCTTCTTCAACCACTTGGTCAGCGTTCCTTCCACGATGCTCTCGCCCATTTGGGGCATCACAACATCAGTCATGCAATCCTCTCCAATTGTTGGGGTTCGACGGGCTCAGCCAGCCGGCAGTCGAATACACGTTCAAAATGCTTGCGTACCGCGCCGGTCACCGCCGCGCGCGAGGCTTGGCACGCAAGGCTCCGGAGCGAGGTGACGGGGAGCGTCAGCCCGCACGGTACGATATAGCGAAAATAGTCAAGGTCTGTGTCGATGTTCAGGGCGAAGCCGTGGGATGTCACCCAGCGGCTCAAGTGCACGCCAATGGCGGCCACCTTCGCGCCGCGCACCCACACACCCGTCATGCCCGCGGCGCGTTCGCCCGGCAGGCCGAACTCACCGAGCGCGCCGATAAGCACTTCTTCGAGCGCGCGTACGTAGGCCACCGCGTCGCGCTTCCAGTCTTTGAGATCGAGAATCGGGTAGCCTACTAATTGCCCGGGCCCGTGGAATGTCACGTCGCCGCCGCGGTTCGTTGCGTGTAAGTCAATGCCTGCGCGCGAGAGTAAGTCAGGAGAAGCAAGGAGGTTGGCTGCCTTGGCATTCCGTCCCTGCGTGATCACCGGCCGATGCTCGGTAAACACGAGTTGATCGGGAATGAGTCCGGCCTTGCGCCCCGCCACCAGACGGCGCTGCAGGGTCAGCCCCTCGGCGTAGCCGGTGAGGCCGACATCCCGTAACTCGCAAAGCCGCGGCATCAGGAGTGATTAGGCGTTGATCGCCTGCCCGTAGACGGCGTTGAACGCCTCGCCGAGCGCTTCATACAGCGTGGGGTGGGCGTGAATGGTGGCAATCATGGTGTCCACCGTGGCTTCGGCTTCCATCGCCGTCACAGCTTCGGCAATCAGTTCATAGCCGTGCGGCCCAATGATGTGCACGCCGAGAATTTCGCCGTACTTGGCCTCGCTGACCGCCTTCACAAAGCCATCGTGACTGCCCAGAATCGACGCCTTGCTATTGGCCAGGAACGGGAACTTACCCACCTTGACGTTGTAACCGGCCGCCTTGGCCTGCGCCTCGGTCATGCCCACGCTACCGATACCCGGTTCGGTATAAGTCGCGCCCGGAATGCGGTTCTTGTTAATCGGCTTGGCAGGCTTACCGGCGATGTGGGCCACCGCCACCATTCCTTCCATCGTGGCCACGTGCGCCAGTTGGGGCGTGCCGGCGACCACGTCGCCAATCGCGTAGACGCCCGACTCAGCCGTTTGCTGGAAGCCATTCACCTTGATGAATCCACGCTCTGCTTCGACCCGCGTATTTTCAAGGCCAATGCGGTCTGTGTTCGGACGGCGCCCGACGGCAATGAGCAGCTTTTCGGCCTCGATGATCTCCGTTTTGCCGCCGGCCAGCGTCGCATTCAGAATCACACCCGCGCCGCCGCGCTGCACCGACTCCACCTTCGCGCCGGTCTCGCAGCGAATGCCTTGCTTCTGGAACGAGCGTTCAAGTTCCTTTGAAACCTCTTCGTCTTCCACCGGCACCAGGCGCGGCAACATCTCAAGAATGGTGCACTGCGTGCCAAAGCGCTGGAAGATGGACGCAAACTCAACGCCCACCGCGCCCGCGCCAATCACGGCCATCGACTTGGGCACCGTGCCCATCTGCAGAATTTCGATGTTGGTGAGGATCGTCGAATCCGGCTGCATGTTGGGGAGCATGCGCGCCTCAGACCCGGTGGCGATGATGATGTTTTTCGCCTCAATCGTCTGCACGCCGCGCTCGGAGGTGACTTCGATCTTCCCCCCGCCCTTCAATACGCCAAAGCCGGGGATGATCTCGACCTTGTTCTTCTTCATCAGGAACTCGACGCCCCTGGCATGCTTGGCGACGATCTTATTCTTGCGGTCGAGCACGAGCGGCAAATCCAGCCGCGCGCCGTCGCAGTGAATGCCCTGCTCGAGCGAGTGCTGGAAGTAATCCCAAACCTCGGCGCTATGCAGCATGGCCTTGGTGGGTACGCAGCCTACGTGCAGACAGGTGCCGCCCAATTTCGGGTCCTTCTCGATGATGGCCGTTTTCAGTCCGTATTGACCGGCGCGGACTGCCGCCGAGTAGCCGCCTGGGCCGCTACCGATGATCACGAGATCGTATGACATGCGGTGAAAGTCCATCATAGCAACTCGAAACACACGAGGGCCGGAAATCGTCACAGAATAGTGGAGATGAAGAAGTCCGCTGCCATCCTGCTGCTGGTGCTGGCCATTCCAGCCGCATCCTGGGCTCAGGCCCGTCCAGCGCGCAAGTCTGCGCCGAAGCCAAAGGCGGCGGCCGCCGCCACGACGAGACCCGCCTCCGCTGCGGCGACAGAAGAAGCCGTCTATCCGATCGAAGGGTTGCGCGCCACCGGCAGCAAGCTGTATCCGGAGGCGGCCATCCTCGCGGTGACTGGGCTCAAGGCAGGCGAGATGTTCGACAAACGCAAGGCCGAGGCCGCGCGCGACAACCTGGTGATCCATGAAGCGTTCCTCAACGTGAGCTACCGGTACGACCCTGCGCCCAGCCAGCGCGGCTACATCGTGACGTTTGAAGTGGTCGACTTCGACCAGCTTTTCGATTACAAATTTGACCGCCTGGACGCAGGCGACGAAAAGGCGCTCCGGGCGTTCCTCAAAGAACGCGAGCCGTTATTTGGCGACAAGATCCCGGGGTCAGACACCGTGCTGGCGCGCTACCGCGCGACGATCGCCGAGTATCTGAAGACCAAAGGCCAGACGGGCGACGTGACGGGCAAGGTGACGATGGATGACGGCAAGACCTTCGTATTGTTCTCTCCGCCGGGCCGTCTGCCCGCCGTGGCCACCGTTTCATTCACCGGCAACAAGCTCATCTCAGCCACCATGCTGCAGAACACGCTGCACCCGGTGGCGGTGGGGTCGCTCTACACCGAAGCGCGCTTCCGCGAGTTGCTGGATACGAGCGTCCGGCCACTCTACGATGCGCGTGGGCGGCTGCGGATGAAGTTCACCAAAGTCGACACCAAGCCGTCAGACACCGCGAAGGGCCTCGCGGTGGCCGTCACGATCGAGGAAGGCGAGAGCTACTCGTTCGGCGGCCTCGCCGTGGAAGGGGCGCCGGGGGCCGAGGCGGCGCTGGTGAAGGCAGCCGCGGTCTCGACGGGCGAGGTGGCCGACCTTACCTCGCTGCCCAAGGCGCAGGAGAACATGCACCGCGTCCTGCGCGCCAACGGGCACATGGGCGTCACCTCGACGGTGGAGAGGAAGATCAGCGACCAGGACAAGGTCTGCGACCTGTTGGTGCGCGTGACGCCCGGCCCCAAGTACACGTTCGGGAAGCTCATTCTCCAGGGCCTGGACCT
The DNA here is from genome assembly GCA_016871115.1 of Acidobacteriota bacterium. Classification (GTDB taxonomy): domain Bacteria; phylum Acidobacteriota; class Terriglobia; order Bryobacterales; family Bryobacteraceae; genus VFZP01. The sequence continues at coordinate 6,332 of VFZP01000154.1, forward strand.
GCATGGCGAACATGAAATGCGCCGTATCTGGACCATGAAACCCGGCGCCGTTTTCAACGCCGAGTACCCCGTCAAGTTCATCAACACGGTTCAGGAAGACAAGCTGTTTGACGACCTGCGTAGCCTGCGGCACGTCAACATCCCCAACGAAAAGGCGCTCACCGTAGACGTAAGGCTGATCTTCAACGAGCCGAAGCCCAAGATTCTGCAATAGTTCGCCGGGTGTGTCGGAGTGTCGCGCGCGTTGTGTCACGCCTATCCGCCCGGGAGCTGCGAGTTTGCGTTAAACCCTTTATTTTCAATTTATTTTCCTGGCAATCGGGGTGCATGATAGGGGTACAGGAAGGGCTCGCACAAATGATGACACGTCTTCTGGCTTGGGCTGTATTGGCCGCCGGATGTGTCTTTGCGACGACGCTGGAGAAGCTCACGCTCGACGACATGGTGCTGAAGTCCACCGAGATCGTCCGCGGCCGCGTGGTGGACATCTCCACCGTGCGCCAGGGTCCGCTCATCGTCACGCAGATTCGCGCGGTGGTGACCGAACGTTGGAAGGGCCCGCAGGCGTCCGTGGTGGATGTGTTTTTGCATGGCGGCACGTTCCAGGGCCTCCGGCAGACCTTCTCTGGCACGCCTGAGCTGGCCAACGGCGCCGAGTATGTCTTCTTCCTGTGGGCCGGCAAGAGCGGGCGACGCCAGATTATCGGCCTTTCGCAGGGGCTCTTTGATATCGTGACGCCGGAGGAAGCCAGTTCGCCTTCTACGGCTACGGCGCTGACGGCCCGGCGCGCGGCCATCCATGACATGCGCGATCCGGCAACGGGCGGCGAAGTGGACGAGCCAAGCACCTCCATTCCGCTCGACGTGCTGCGAGCGCGCGTGCAGCGTACGCTGCGAGCGCGCGTGCAGCGTACGCTGGGAGCGGCCAAGTAGCGATGCGGAACGCCGGGCGAATCCTCGGTTGCCTTGCCGCGCTGCTGGCGCTGTCGCCTGACGCGCAGGGTTACTATCATTTCGTCCGGTACCTGTCGCGGACCGCGCCGTGGAATCCAATCTACGAGCGGTTCGATTTGAACGCGCTGCCGAACAAGACGGTTCCGTTCCTGATCTCCGAGCAAGTGCCCACGCTGCCCGCCGGCGATTCCTACGGTGGTCTGGTGAGCCAAATACGGCTTGCGGCCAAGGCGTGGAACGACGTAACGGCGTCAGACCTACGGATCGGTTTCGGCGGATTCTTCCCGGCCGGCACGAAGCATGCCACGCCGGCGATTGAAGTGGTCTTCGATGAACTGCCCCCCGGCGTCTACGCCAAGGGCGGGCCCACCATCAAGGCCGATCCGTATGACGGCGGCAACGGACTGTTCATTCCGATTCTGAAGTCCACCATGATTTTGCCGGCGGCCGCCGAGCGGGCGAGTTGGACCGAGTCGGCGTTCCTCACTATCGTGCATGAGTTCGGCCACTGCCTGGGCTTGCAGCACACCCTTACTTCTTCGGTGATGTCTACGTCCGTAACGCGCGCCACCACCAAGGCCACGCCGATCGGGCCGGACGACGTGGCGGGCCTCGCCACGCTGTATCCGGTGGCCGGTGCGTTTTCTTTCACGGGCTCGATCACAGGCCGCGTGACGCTGAATAACTCGGGCGTGAACATGGCGTCGGTGGTGGCGTTGTCGCTGGACGGCGCGGCAATCAGCGCGCTGACACAGCCGGATGGCACATACCGCATCAACGGCGTGCCGGCGGGAACCTACTATCTTTACGTCCATCCGCTGCCGCCACTCGTGGCAGGCGAGTCGTTCGATGCCGGCATCACGCCGCCGCGCGACTTTGACGGGCGTTTCCTGAACGCCAGCACCGCGTTTGAAACCCAGTTTTTCCCCGGTACGCGCGATGCCAACCGCGCGCAGGCCCTAGTGGTGGACGCCGGCGCCGTGGTGGACAGCCACAACTTTGCGGTGGCGCGGCGTACTTCATCGGCGGTCTTCGGCGTGCAGACCTACAGCTTCCCGGCGCAGATTGCCGTCAGCCCGGCGCACCTTGCCGTGAGCGGCGCGCGGTCGTTCATCCTGGCCGCGGGCTACGGACTGAATTCGCGCGCGGCGGTGAATGTCATTGGCGGCTCGGCGACGATTCCGAATAGCGGCGTGAAGCCCTACTCGCTCGATGCGCGCTTCGTGCAGCTTGACCTTGAATTCAATCTCGCCTCCGGCCAGGGCGTGCGCCACTTGACGTTCACGCAGGACAACTATCTGTACGTGCTGCCCGCGGCCTTCCGGCTGACGCGCAACAATCCGCCGCTGGTGCAGTCCGCGGTGGCCACGGTGGATGCCAATGGCGTTCGTGCGATCACGGTGGTGGGCACCAACTTTACGGATGCCACGCAGATTCTGTTCAACGGAGTGCCGGCGGAGATTCGCGCCTTCGACAAGTCGACGGGCGCAATGACCGTGGTGCCGCCGCCTGGCGTGGCCGGGGAACCGGCGCGCGTGGTGGCCCTGAACGTGGACCGCACTGACGGGCAGAGTTCGATGTTTGTGCAGAACCCGCCGGTGTACGACTTTGAAGCGGCCGAGGCGCCGGGCTTTTCAGTGAACCCCGGGTCGTTGCCGTTGGGCGCCGAGACGGTGGTGGAAGTGCTGGCTACCAACGGTAACTTCCATCAGGCCTACTCATCGATCGCCTTTGGCGCCAGCGGCGTACACGTGCGGCGCGCCTGGGTCACCGGCCCCAATCGTATGCTGGTGGCCGTGCAGGTTTCGGCCAATGCGGCCACCGGGCTCTTCAACGTTTCGCTGCTGAACGGGCTCCGCATCCAGACCCTGCCGGCCGGCGTGCAGATCACCTTGACTCCGCCCCGCCTGTCGATGGTGCGTGGTCAGATTGCGGACAGCGCAACCGGACGCATCGAGATTCCGGCTGGCGCCACGGCCCAGGCCCGGTTAACCGGCGCGCTGGCCGACGTACCCGGCGTACAGGTGACGGTGGGCGATCGTGCGGCGGCGGTGGTATCGAATCAAGGCGGACTGTTGACGTTCCGCGTGCCCGCCGGGTTGACGCCCGGACCGGCGCTGGTGCGGATTGCGTTGGGGAGCGATGTGGCTCTGCCATCGGTGCTGGTGGTCGATCAGCCGGCGCCCGTCGTCAACTTTGCTTCCATCTCTGGACAGCGTGTGGACGCGCAGCGTCCGGCGCGGCCGGGCGAACTGGTGACATTGAACGTCAGCGGCATGGCGGAAGCGGGAGCCACTGTGTCGGCCTCGCATATGAAAGTGGCGGTAGGCTTTGTCCAGCACGATGCGGTCGCCGTGACGCCGGCCAACGGCTCGAGCGCGCATGATGTGCAGTTTGTGCTCGACGCGGGTCTGGCCACGGGCAACTACGTTGCCGGTGTCATTGTGGATGGCCGGGTGTCGGCGCCGGTGGCTTTCCCCGTCCGCGCCAATTAACGCTCGTCCGCCCCAGCACACAAAGCCTGTAGCCCACGATGCTCACCCAAACCGCGGTGATCATGGACGTGAGGAGGATACGCCTTGGAGCATCACCCAGTCGGTGATGAGAGTCGCGAGTGGCCATGGTCAGCGAGTTGCAGACGAACAACAGGCCAATGACCGCCGCCCGCTGAGCTTCATTCGCTGCTTTGGAGTACGTGCCGCTGAAGGTAAGTTTGGCCAAGTCAGCGCCAGGCCGAGAGAGACGAACAGCGCCACGCACGCAGCGCGCCAACAGCATCGCCCAACACGCAGCCGAGTTCCCCGCGGGGCGTCGATTTCCGCGACTACGGCAACGACGGCCGGCCCGATGTGGTCGCGACCACGCTGTCGCGGCAAAAATACGCGCTCTTCCGCAACGAGGGCGGCGGTGTGTTCGGCTATCACTCGCTGCTGTCCAATTTGGGCGCGCTGTCGTCCATCCACTCAGGCTGGGGCGTGGCATTCGCCGACTTCGGCAATGATGGCTGGAGGGACCTGCTGGCCGCGCAAGGCCATGTCATGTATAACGTGCAGCAACTCGATCCGTCTTTGCGCAGCCAGGAGCCGCCCCTGGTGCTGTTTAACCGCAAGGGGCGCTTTGAAGAATCGTCATTGGGTCCGGTGGCGCCCGGGCGCGGCCTGGCGATCGGGGACATCGACAACGATGGCGCTCTCGACGCGGTCATGAGCGTGCTGGGCGGCGCGCCGGTCGTCTACCGGAACCGGCCCGGCCCGAACAACTGGTTGCAACGGAAGCTGAAGAGCCTCGGTGCGCGCGCGACGGTGAACGGGCAACGGCAGGACGCAGGCATGGCCGGCAGCTACTTGTCGGCGCAAGACGGTCGGCTGCACTTCGGCCTGGGCACGGCGACGGCGGCCGAAATCGAGGTCCGCTGGCCCTCGGGCCGTAAGCGCGGCCTGCGAACGGACCAGTTGAATCGTGTGCTCACAATAGAAGAACCGTGATGCTGGCTACTCTGATTACCGTCGTTCTTGCCGCGCAGCAGACCCTGCCGCCGGAGGTGATGAAGCATGTCGGCGCCGCGGCGGACGCGCAAAACGCGGGCCGACACGACGAAGCGATTCGGGAGTTCGCGCGTGTCACGGTACTGATGCCGGACCTGGCGGCCGGCCACGTGGGTCTCGGCGGCGCCTACATGCGGAAGGGCGATTTTGCCGGCGCGATCGCGCCGCTTCGCCATGCGCTGGAGCCGAATGCGGAACTGCCCGGCGCGCATCAGATGCTGGGGTTCTCACTCCTCGCGGCCGTTTACGCGGCGCAGGCCATACCACATCTTGAAAAGGTCAAGGTACATGACGCTCTGGGAATCGCGCTGTTCCTGGCCGGTCAGCCGGTGGACGCCATTGTGCATCTCAAAGCGGCGCTCGACCAGCGGCCCAACGATCCGGAACTGCTCTACTATCTCGGCCGCGCCAGCGGCATGATCTCCAAACAGAGTTTCGACGCGCTGCAAGGGCAATACCCGGCAGCCGCGCGCACGCATCAGTTAAAAGGCGAGCTCAACTAAAAGGCGAGCTCAACGCCACGCAACGTAAGATACCGGAGGCTGAAGCCGCCTATCGGGAGGCGCTTCGTATCCGGCCCGATCTTCCGGGCGCCCATTTGCAGCTCGGCGAACTATACGCAGCCGCCGGCCAGTGGGCCAAGGCGGAGGCCGAATATCGCGCTGAATCGAAGCTGCGGCCCGGCGACGCGGAGGCGCTCTTCCGGCTCGGCAACACGATACTCGAACAGGGTAAGGCAAAGGAAGCGCTCGTGGAACTCAAGCGGGCGAACGAGTTGTCGCCCAACATGCCTGAGACGCTGTTCGCCCTCGGCAAGGCCGAGTACCTGGCCGGGAACCTCGACGCGGCGGAAAACATTGGACCGGCTTGCTGGCGCTCGAAAACCAGACGCCGCTCGCCGCGCAGACGCAATTCTCGCTGTCGACTCTCTATCGCAAGCGGGGCCAAACCGACAAGGCGGCTGCGGCCCTGGCCGAGTTCCGCCGCCTGCGGCCGCGCTAGCCGCCCAGGTATTTCTCCGCCCATTCCAGGTGCTGTTCGGCGATGGTCTGCAGGAACTTCGGTTCGTTCGGACCGTGAGGCATGCGCGGGTACACGATCATCTTCGTTTCCACGCGGCGCCGTTTCAACGCACGATGATACTCATAGCCCTGGCCCACGGGCACGCGATCGTCCCGTTCGCCTTGCTGGATCAACGTTGGCGTCTTCACGCGGTCCACAAACTCGATGGGCGATGTCTTTTGATAGACGTGTGTGTAGACACCGCTATATCATCCCATGAATTCAATACGTTGGATGCGCGTCGCTCCTCCCTGGCGCGGCGACGTTACGCCATGTTACAACGGTCTGTTAGTGCCGCTGTCAAGGGCGCCCCACAAGCTCGGCGGGTTTGCACCAGAGCCCACCTTATCAGCAACTTCGGAGTTTGCGAGAACCACACTCATCGTTCGGTGAGAATGTGCCGTAATTTGGGAGCGCGGCGCCGGACTAGGGATTGAGGAGGGTGGCCGCGGAGGCGAAAGGCACTTCGGTGCCGTTGGTGATGGCGAGGTACATGACCTGGAGATCGAGATTTCCGGTAGGGGCGAGGAAGTGGTAGTCGTCGATGTAGCCTTCGGCGGCGTCGTTAAGCTGGTCGCCGTTGGGCCAGAGGAAGACGACGTCGCGGGCGATGGACTGGCGTTCCCAGTCTTCGAAGTCGACGCGGTCGAGGGAGCCGGACAAGGCGCCGTCGGAGTAGATGAGCTTCTTGGGTCCAAGGAAGGGGAGGTTGCCGGGACCTTTTCCGGTGGTGATGGTGGGGTCGCCGTAGTAGAGCTTGTAGTGCTGGCCGCCGAGGTGCATGGGGAAGGCGGCCTGGGCGTCGAGGAAGAGCTTGGGGCAGCCGTTGGCGGCGTACTGCACGTTCCATTTGGCGCCGTCCCAGACGGCGTAGCCATGGTTCATGCCGCCGGTGGCGCAGCCGGGGATGCGGTCGGTGGTGAAGACGAGGAAGGTTCCGGGGGCGCCGTCCCAGCGCCAGTCGGATTGGGTGGGGAAGGCGACTTTATGTTGGCGGGCGTTGGGGATGCGAGGGTTGGCGAGGGAGGTATCGCCTTCGACGCCGATGAGGGTCGAGAGCGGGCAGCCACCGCCGGGGGAGTAGTCGGCGGCGGTGGAGCAGGTGGTAGCGGGGCCGGAGTTGAAGTCCTGGCCGGTGAAGCCGTCGACGCTATCGAGGGAGAAGATGCGGGTTTTGCGGTCGGCGCCCTGGGCTTC
>VFZP01000155.1 GCA_016871115.1 Acidobacteriota bacterium
TCATGATGGTGGTGTGCGCCATCGCAATGCTGTGCTCACTCATCATGCTGACCAAATCCCGATAGCTCAACTTGAAGCTTAAATACCGGCGGACGCACAACACTACGATCTCGGCATCGAAGTGGCGGCCGCCGAACCATTCCTCGACCGGAGCAAGACGGGCCATTCCTCTATCCTCGTCCATCCTGCCGATTTGCACCAGAGCCACCCCGGGCAGGTCCTGTACGCCCCTACATCATGTCCGCGTGTGCCTGCCTCGCACACGTTCTCAAGCTACAAACTGACATTCGCCACGGGCTACTAGTGAACACATCAGCCGTCAGGACTGTCTGGAAATTGCTGCCATTCACCTGGACTTTCGCGCCATCCGTGCCACCATCATCGTGCCCATCGTCGAGGAATTGTTCTGGCGCGGTTGGCTGATGCGCTGGATCATCAATCCTAACTTTCTCGAGATTCCGTTTGGCGCCGATGCTCGCGATGCCTTCTGGCTGGTGGCCGTGGCGTTCGCGCTGGAGCACGGGCCGTATTGGGAAGTAGGATTGCTGTGCGGCATCGTCTACAACTGGTGGATGGTGCGCACCAAGAGTCTCGGCGACTGCTGGTAGCGCATGCGGTAACCAACGGCGTGTTTAGCGCCTACACCGTTTTCGGCGGACACTGGCAATACTGGTAAACCGCTCCAAAGCGCTACACTAAAATTCTTAATCCGCGAAACCTCTCTACAAATGATTGAAGCAATCCGTCCTGGCGTCAACGCCTCCCGTGCGCGCGTAGCCCTCTTTGATTTCGATGGCACTTTGTCCCTCATTCGCTCCGGCTGGGTGGAGGTGATGGTGCCCATGATGGTGGAGATTCTGGCCGAAACCAAGTCCGGTGAATCAGAAGCCGCGCTCACGGAGGTGGTGACCGAGTTCGTGGGCCGGCTCACCGGCAAGCAGACCATCTACCAGATGATTGAGCTGGCCGAGAACGTCACCAAACGGGGCGGCACGCCGCAGGACCCGGTCGAATACAAACACCTCTACCTGCGTCTGCTGTGGGACAAGATCAAAGGCCGCGTGGAAGACCTGGAGGCCGGCCGCGTGCCCGCCGAAAAGCACCTCGTGCCGGGCAGCGGACGGCTCCTGGAGGCGCTGAAAGCACGCGGTCTCAAGCTCTACCTCGCCAGCGGTACGGACCACGCCTACGTGCAGAATGAAGCGCGCCTGCTGGGTCTTGAACCCTACTTTGACGGCGGCATCTTCGGCGCGCTGGACGACTACAAAGCATTCTCCAAGGCCATCCTGATTCAACGGATCATCGCCGGGGCGGAAGCCAAGGGCGATGAATTCGTTGGCTTCGGCGACGGCTATGTGGAGATCGAAAACGTACGGAATGTCGGTGGCGTTACAGTGGGCGTGGCGAGCGACGAGCCTGATTGCGCCAAGGTGGACGAGTGGAAGCGTAACCGCCTCATCGAAGTTGGCGCCGACTACATCGTGCCGCACTTCGGCGATCACGACCAATTGATTGGCAGGCTCTTTCCGGGCTAAGTCATGGAGCCATCCCCGACCGTTTCGAAGTACCCGGTTTTCAACCGCGGGCGTTTGAACTTGCAGCCGCTCGGCGACCGCGCGCATGACCTGCCGCTGAGCCGCTGGCTGGCGCTGGACGGCGCTACCCCGCCGTTTGCCCATCCTGACCTCAGCTCCGTGGCCGGCGCGTTGCTGGCGGCCAGAGAGCGAGGCGCGGCCCGGATCCTGCTGATGGGTGCGCATGTGTTGCGCGCGGGCGTCAATCGCCATCTGATTGACCTCATCGAGCGCGGCCTGGTTGACCATATCGGCATGAACGGCGCCGGAGCCATTCACGACTACGAACTGGCGCGCATCGGCGCCACCACCGAAAGCGTGGCTCGCTACATCCGCACCGGCGAGTTCGGCCTGTGGCGCGAAACCGGGGAATTGAACGACATCGTGGCTGAAGCGGCGCGCCTGGAGCTGGGCCTCGGTGAAAATCTCGGCCGGCGCCTGCTGGCGAGCAACTACCCGCACCGCGACCTGAGTGTGTTTGCCGCGGCCTACCGTTGTTCGGTGCCGGTCACCGTCCACGTGGGAATCGGATACGATATTCTTCACGAGCATCCCAACTGCGATGGAGCGGCATTTGGCGCGGCCAGCTACCGCGATTTCCTGATCCTGGCCCACGCCGTGGAACGGCTCGAAGGAGGAGTGCTGCTCAGTTTCGGTTCGGCGATCATGGCCCCGGAAGTGTATCTGAAGGCACTGGCGATGGCCCGCAATGTGGCCCACCAGGACAGGCGGCAGATCAGCGACTTCACCACCGCCGTGTTTGACCTCGTACCCATCCGCGGCGATATCCACCACGAACTCGACAAAACCGACCCCGGCTACTACTTCCGCCCGCACAAAACCATCCTGGTGCGCACGGTGGCCGACGGCGGCCAGAGTTACTATTTTTGCGGCGAACACCGCGCCACGTTGCCCGCGCTCCGCCTGGAATTGTTGAAAAGAAGTAAGGCCAGTTGATCCCATGAAGACATCCGCGATTCTTTCCCGCTTCCGGGCGCTACGCACGCTTGTGGTTGGCGACATCTGCCTGGACCTCTGGTGCCACTATGAACCGTCGCTGGCCGAACCGTCGCGCGAAACCAATCTGCCGCGCGTGGCCGTGGTTGCCACGGAGACCACGGCGGGCGCAGGTGGCACGGTGGCCAACAATCTGGCGACGCTGGGCGCCGGACGCGTGGCGGTGTTAGGGGCGATCGGCAAAGACGGGTTCGGGTATGAACTCAAGCAGGCGTTGCAGTGCCGGCGCATTGAGTCAAACCTGCTGGTGGAATCAGACCTGATCTCCACTTTTACCTACACCAAACTCATCAACCGTAAGACCGGCGACGAAGACCTGCCGCGCGTGGACTATGTTTTCACCGAGCCGCTGCCCTCGGAAATCGAATCGCAAATCGTGCAGCGCCTGAATACGCAAGCCGCGGCATGGGATGTAATTATTGTGTCCGATCAGGCGGAGACCAACGCCGGCGGTGTGGTGACCCCGCGCGTGCGCGAAGCGATCTGCGATCTGGCGCGCCGTCACTCCACCAAGACCTTCTGGGTGGATTCGCGGATGCGCCCGGAGTTATTCCGCGACGTGATTGTCAAACCCAACGAACGCGAGGCGGCCGAAGCTTGCCAGCGCATGTTCGGCCATTTCGATCTCAACGCCATGCGTGTCAAGATCGGCGCCAAGCCGATGATCGTCACGCGGGCCGGCGAAGGCGCTGAAATCTGGGATGAGAACGGGCGCACGCTGGCGCCTACTCTTGCGGTGGCCGCGCCGGCCGATATCTGCGGCGCCGGTGATAGCTTCACGGCGGGCGGCGCGCTCACCTATTCGGTCACCGCCTCGGCCCGCGAGGCCGCGCGCATCGGCAACCTGGTGGCGAATGTAACCATCATGAAAAAAGGCACGGGCACCGCCACGCCCGAAGAAGTGCTGGCCGTCGAGGCCAAGCAGCAGAAGTAACCTGCGCCGGCATGTACTCGCTTGCCATCGACATCGGCGGAACCAAGTTCTCCATGGCCGTTTTTGACGGCGACCGGATGGTGCGCCGCGAATCGCGCGCTACCGATCGCGCGGGCGGCAAGGACTGGATGCTGGACCAGATCGCGCTCATCGGCCGCGGCTGGCAGCGCGAATTCGTGCTGGCGCGCTGCGGCATCGGCTTCGGCGGCCCGGTGCTGTTCGACCAACAAAAAGTGGCGTTGTCCACGCACGTCGGCGGCTGGAGCGACTTCTTTCTCACGCGCCACGTGCATCGCCTCTTCGGCGTCCCGACGGTGATGGACAACGACGCCAACGCCGGTGCGCTCGGCGAAGGCCGGCATGGCGCGGGCGCGGGCGCCGATCCGCTCTTCTATATGACTCTGTCCACCGGCATCGGCGGCGGAATCGTCATCAACGGCGACATTTACCGCGGCGCGGACTCATACGCAGGGGAGCTCGGCCACATGCAGATCGATCCGGACGGCCCGGATTGCCTCTGCGGCCACCACGGGTGCCTTGAGCGCATGTGTTGCGGCCTGTGGCTGGAACGCGATCATGGCCTCACGGCGCGCGAACTGATGGGTGACCCCGCCTTCGTCGCCGCCTACGTCGTGAAATTCGCGCGCGGGCTGAAGAACGTGATCATGCTGTTGAACCCGGCCCGCATTGTGATTGGCGGCGGCATCGCCAACGCGGGGGACAAGCTGTTTGTGCCGCTCCGGGCTGAGCTCGGCCGCCAGATGACGGCGTGGTCGCGCGCGCGCATTGACGTCCAGCCGGCCTCGCTCGGCGACGACAGCGTGCTCTATGGCGCGCTGGAACTGTCCAAGACCCTGTAAGGAAATACGACCATGACCTTCCCCGAACTCTACAAACAAAGCCTGCTGGAGGCCATCGACAAGATCGATCTCAACAAAGTGGACCAAGCCATCTCCTGGTTACGCGAAGCGCGCGATGCGGGCCGCACCGTCTTCACGTGTGGCAACGGCGGCAGCGCCTCGACGGCTTCGCACATCGTGTGTGACATCGTGAAAGGCGCCAGCTACCAGCGGGACAAGAAGTTCCGCATGATGGCGCTCACCGATTCCCTGCCCACCATCACGGCGTATTCAAACGACGTCGGCTATGACGTTGTCTTCGTCGAGCCGCTGAAGAATTTCGCGCAGCCCGGCGATGTGGTGATGGCCATCAGCGGCTCCGGCAACTCCCCGAACGTAATCAAAGCGGTGGAGTATGCGAATGCGGCCGGCTGCAAAACGGTGGCGCTCACCGGCCGAGACGGCGGACGCCTTGGCGCGCTCGCGCAGTTAAACATTCAGGTGGCCGTGCCGCACATGGGCCGCATTGAAGACGCGCACATGATCATCTGCCACATGATCGCCTACAACTTCATGGAGCACGAGCGGTAGCGCCTACTTTTCCTTAATCCGGATGTTCCGGAACGAGATGGTGCTGAAGCGGTCATGCAGTTGCAGGCCGATGGGCCCACGCTTGGGCCGCGCCGGGTCGCCCGCGAAGCTTGCCACGGCGTGCCCGTTCAGCTGCACGCGAATGCTGCCGCCGGCGCCGGACTCGATATCCAGGCTGTTCCATGCGCTCTCTTTTTCGTGGCCGAACTCGGCGGGCGCGAAGAGATAAATGCTGCCGCTCGGATACTTTGTCTTGATGCCGTTGTAGAGCTGAATCTCGTAGCCGTTGTGCGCGGGCGTGCGGTTGAAGTCGGGCGACGCACCGTAGGAATACTGCCCGCGCGTCGCGTCGCGCAGGGAAACGCCGCTGTTGCCGCCGCGCGCGGCGAAGTATTCAAGGTGCAATTCAAACCCGCCGAACTCGGCCGTCGTGTAGAGCCAAGACTGCGTCTGGCGCCAGTCGAGGTATTGTTTCTCGGCGAGCGTCACCGGCCACGGGCCGAAGGGGGTCTTCCCGCCTGACGTGGCTTGCGCCAGCAACACTCCGCCGGGCAGTACCGTCCACGAACCGTCGCCCTTCACTTCCCAGCCGTCGAGATTCTTGCCGTTGAAAAGCGGGCGCGCGGACTGCGGCGCGGATAGAGACGCGGCGAGAGCGCCGAGCGCCAGGAGCTTGATGGCCATCGGGCCAGTATACTCGCAGGGCGTCAGGCGGGCTTGGAGCTCAGCATGCGCGCCGGCAGAAACAGCACGGCCTTCAGCAGTTCGAACACGCCTTCCGCCGCAATGCCGAGGATCCGAAACGGCAGCAGCAGGGGCCACACGATGGGGTAGAGCACCAACGCCATCAGCGCCAGCAGCCAGCACACCACAAGCAGGATGCACCACAGCAGGAATTTGACCATCCGTACACCTCCCCACTCCAGAATACGCAGCGCGCGCGGCGAGGTTCCCGCAAAATGAAGATGTGAAGAGTTACCGCAAAGAGCTGTGGTTCGATATCAAAGGCCGGCGGGCGTTTCTGAACATCACGCCGCAGGTGAACGAGTGCCTACGCGAATCAGGCGTGCGTGAAGGGCTGGTGCTGGTGAACGCCATGCACATCACGGCGTCGGTGTTTATCAACGACGATGAAAGCGGGCTGCACCATGACTACGGCCAGTGGCTGGAGCGCCTCGCCCCGCATGAACCGGTGGACGCCTACTGGCACAACCGGACCGGCGAAGACAACGCCGACGCTCACATGAAGCGCCAGATCATGGGCCGCGAAGTGGTGGTGGCCATCACGCGCGGCCAACTCGACTTCGGACCCTGGGAGCAGATCTTATATGGTGAGTTCGATGGCAACCGCCGCAAGCGCGTCTTGGTAAAGATCATCGGCGAATAGGTTTGGCGGTGCTTGCGCCGAGGTTAGCAGGTTCCGAAAATTCCATTCTGGCCGTGATCGATTTCGCGCGTTGCCCGCGCCCTTCCGTAGTGAAAGCGAATCGGTACCCAAAACGCAGGGCGAATGGCGAAACCGGCAACCTTGGGCAGTCTCAAGACCTCCCTGGACCCGGTTGATTGGATCATCCTGGAGGCCATTCAGCGGGACGCACGGATCTCTTATGCTGAACTCGAGCGCAAGGCGAGCCTCTCTCCGCCTTCGGCGGCGGAACGGTTGCGCCGCCTCGAAGACGCGGGCGTGATCGGGGGCTTTCATGCCGTGGTTCGCCCAGAGGGCTTGGGTCTGGAAATGACCGTGTTCATCGATCTGCATGTGAAACGCGCGGACTTTCCGAAGGTGCACACGGCCGTTCAGATCTTGCCTTGGGTATTGGAATGCCACCATGTCTCGGGACGCGCTTCCTTCCTGATCAAAGCGGCCGTGCCCAACGTCGCCAGTTTGGATGTGCTCATTGGCCACCTGAGTCAGTTTGAGGAGACGGGCACGTCGCTGGCGCTTTCGCCGGTGGTGGAGAAGCGCGTGTTTCAGAGGGGCGACGGCCCCGGGAGCCTCCGGCAGGCCAGGACGGAAACATGAGAGAAAAGCGGGGCCCGCCTTCGAATTGGAAAAAATCGGCTCCCGCCGCCTTTCGTTCGCAATTTACCGCATCGCGGCTGCCCCGCAGAATGGACGATGGGCGGCAGCACCTGTTGCACTTTTGGAAGAAGAAATAAGATGAAAACTTCTTGGGGACTCAGATTTTGTCTGTTGGTTGCAAGCGTCGCCCTGGGGCAACGATTGCTCTTACGCCGTGCACGACGTCAGTGAGAGGCCGCACGCTGAACACCGGGGCCACCGGCTTTCACCCCACGGGCCTTACGCTGGGATGGGAATTTACCCTCTCAAGCGCAATCACCGTGATTGCCCTTGGCGTCTATGATCTGTCCTATGGCATCGGCGGAGCGGGGCTCAACCTAGGGCTTGGGGATTCGCATGCGGTGGGCATCTTCAGCAGCACCGGTACGCTGTTGGTCTCGGCGACCGTTGTCCCAGGCGGCAGTTGCGCTTCGGCGACCAACGATTTCTGCTGGGTTTCGGCGGCCCCCAACCTGTTGACGGCGGGAACCTACCGCATCGGCGCTTACGACTCGTCGCTTCCGGTGGACACCGACTGGATCCTGAATAATGTGCCTCTGGCGACGCTGGGAACTGCCTCGCCCGTCACCTATGTCGGCGCCAGAATCACCGATGGTGGCGTTGCATTGGCTGACCCGGCCGTGGTGTGGGATAGAGACGCCGGCGTCTTCGGGCCAAACTTGCAGTTCACGGCGGATGGTGGCACGGCTGTTCCGGAGCCGGGCAGCGCGTCCATGGTGGCGGCAGGGGTAGTTCTCCTGGTGGCCCTCGCGCGCCGGCAGTAAGCCCCACGAAGCTCTACCGCCGCCGCGGCGACGAACTCTCCCTTGACGAGATTGAGCGGATTGCCATCTGACCCTGCCGGACCGTAAGCCGATCACCGGCTTTACCTTGAAGGAAAGAGCGGACTGGATAGTTTGGCAATGGTTGTCCGCGCCGCCCTCCTGACTTGGGAGCGCGAAGAGCGGGAGTATGAGGCGAAGCTGGCCGCACTGAGGGCCGCGACCGACGAGGGCGATGCAAGTGGAGTGGCCAACGGAAATCCGTTCGATCGCGTTCGCGCGGCGATCAGGCGCCCTCGCAAGACGCGGTAGCCTGTGGCAAGAAGATCAGGTGGTCCGCTACCTCGATGGTCTCGAAGCGTGTTGCCAGAATCTGGCGGGACGGGCGGCTCTTGGGCGGGCATGTGACGATAGCCGGCCCGGCCTGCGTCGAACGGAGCACGGCTACTGGTTTACATCCGCGCCCGGCTTCGGCTGCATTGGAGGCCATGACAATACCGCGTCATAATCTACCAATGAGAATCGCGTTCGTATTGGGACTAGCCGCGACCGTGGTTTCCGGCGAAGTGGCCGTGCCCGCCAAGCACGGCGCCGCCGGCATCGAGCGGGCCCGCGATTCATTGCGCGCTTCGCGGCGGCCCGGCACGGCGCGCATTCAGGCCGGTGACTATCTGCTGGACCACTCGCTTGAATTCGGCTCGCGCGATCCCGAAGGCTCCGTCTACATCGCTGATCCGGAAGTGCGTTTGATCGGCGGTGCGCGGGTGCGAGGCTGGCGCCCGGTGAGCGACAAGGCCGTGTTGGCGCTGTTATCCGTCAGCGCCCGGCGGAACGCGATGGTAGCCACGGTGGCCGGGCTGGGAGCGTTTCAGGCGCGCGGTTTCGGACACGAGCACATGCCGGCGCACTCAGAGTTATTCTTCAACGGCAAGCGCATGACGGTGTCGCGCTGGCCGAATGTGGAGTTCACGCGTATCGCGGAGGCATCCGACACCGATCCTGAAGACGATGGACACGGCCGCAGGATCGGAAGGCTCCCGTTCGGATTCCGTTACGCGGGGGACCGGCCCTCGGGGTGGAAGAACGCCCCGGACATCTGGGTTCACGGTTACTGATCATGGGATTGGGCCGACACGTATGAACGGGTAACTTCGATTGACACGGCGGGCAAGTCCATCTTGACGGCGCCGCCGCATGGCATCTACGGTTTTTGCAAGAACCAGCGCTACTACTTTCTCAACGTGCTGGAAGAACTCGACGAGCCAGGCGAATACTGGCTCGACTTCGCGGCGGGCAAGATCTACTTCTGGCCTCCGTCGGACCTTCGCAAATCCACGGTGTTTGTCTCGAAGCTCGATCAGCCATTGATCAAAATCAGCGATGCGCGCGGACTGCGGCTTGAGGGTTTCGCGCTGGAGGCCGGCCGCGGCAACGACGTGACTATCGAGGGCGGAGAGGCCGTGACGCTTCGCGCGTCGAAGATTCGCAACGTGGGCGACGTGGGCGTGATCGTGAACGGCGGCAAAGAGCACACCGTCGAGCGATGCGAGATCTCACACACGGGCGACAGCGCCATCGAGATCACTGGAGGGGACCGCGCGGCGTTGACCGCCGCCGGACATCGCGTCGAGGACTCCGATATCCATCACATGGGCGAATGGGTGCGCACCTACAACCCGGCCGCGAAGGTGAATAGTGTGGGAAACCGCGTGGCGCACAACGCGATCCACGACGGGCCGCACGCGGGCATCCTGATCACCGGCAACGATCACATCATCGAATACAACAACATTCACCATCTTGCGCTTGAGACGGGTGACTTAGGCGCCATCTACATTGGACGCGATTATACGGAGCGCAGCACCGTCATCCGGTACAACTACATTCACGAGTTGGGCGGCGTTGGACTTGGATCGATGGCCGTCTACCTCGACGACTGCGCTTCGGGCATCACCATCTACGGCAATATCTTCTACAAGCTGAAGTACGGAGCGTTCGTGGGCGGGGGGCGCGACAACCGCGTGGAGAACAACGTATTCGTCGAGTGCAACCCCGCGATTCACGTGGACGCGCGCGGGCTCGACCAGCGCAAGGTATGGCAGGACATGGTGTACGTCCTCATGAAGCCGAAAGCGGAGGCGATGAAAGTGCTTGAGCCTCCTTATGCGGCGAAGTACCCGGGTATCGGCACTGTGCTTCCTTATCTGGCGCGGCCGGGCGGAGTGCCGCCGGAGGGTAATGTGATCCGGCGAAACCTGATCCAAGGGCCCGGTCTGGCGGTTCGCCCGCCGGCTCAACCTTGGGTGCTCGATGCGGGCGAGAAAGTCACCATCGAGGACGTGTTATGCTTCAAGCCGGAAACGGGTGCGCATCGGGCTCCGGCGGGGGTGCCTCCGAAGCCATTGCGGTTGACAGGATCGGTCCGAGAGCGAAGTAGGGTTTGAGCACTCAATCCCGCCGCAGCGCCACTACCGGGTTCACGCGTGCCGCGCGGCGGGCCGGGATCCAACTGGCGAGTGCGGCCACAGCCATGAGCAACGCCGCCAGGCCGCCGAACGCGACGGGATCGAATGGCGGGACGCGGTACAGTTGCCGCGCGATGGCCCGCGCCACCAGCAACGCTCCGCCGAGCCCCAGCACCGCCCCCGCGCCCGCCAGCCACCTGCCCTGTGTCACCACCAGCCGCACAATCTCGGCCGCGCGCGCCCAGCGCCATCCGCACGCCGATCTCCTGCGTCCGGCGGGAGACGGAGTAGCTGATCACGCCGTACAGACCCAGCGCCGCCAGGAACAGCGCCGCCGCACCGAAGAACGCTAGCAGCGCCGCCGCGATGCGCTTTACCGGGAGGAACTTGTGCACGCGTTCTTCGAGCAGCTGCGCGCTGCAGACCGCCAGCGTGGGATCCACGTCACGCACCGCGAGGCGAGCGGCTTGTGCCAGATCGCCTGAGCCGCGGACGAGGAACGCCCCGTAAGGGACGGGGTCGTGGAAGAGCGGCAGATAGAAGCGCGGCCAGTTCACGTCCAGGCCCGGCACGGTCTGGCGGATCGCCGGCGCTACGCCCGTGATCCTGAAAGGCCGGCTGCAAAGTTGAAGATGTTCGCCCACCGCGCCGCGCGGAAAGTAACGCGCCGCCAAGGCCTCGTCCACGATCACGGTGAATTCGCCAGCTTCGGCTGCCGCGTCGAACTCGGCGCCCGCCAGGAGCCGCACGCCCAGCGTGGCGAAGTAGCCGGGAGGGATGCGCGTGGCGGCGCCGGTAATTTGGCCGCGATCAAGGAACGGATCACCGGTGAGATCGCGCCCGGGGATGGTGAAGGGATAGCGCTCACTGCCGGCCGCCAGCGGCAGCGCGCTGGCAGCGGCGGCGCCAGTAACGCCAGGTTGAGCCGCCAACCGCTCCGTCACCGCGCGCCAGAAGCGGGCCACGCGTTCCGGCTCGCCCGGCTGGCTCCGTTGGATCGGAATCTGCAACTCCGCCGTCATCAGCGCCTGCGTATCAAACCCGGCGTCCACGCTCTGCATCTGGCCGAGGCTGCGCAGGAACAACCCCGCTCCAGCCAGCAGCACGAGCGCCAGCGCCACCTGCGCCACCACCAACACGCTCCGGCCGCGCTGGCGCGAGCGGAACCGGGCGAGCGGGCGAGCGTCCTGCCACGCAGCGGGCAACCCAAACGCCGCCGCGGCAACGAGACCCGCCAGCGTCGCCACGGCCAGCACCGGGAGTTCCAAATGCACCAAACGCTCCGGCGCCTCTTGCGCCGGCGCCACGGCCACCAGCAGGCGCAGCAAGGCCCATGCAAACGCGATGCCGCTCGCCACACCGGCGGCGGCAAGGCAGAGCGACTCCACCAGAACCGGCTGCATCAACTGCCACCGGTTGGCGCCCATCGCCGCGCGCGTAGCCATCTCCGGCGCACGGTCCGCCCCGCGCGCCAAGACCAGGCCCGCCACGTTCGCGCACGCGATCAACAGCACAAACAGCACCGCGCCGATGAGCACCGCCGGCTGCACCTGCGCGCGCTGCGCCACGGATGCGGCAAAAGACCGTACGCGGACCCTGCGGCCGCTCCCGCTCCGACAGTGCACGGTCCACGCGCGCCCGCATCTCCGCCTCCGCCCTCTCGCGCGTGACGCCGGGCCGCAGGCGCACGTACAGCCCGTAGCCGCCGGCCAATTTCGGTTGCGTGGCCCAGAAGCCCGGCGGCTGCGTCATTGGATGCCAGGCTTCCACCGGCGGCGGCCAATCAAACTCGGGTCGCATCACACCCACCACTTCGAATGGCTCGCCGTTCAGCAGCACCTGCCGGCCCACTGCGCTCCGGTCGCCGCCAAAATGCAGCTGCCACGCACCGTGCGTGAGGACGATCACGCGATGGCGTCCGGGCGCATCGTCTCCCGGACGCAGCGTGCGCCCCAGCAGCGGACGCGCGCCAAAGGCGTCGAAATAGCCCGGCGAAACGGAGTTGGCCACCAAGCGCTCGGGCACTCCGCCCGGCGGCGTGTAGGTGAAGTTGTTCCAGCCCTGTCCGGCCGCGTGCTCGAACAGGTCGCGCGCCGCGAGCGCCTCGTTTACCTCCACCACGCCGGCGTAGCCACCGCTGACGCCGCGGCGCACGTAATCCGCGCCGATGAACGAGAGCCGGTTCGGGTCGTCAATGAATTTCGGATGGAGCAGCAGCCCGTACAGCGCCGAGTAGATCGCAGTGTTCACACCGATCCCGAGCACCAGTGCGCCGACGGCGGCCAGCGTGAACAGCGGCGAACGGGACAACGAACGCAGGGCGATGCGGAGCGGCGTCATGATAACGGCAGCGTACCACTCACAGTAGAAGGCTGGAAGAGCCTGATCGGGATGCTTTCATGCCATCATGCTGTCATGTCCATAGAAATCAAGACGGTGGGAACAGCGGCCAGATTTCCCTCGGGAAGGAGTTCGCTGGCCGGACCGTAATAGTGGAGGAAGCGGAGCGCGGTGTCTGGATGATTCGAGCCGCGCAAGTGATTCCGGACAACGAGCGGTGGCTCCACACGCCCGAAATGAGAGAGAGTCTGGACCGGGCGCTCGATTTCTCTGACCGGACGGAGCGCGCTCAAACGAACTTGGCTACGCTGGGCCGCAGAGTTCGAAGGACCAAATAGGGCCCGCAATGGCTCTCCTCCTGGACGGGCCGTGGCGCGGAGGAGTGACGAGTACCTCGAAATGCTTTCTCTTCATCCCGATCACGATTCAGCTTACTGAGGCATCAACGCCCGGAGGAGCCGAACCCGCCCGCGCCGCGCGC
>VFZP01000156.1 GCA_016871115.1 Acidobacteriota bacterium
CTTGGCCTGCTTCCAGCGTCTTCCCATCGCCATATCCGCATAGACGTCGGAAACATCTCCGGGGTCACCTGTGCTGGACTTTTACCACGGGCTGCTAGCCAGGCTGTTACACTGCGGGAGGTTCAAGATGCGACTCTTCCTGTGCGGACTGGCAGCGATCTTGACCGCCCGCGCACCCAAGGAAACCGGCGCTCCAATCCAATCGGTGGCCACGCTCGGGGAAGTGATGCACGACATGGTCATTCCCAATGCCGAGGTAGTTTGGGATTCGGTTGGGACCATCTATACCGCCCAGGGCGTGGACGAGATCCGGCCCAAGAACAACGAAGAGTGGATACGCGTTGAGCAAAGCGCTACGGCGCTCACCGAGTCGGCGAACCTGTTAATGATGGATGGCCGCGCCAAAGACAAGGACAAGTGGTACCGGCGCTCTATCGCGCTGCGCGAAGCCGGCGCCGCTGTCCACAAAGCCGCCAAGGCGCGCAACGCGGATGCCGTTTTCGAAACCGGCGGACAGTTGTTCGAAGCCTGTCAGGGCTGCCACTTCGAATATCGTTACACCATCGATCCGTCCACCTTCCGGAGCCACTGACGGACTATGAACCTTCTGCCTCTTATTGAATGGCTCGATCGAACGCCCGGCAGCATCGCCATTCGCGAGTCCATTCTGCTTTACCCATTCATTGAAACCACGCACGTTCTCACGCTCTGCCTGTTCCTGGGAATGATCGCGCTGCTTGACCTCCGCTTGCTCGGCTTCGGCTTTCAGTCCGTGCCCGTCTCGCAAGTGGCGGGCCGTCTGCTGCCCATCGGCTTGGTAGGATTCGGCATCATGGCCGTCAGCGGGGCGCTCCTGTTCTATTCGGGCCCCTTACGCGCGCACGGCAATATCTTCTTTCGCGTCAAGATGACCCTGATGTTGCTCGCGGGCTTGAACGCCATCGCGTTTCACTACGGAATCTACAAGCGCATCACCTCGTGGGACACGAGCCCGGTTCCACCGGCCCGTGCGCGACTGGCCGGATTCTTCTCGCTCCTGCTCTGGTGCGCCATTGTCATCTGCGGCCGCATGCAAGCCTACAACTGGTTTGAGAAGCCGCCGGGAGCATAACGACCGATGGATCTGCTACAGCTCTTTCAATGGTTCGAGGCAACCGCCATCGGCACCGCCGTCCGCGAATCTCTGTGGATGTTCCCCGCAATCCAATGCGGGCACCTGCTGACGCTCGCGTTGCTCGGCGGCGCGGTTTTGGTGGTCGATCTGCGGATGCTGGGCCTCGGACTGACAGCCCAACCGATCAACGAGCTTGCCGCCAAGGTGCACCCGTGGATGGTGGCCGCGTGGGCCGGCATCATCGTCACCGGCATCCCGATGTTCCTTTCCGAAGCAGTCAAGTGCTTCTACAGTCCGCCGTTCTGGTACAAGATCGGATTGCTTGTTCTGGCCTCGGCGTACACCCTCACGATTCGCCGCCGCGTGACGGCGGCTCAGCCGGACTCGCGCAGGGCGGCCCCGGTAGCGCTTGCTTCGCTGGTGCTGTGGAGCGGAGTCGGATTCGCAGGCCGCTGGATTGCTTTCTACTGATAGAGGTTACACACATGTCGAAACTCACTCGCCCGATCGTCCTCGCGCTCGCCGCGATGGCTCTGCACGGGCAAACCATCGGGCCGCGCCTTCCAGGCGGCAAGCCGGATTTCAACGGCGTCTGGCAAGCCATCGGGCCGGCTCACTACGACATCGAACGCCACATGGCCCGGCATTCGTTGATGCTGCGCGACGGCCCGCATGGCCCTCTTCCCGCCGTGCAGACTCTCGCGCTGGGCGCCGTGGGCGCCGTCCCGGGCGGAATGGGCATTGTCGAAGGCGGCAAGATTCCCTACAAGCCGGAAGCGTTGAAGGTGCGTGAAGAAAACCGCCGCCATTGGATTGAACGCGACCCCGAGGTGAAGTGCTACCTGCCCGGCATCCCGCGCGCTACCTATATGCCGTTCCCCTTCGAGATCGTGCAGAACTCGCAGCAGTTCTTCTTTGCCTACGAGTTCGCGGGCGCCCATCGCGATGTGCTTTTCAAAGACCCCGGCCCCGCCGAAACCGACGGTTGGATGGGACAGGCCGTGGGACGCTGGGAAGGCGACACACTGGTGATCGACAATTCCGGATTCAACGATCAGACCTGGTTCGATCGCGCCGGCAATCATCACTCAAACCAGCTTCGTGTGGTCGAGCGGCTGAAGCTCCTCGGCCCGAACCATATTCAATACGAGGCCACCATCACCGACCCGGAGACGTTCACCGCGCCCTGGAAGATTGCCTTGCCCTTGTATCGGCGAATGGAGAAAGACGCCCGCATCATGGATTTCAAGTGCGTCGAGTTCGTCGAGGAACTCATGTTCGGCGAGTACCGCCGCAACCCGCTCAAGCGTTAGTCTCCAGTGAAACAGCGAAGTAAGATAGTGAGGACATCACGATGATGAAGATGAAATCTCCCGTAGCCGCGGCATTCCTTCTGTTCGTGTCGTCGCTGCCCGGCGCCGGTCCGCGGACGTCCGAGGGCAAGCCGGACTTCTCTGGCCTTTACGACATCGCTTCACTAACGCCCCTGGTGCGTCCCAAGGCGCTGGGCGACAGACTGACGCTCACCGACGCCGAAGCCGAAGCGGTCGCCAAACAGGAAGCGGCCTTGAGCGCGGCCACGAATCGCGCCAGCGACCCCAACCGCAAAGCGCCCCCCGCGGGCGGCGACGGTTCGCTCGGGCCCGCTGGCAACGTGGGCGGCTATAACAGCTTCTGGGTGGACCGAGGTAAGGGCGCGTTCAAGATCGGCGGCAAGTGGCGCACGTCCATCCTGACGGATCCCGCCGACGGACAGATGCCTGAGTTGACTCCCTTGGGCAAGCAACTCGCGGCTAAGAGCGCCGTCAGGGGACGCCCCAACCGCGGCGATGCCTTCTGGATCACCGAGAACCTCAATCCCGGACCTTACGACGACCCTGAGCTTCGCCCGTTGGCCGAGCGCTGCCTGCTTGCTTTCGGGGTTTCCGCCGGGCCGCCGATGCTGCCGGTCATGTACAACAACCTCAAACAGATCGTCCAAACCAAAGACCGGATTCTGATCCTCAACGAGATGGTGCATGATGTCCGCATCATTCGCATGAGCGCGCAGCACGATCCGCCCGAGATCCGCAAATGGCTGGGCGATTCGGTGGGCCACTGGGAGGGCGACACGTTAGTGGTCGACACAACCAGCTTCGGAGACTCACTGGGACTCGATCGGGCCTCGCGCAACCTGCATGTCATCGAGCGCTTCACCCGGCTTGACGACAACACGCTGAGCTACAAGTTCACGGTGGACGATCCCACGATTTGGACTCGGCCCTGGAGCGGAGAGGTCGCCTGGCCCAAGACAGATCAGCGCTTGTACGAGTACGCCTGCCACGAAGGCAACTACTCGTTCACCGGCATTCTCAAGGGAGCGCGCATGCTGGAGGCCGACGCCCTCCGAAAAGCGGGCAAGTAGATCACGGAGCACGACAATGATGAAAAAACTCTTCTGGCTGGCCGCGGCTGCCGCGTTCCTGCTGTGCGTTCAAGTGGCGCGGGTCTACGCGCATCACGCCTTCGGCGCCGAGTTCGACCCCAACCGCCCGGTGTTGCTCAAAGGGCCTGTCACTCGTGTGGAGTGGATCAACCCGCACACCTGGGTCCATCTCGAGCACGTTGACGACAAGGGCAAAAAGGAAATCTGGATGGTGGAAGGCGGCACGCCCAACAGCCTGCTTCGCCGGGGCCTCAAGCGCGACTCGATCAAGATCGGCCAGGTCATCATCGTCGACGGCTATCAGTCGAAAGACCGCACCAACCGTGCCAACGGCCGCGACATCACCCTGCCGGACGGACAGAAGTTTTTCATGGGCTCCTCCGGCACGGGCGCGCCCTACGATCAACCCGGCAAAGACCAGCGCAAGTATTAACGCGGATGTGGTGAACCGGGCATCGGGAAAGCCCTTGTGGCCGTACGTGCAGGTGGGTGTGGGGAGCGTGGCGAGCGCGCCAAACCCCGATTTACGAGCTTACCTAGGTGCGGATTTGCAGGCCTTCAAGCATCTACTCCTGCCCGCGCGTCCACTCCGCGTCGGTCACGGCCGGTTCGGCGCGCGCGGCGGCGTTGCGTTCGTGGCGGAACTTTGAGAGCGCCTCGTACACCTGGCGCCGCGCGCGGCTGATTCCGCCCAGGGGGCGATGCTCGGGTAGACAACGCCACGGATTGAACGACAAGTTGTCGCCGAACTCCACGCGCGTGGGATCGTCAAACGCCTGGCGCGGGATGCTGACCGTGGCCACTTTGCGAAAGGGGGAGAGCGACTCATCCCAGGTGATGCCTGGATCTTCGATGGGCATGCGGCTGGCGTCCACCTCGAGCTGGACGGCAAAGTCAAACACGGCGTCGGCCGCGACTAACTCCTTTACCATCGCTTCGCGCAGATAGTCGCTTGAGCCGTCCTTGGGAGGCGCTGCGCTGCCCATATGTGCCCGCGGAGTCACCGAGTATTTCACGGCGCGGGCTGTTCCCCAAAGATACGGCACCACGCTGAAATACCGGATCCGCAACGGGCTTGCATGCCGCTGCAGCGAGCCCCACAAATTCCGCCCCACGCGCAGGTGAGTGAGGAAGTACCAGATCAGCTTGAGCGCTCCGCCCATCAGCGCGCCCACCAGCCCATCGAACTCAGCCACGTCTTTGGTCACAAACCGGCTGTCGCTGATCAGAATGAAATCATGCGTCGCATCGGTGGGCGCCTGGCGGTCCAGCGTCACGCCTTCGACGCCCATCAGCTTGATAGCGATGCCGCGGATGTCCGGTTTGCTGCCGGGCGAAATGGTGCCGCTTTGATTCGAAAAGCGAACCCAGGCCGGAAACGTGCGCGACTCGCGGAACAGGCCCACCTGCAATTCCGGCGGCAAGCCGCCTTCAACGGCGAACGCCGCGCGAACGCAGCCGTGCATCTTGGGATGCGCGTCGCGGAACATCCGCGTCTTCCGGTAGTCGTTCTCCATCTTCGAACGCAGCCGCTCGATCAAACTGTCGATGTGCTGCTGTTCGCCGGCGGGCGGAACCTCTTTGGCAAGTTCGGGCGTGGGTTGGGTCATCAGGTCGGGTCGATGGTTCCGAGGCCGATCATGCGCAGACACGTGAGGCTGGGAACAAAAAAGTAGTCTCCGCCGCGCGTTTCCACGAGGGTTGGGATGTGACTGCAGAAGTGCGGCGGCTGGTTTGACGCCGCATCGCCTTAAATGATCATGCGGCCGCCGGCGCGGCAGTTCTTGCTGGTCCCGTGATTACCCGGCAAGGGATCCTGATCGTTGGCCAGTTTGAAGTCATTGCCGAACGTAATCCATTGCTGCTGCACAAACTCGAACTGGCGGCTCAGGTCCGCGTTCACGATCATGATCACAATGCCATGGTCGCCATCGTCGCGCGCGGGCGTTTCGCTGCGCCCGTACGGCAATCCGCGCCGCAGAACCCGGCGCCTGTTACTGAGCGCTCCCGGATCGTCAGCGAATGCCTTCTTGTTGCCGAACCGGAGGGCGCTCCGCGGATTGACGCGCCGGGTGTGAGCCCCGAACGGGCACCGCGCGCCATCTTTGTCGTCACCGTAGTCAAGGGCCACCAGTTGCAGCGCCAGTTCCTGGTAGCGGGCTTGCTCGGCGGGCGAGGCCTGGCCGGCCCACACCTTCAACTGCAGGGCGGATAACTCGGCGATGTACCGGTCTGCACTCTCCTGCGTGGGAAACGTAGCGAGCGGCGCGCCGTTTCTCCAGCGCCCGGCAAACTTGGCGGCCAGGGCTTCCTTGCCGCCGGGGAAGCGCGCGCCTTCAGCTTCCAGATACGATTCAAACGAGCCGGTGTTCTCATGCAGCTTCCGGTACACGAGATAGGTTCCGTTGCGCGAAAAGAGCGGCGGCCCCGGCGCCTCCGGATACTCGAAGGCTTCGTCCGGATAGCCGAAGATTAACTCGCCGGCGGCAACGGGCGCCCAGCCTTCCAGCGTGCGGGGATCGCCCTTCACCGGCTTGTCTTCGCCGATCACTTCCATCGGGTCTGCGCCGCAGCCTTTGAAGAACGTGGTGCTGATGCCGTCGCTGTAGCCGAAGTGTTCCTTGCCGCCAGGAAACCCGGCTTCTTCCGGCTTGGGCGGAATGGCGGCCGCGGGCTGATAGGGCAGATCGTCGCTGCCGCCTCCCCGTTGTCCGGATAATTGCACCACGCCTGGGCACTCAACGAGCAAGGCCAGGATCTGCCGGTATCGGGCTTCCACTTCGGTTTCGCCCTTGCCGTCGATTGTGACCAGAATATGCACATGCTGGCCGGTCTCGCTTTCGTTGTGCCAGACCGGATCCCAGTGCCTGGGGTGATTGGGGCCTGTATCGCCCACGATATCGCGCCGGGCTTTCATCCCCATCGAGAACTCGTCGGAGAAGCCGTGGAGAGAAGCGTCGAGCACGTCGAGGTGCTTGAGCCCTTTGTAAGTAAACGCGATGTTGGTAGCCGCGGAAGGAATTGAGGCGGGATCGGTCCACCGGACCCCCGTGGTAATCATCGGCGTGATGCCGACGACAAACTTTCTTCCGTGGGCGGGCAGGTCAATCCGGAAGAGAACATAACGCGCCACCGGGAAGCCAAACCGGCTATACGCCTTGACGACAATGCCTTGAATGTCGCTCAGATCCAGAAAGTCATCCGCTGCGGTGGTCATTTCGCTACTACCTTGTCCAAGTCATAAACGCCGGGCTTCCAGGCGGGCCGTGCCGTGTTTTCCGGCTCCGTACCTTTGATGAACTCGCCGAACGCCTCCTGGATCTCCCGCGCGCTGCGTCCCTGATTCTCGAAGGCGAACTTGGAGAACTCCTGCTTCAGGTAGAGCCCTTTGAGTTGTTCGGCCAGCGGCTGATCGGTGGACCCGTTGAAGTAGAAGGTGGTTTTAATCTCGCATTTCTTGATGTAGGCGATGAAGGCTGCCGCGTCCCGCACCGTCTGATCGCTGAATCCCACGCAGTGGTTCAGGATCAGCCGCACCTCGCTTTCGATGGTCTTCCACATGCCGGTGAGATACGGTTCAAGCTCGCCGTGAAAGTTGCAGCAGAATACGAGGTAACTGGATTTCAGATGTTCCTCCAGCGCGGGGCTGCCCTGGTAGAACACGTCGTCCAGCAGGAAGAAGCGCGAAAGATACGTGTTGGGCACGCGCGCCATCGGGCTATCCCCACTCACCCGGACGCTCTGCAGCACATAGCGCAGATGCGCGGCGTACGATTCCTGGCATTGCCCGTCGAAACCGGCGGGCGGCGCGCCGGCACGGACCGGGCAGAGTAAGGCGAGAGCGTAAGCGTTGCCGCTCTGGTTGGCCATTAAGAGACTCCTCTTCTTTCCTTGCCGAGCCGGCGATCGACGGCTGAGGCCGACAGACTGACCACCGGATTGAGGCCCATCTGGCTGAGGTCATGCTGCAGCGAGAGCAGCAGTTTGTTGTACTGGCGCTGGAAGTCGTCGGGCGTGGCGTTAGCCGTGCTTCGGGCAAAGTCAATCAGGTTCTGTCTCACCTTCTGCGCGCTCTTCACGTCGTTGGTGGAGGCCATTGGATAGGCATTGTAGTAATTGTCTGTCCAAATTTGATTCCAGGTGATGTAGCGGTGGAACGGCAGCATCGGAATCGAGTTCGTGTATTTGATGTTCTTGTACCAGAACGAATCGAGCCCGGTAGGAATCGTGGAGGAAAACGAGTCCACATACTGATCCCAACTGCCGTTAAAATTGCTGAAAAACAGCATATAGCAGTACTGCAAATCTTCCTTCGGCTGCTCTGGACCGAGGTGAGGGAAATCTTTGGGCCGGAGAATCACCCACCGGGCATAATGGATGAGAGACAGGGTCACCAGTCCGAGCGTGGTGCTGGGCAGCTTGCCGGCTCCCCAGAAAATCAGGCGTGTTCTGAGGGTGGTGAGCCACTTCAGGGGCGTAATGACGTTCATCGCGTACGCTTTTCCAGCGATGTTTGACATGGCGGGGATGGTGTCACAAATTACATTTGGATGGAGGGATGACGCCCGGCACGCTCCGGAACGGATTGCCGGATTGTGCGGACGCGGTCAGAAAATGGCTGGCTTTGAGACGGATTTCTGTGGGGAAATTCAGGGCTTCATTCGCCCAGGCGCAGCAGATAGACTCCGCCGGCGCGATCTACCTGCGTAAGTCCCCAGTCGGGTGCGTGATTCACGAGCGATCGTACTACGCGGTCGATACCGGTCTCGCCGGCAGCAGCGAGTATCCAGCGGAAGCCTTCCCGCCGGAGATAGCGGACGGCGGAGTGGCGGAGGTTGAGCGCGACAGCGGGGGCAGGTTCGAGGCGAGCGGCGAGATCCACGCGCGCGCCCGTTGCCGCGTCAATGCCGGTGACGCGGACGGCCGGGCCGGCTTCGTCGCGGCGGAGCAGCAGCTCGATGCCGTCGAGTTCAAACTCGCCGGAAATTTCAAAGTACACGCCGCCTGAGCTGCGGGGCTCGCGGGTGCGCCAGGCGGAGACCGGGTTGCGGTCCAGCGCGAGCGGCGCATCCCAAGGATTGGGCGCGGCTTCGAGTGCCCAGGATTGTGACGGGAACAGGGCCGCTCCACCGCGCAAGAGTCGCACCTCCTGCACGCTCCACTCGTCTGTGCGCGGCTGCGGTTCGGCCAGCAGTTCCAGGCGCAGCGTGGCGAGCTTGCGCGCGGGCCACGCGCCGCGGAGGCAGTACAAGAGCGGAGAGGCATCGGCGGCGGCGAGCGTCAGTGCCTCGGTTGCGCGGATGCCGGCCGAGTACTGCCAGGTATTGACGGCCTCAACGCCGCGCAGCCAGGCGCGGGGGGCGGCGGCGAGGTCAAGCAGCCGATCGCCGGCGCGAACGTGACGATTGACCATCTCGGCCATGGCGTAGGCGGGTGTCATGCGGCGCAGGTAATCTGGCTCTGATTCCAGGCGCAGCGCGGCGCGCCAGGGCGGGGAGGCCGGCAATCGCCATGCGTCCGCGGGCGTCCACTGCGCGAGTACGGCGGGCCAGCACACCAAGGCTTGGGCCACCGCGAGCGCCCACATCGCACGCGGCGGGATACGCACGGCCAGGGCCAATACGATAAAAACCGCGGCCGGAATCAAAAACCGTGTACCTGCGTTGAGCAACCAGGCCGCCAGCGCGGCGAGCGTCCACCAGCGCAAGCGCGGCTCAAGGAGCGCGAGTGGCGACAGCAGGAACGCCGGCCCGAGTAGGCCTTGCGTGCGTTCCCCCACGAGAGTGACCTCGCGCCAACGCTCGCCCCATGGCACGCCGTAGGAGCGGACAAACTCGGTCCAGCCGGCGATGGTGCCCGGGTGAATCGCGGCGCTCGGAAACAGCGAGGCGAACATGGGTGCAACCGGATTGCCGTCTGTGGCGCGGAATGCCAGCCACAGCCACGGTGCAACCATCGCCGCCGCCAACAACAGTCCGCGCCACGCGCGTCGGCGCAGCAGATAAACGCCAGCCATGAGCGTGATGACGCCGCCCGAGAGTTTGATGGCGTAGCAGAAGCCCGCGGTGAGTCCGGCCCAGGTGTCTTCGTCGTCTGTGAGCAGCAGCCAGGTGACGAGTGCGTAGAAGGCGACCGCGGCGTCGTTGTATGCGGCCGTGCCCGCCGCGGCGGCCACCGGCGTGGCGAAGTAGAGGAGCGCCGCGGGCCGCGCGTCGATTTGCAGCCGCCCGCCGGCCTCGATCAGCAGCGGCACCGTGGCGGCGAAGAATGCGAAGTGGACGAGTTTTGCGGCGCTGAATCCGCCCAGGCTGGCCGCTCCGAAGAAGAGCGTTTCCATGCCATGCGGGATGACGTCGTACAAGCCCCAATCGCGGCGCGCGAGACTCGCCGTACCGAGCCACTCGTTGATGAGCCCGAGGTGATAGGCGATCGCATCCGAAGCGGTTTCGGGCGCGAGCGCGTGGATGAGGTAGAGCGTGCCGAGTGGGAGGAAGACGGCCGCCTCAGCGAAGCGAGGCCGCCGGCAGCCGGGCAGCGCCCGCCGCAGGAACCAGCCGAGGGCGGCGAGCGTGACGAAGGCGGCCAGCGGCGCGGTGGCCCAACCGGCCCAGAGCAGCGCCAGCAGCAGGTGACTGAGAATCGCTGCGCCGAGTGCGAATTCGACGGGTCTGGGCAAGCTTACATTGTAAGCAGAGCGGGAAGCTTACTCGCGCGCGACGGCGAGCTTCACGGCGGCACTCTCCATGAGGCTGCCGGCTACCACCAAGAGGCTCACTTCGGCGGCATCGCCGAACAGCGGCGGCGCATCGAAGACGATTTCGTTGGGTTTCACCGACAGGAGCGGCGCGAAACGGCTGCCGAGGCGCAGCGCCACGCCGCCGAGTTGTGCCGCGAGCGGGGCGTCTTCAAATTCCGCTTCCGCCGTGGCCGCTGTGCCAGCCAAGTCCGATCCGGCCAGGACATAGCGCCGGCCCGCGCGCAGCACAGTGACGGTTTCAAGGGTTTCGAAATCGCACAGGGACTCAACGCGTGGGTTGTTCACAATCCGCAACGGGGCCGCCAGCACCGTGAAGTTCAACCCGGCCCGCACGGCAAAGGCGTAGCTGCCGGTGGGCGCTTGCGCAGCCACTCGCACGTTCTGCCGCACCAGTTGCGGGGCGCTGGCCGGCGACGATGCGTTGCCCAGCCGCAGCACCGCCGGCTCCGGCAAAATCAGTTCCACTCCGCCCAGTTCAGGCGGACGCGTGAGCGCGAGATTGTGATCGCGTCCGCGCGCCAGATCCACACGCGGCATGCCGGCATAGGCGCCGTTCTGCACCACGCCCACCGACTCAACATTCAGCTTGACGCCGACCGGCGGCAACGCCACGTCCGCGCCGGAGGTTTCCGTTCCCGCCGCCGGTACTTTCACCGTTCCGGTTGCGCCCGCCTTGCCACCCGGGCCATTCGGCGCATCGGCCACCACCGTGTAGTCGCCCGGCGGCAGATGCAGCGCGTAGCGGCTATCCTCACCGCTCACCGCGCCAAACGGAATCCGGCCCTGTGTCGACACCGCGAGCAGCCGAACGCCCTTCACCGGCGCGCCGTTGCGCGTGGCCGTACCCGTGATGCGGCCGAGCGGCGAATCAGTCAAGGGATAAAGTGCGGCCAGGGTGTTCACATCGTCCTCACCCAACTCGCGCACCGAAAACACGCGCGGCGCCCCGGCGACGGGCTCCAGTTCTGCCTCGGCCAGCATCACCGAATCGGTGACAAAGCTATGGTCCAGCCCGAGCACATGCCCCATTTCGTGCATCATGAGCAGCCCGATATCATGCGCGCAGTCCAGCTCAAGGGCAGACAACTTCTTATGGGGATAAAACGCCACCGAGGACGACTGCACGGCGCCGTCTTCTCCGAACGTGCTGACAGTGCAAGAAAGGTGGCGCTCCTTGCTGCACAGACCGGTGTCGAATGGAGCGGTGTCGGTAAACGTCACGATGTTCTCGCCAGCCGCCAAGGTCTGCGCGTCGGTAAAGGCCAGGTCCAGTTCCACTCTCGCCTTGCCCGTGCGCGTCCACGCGCGAATTGCC
Source organism: Acidobacteriota bacterium (assembly GCA_016871115.1). Classification (GTDB taxonomy): domain Bacteria; phylum Acidobacteriota; class Terriglobia; order Bryobacterales; family Bryobacteraceae; genus VFZP01. Next base: position 11,612 of record VFZP01000156.1, read on the forward strand.
TGAAACACGGCGGCATGAACTTCGCTCGCCCTTTCGCGCGGATCCACGCCCGTGCTGGCGCCCTCTGGCAGGTGGACGGTGCGGCTCGCGCGCAGCGCGACCTTCCCGTCGCGCCAGAACAGGTTTTTGCCTTGGCCGCGCAGGCTTGCGCCCGCCGAAAGGGGGGCGGGCCCAAAAGAGCAGAGAAAGACGAGTGAAGCCGCGTGCACCCAGATTTTCATTGCTATGACTTCGTATCGGCCGCTGCTTACGCGCGCTCGGGTTCGATATCATGGCAAGCTGGATCTAAGCAACATGAGCATCACTCGTAGAAGTTTCACCGAGATCACCGCCGCGGCCGCAGCCGCCGGCAGCCTGGGCATCGGCCACGCGGCCAAGATCAACGCCGTGCATGGGGGCGTGACGTTGGGGGCGCAGAGCTACTCGTTCCGCGACCGCGATCTTGACGCCGCCATCGCCGCCATGAAGGAAGTGGGCATCGGAACCGTGGAAATGTGGTCCGGCCACGTCGAGCCCAAAGGGTTGAAGCGCGAAGACGCGCGCAAGTGGCGCCTGTCGGTGGATCTCAAGGAACTCAACGCCGTCCGCAAGAAGTACGACGCGGCGGGGATTGAACTGTACGCCTACAACTACAGCGTCCGTGAAGACTACAGCGACGAGGAAATCGACCGCGGCTTTCAGATGGCCAAGGCGCTCGGCGTGAAGGTGATCACCGCGTCGGCCAATGTTTCAACCGCCAAGCGCATCGACCGGTTTGCCGCCAAGCACAAGATCCGCGTCGGCATGCACAACCACTCGCGCATCCATGCCAACGAGTTTGCGCGCGCCGAGGACTTTGCCGAGGCGATGAACGGCGCCAGCGAGTACATTGCCGTAAACCTCGACATCGGCCATTTCTGGGCCGCCAACTTCAACCCGGTGGACTATTTGCGCAACAACCACCAGCGCATCGTCACGCTTCATATTAAAGACCGCAAGAAGGACCAGGGTCCGAACATGCCGTTTGGCGCAGGCGATACGCCGATCAAGGCCGTGCTGGAGACGATGCGCGAGCTGAAGCTCAAGATGCCGGCCAATATTGAGTATGAGTACAAGGGCGCTGACACGGTCGTGGAGATGAAGAAGTGTCTGGCCTACTGCAAGTCGGCGTTGGGCGCCTAAAGCGTCCGCGCCCGCTTTAGCCCACGCACTCCAAAATGTAGTACTTCCGGCCGTCAGATTTCATGACCTGACCGGCGATCGTCCATTTTTTCTGATCGATTCCATGCAGCCGGCGATAAGAATCGTAGGTGAGGCCCTCTTGGCGGTCGACGCGCCAGCCTTCGATTTTGCGCTGATCGCCCTCTTGCCACTCGGTTTTGATCACGTGGAATGGCTTCATAACATGCTCCTCAGGTGTTCGTTGGCCAGCCGGGATAGGGCAAGCGCCGTAGATCCCCAAGCTGC
>VFZP01000157.1 GCA_016871115.1 Acidobacteriota bacterium
GTCGCCGTCGTTGTCGATATCGGCAAATGCCACGCCATGCCCTTTGCGGCCGGGTCTCGCGAACTCGGTCAGCGAGGTAACGTCGGTAAAGCGCCCGCCGCCTTCGTTGCGGAACAAACGATTCGGCTCGAGGCGCGATAGCTGCGGGTCGCCGGTGCCGAAGTAGACATCGATCGAGCCATCGTTGTCGAGATCCGCCACGCCCGCGCCCATCACGCCCATCGGCACGGCGAGGCCCGCGGTGGCCGTCGCGTCTTCAAAGGTGCCGTCGCGGCGGTTGCGAAAGAGGCGTGTCGAGTCGGCATCAGGCGGTGAGTCCGGACGCATGAGTCCATCGATCACCGCGGCCCAGGGCGCCAGGCTCGTCACCAGCAGATCGGGCCACGTGTCGTTGTCGGCGTCGGCGAAGAAGGCGACAAAGCCGTTGTGGGCGGGTTGCGCGGCGAGGCCCGAGGCGCGCGTCACGTCGCGAAAGCGGAAGGCGCCTTCGTTGCGATAGAGGCGGTTGGGGGCATCGCCGAGACCGTTGATGAACAGGTCCGGATCGCCGTCGCGGTCATAGTCACCGATAGCGAGGCCGATTGCGCCATATGTGGGCGGCTCAACGATTCCCGCGGCGGTGGTCACGTCGGCGAACTTACCGTGGCCCAGGTTGCGATACAAGCGCGGCGTGCTGCCATCCTTTAGAACTCCGTTCGCGATGGCGAGATCGAGGTGGCCGTCGCCATCGAAATCGGCCCACGCTGAAACGAAGCCGGAACCCGCGTCGCCCGCACAGCTGGCAGCAGTCACGTCCGCGAACTTGGCACCCGTGTTGCGGAACAGCCGGTTCGCCATCGGCCCGCTCCAGCCATTGAGAGTCAGATACAGGTCCAGCCGCGTGTCGTTGTCGTAGTCGATGAGATTCAGGCTGTAACCAGAAGGTTGCCGGCCGAGACCCACCTCGGCCGTTACGTCGCGGAAACGCGCGCCTTCATTGCGATAAACGGCAAGAAACTCACCGCTCCCCGAGAGAAACACATCGAGCTTGTCATCGCCATCGTAGTCGCCAAACGCTATGGTGCCGTTCCCGTCTCGCCGGTTCAGCCCCAGCGCCGGCGCCATGTCTTCAAAACGGAGTCCCTCGCGCGCCGCCGTGGAGATGACGGGAGCGAAGGCGGGAAACACAAACCCCGGCGGCACCTGGATCCCGGTCTCTTTCCACTCCTTGAGGCTGGCCGCCAGCAACCACTGGTCCACACGGTTGTTATTGGTATCGAGCACCTGATAGTAAGTGCGCGCGGCTTCGGCGTAGTTTCCCAGCCAGAAGTAACTGGCGCTCAGTTCGCGGAGAATCTCGGCGCGGATTCCAGCGTTCGGCGGCCGCGCGAGGGCGAGCCCGAAGTATTCCACCGAGTCCGCAAACCGGCCGCGCTTGGCCAGCGTTTTGGCGAAATGGGAGAACCCGAGGGCCTCTTCGTTGCTGTATGGCAAGGCGGAATCGAGCACGCGCGTCAGGATTTCGAGCGAGCGGTCCAGCCCCAGGTCCGGATCGTGCGGCACGCGGTGCTCGCTTTCGCCGTTGAAGCGCACCTCGCCTGAAAGCCAATCGGTGAGGCCCAGCAGATACTCACTGGCTCCCGGCTGCAGTTGGGCTACACGCGCGGCGAGTTGGTAGGCGAGATTCGGATCGTACCGCAGCATCTCGGCGCGCGCATGGATGACGGCCTTCGCCTTGAGCGCTGGGACGTGATCGGCATTGCGCCGCAGGGTGTTGTCGAGTGACTCCATCGCCAGCGCCAGCGCGGTCTTGCGGCGGATAGGGTCGCGCAGTTCGTAGAAGTCAATCAGATAGCTGCGCGCCATCTGAAAGTGGAGTTCGGCGTCATCGGGAGCGGCGGCCAACAGGCGCGTGAGTTCCACGCGCGCCGCATCAGCCCGGCTCTGCCGCAGCAACTTCTGTACGGTCTCCAAGCGCGAGCCGGAAGCGAACAGGGGTGCAGACGGCGAGGGCCGCGCGTGGTCATGCGGGGCCTGCGCGGAGGCGGCACGCACAGAGAGACACTGAACGTAACGGCGGATACACATAACATAACGCGACTTTGTTCTGCCCAACCGCACTAACTAAGGCCAAGTGAGTATTTGCAACCTGCCTGGTGGATGGTCCAATGGAAGAAACACGCCGAAAGGCCAATCTCACGAAGGCAGAGTAGGAGCATGCTTTGCATGCATTTTGAGGCCATTCGCCATCTAGGCTTGGCAAAGAGTCTCCCTGCGGGTGGCTATCTCGATGCAGATGCTACCGCAACGGCGGCTTAACACTTGTTAACGCGGGGATGTGTCACGCTTAGCCTGCCAGACCAGTTCCCCGCGGTAGACGTCTTTTGGCAGGGAGATTTGATCGGTCCGTCTTCGGGCCGCCTCCGCGCCGTGGTGGCTTCTGAGTACCGCGAAATCAGTCAAGCGGACCTGCTGCAGGAGTTGGCCCGTCAACCAGACCTGGCCGCGTGGATCTTACAGCAACAGCAGCAGCGAATCGACGTTTTGCGCGACCGTATTCTCTGGCTGCGCCGGCCGGTTGAGCATCGTTTGGTCCGCACCCTCATGGCGCTCGATCTCCAGGCGAAGGACCGGATGCCCGAAGCAAGCGGCATCATCCCCCTTACACAACGCGAACTGGCGGGACTGGCGGGTGCAACCCGGGAAAACACTTCCACCAGCCTGAACCGGTGGAGCACTCAAGGGCTCGTTGAGTTGCAACGGCGCCGCCTCCGTATCCTCTCGCACAAGCGGTTGATTGAAGTGATCAACCAGTCCCCGCAACCGGCACCCACTGGAGCGGCCGGAGCCGCCGCCTGATCTTGCCGTGGGCGGGCGGGTTGCTTCAGGCACCGATCACTACTGGCGCGGTACCACCGCCACGCCCCACGGCCCCTTTCCCGCCTTGATGCGTTTCGTCACCGCCATGGTGGCGGCATCCACCACCACCACCTCGCCGGCGGGGCCGTCAGCAGCGAACAGCAACTTATTGTTGGGCGACAGGGCCACTCCCCAGGGCCGCGTACCCACTTCCACCGACGCCTTCACCGCGTTGGTGGCCGTATCGATGGCAAACAGTTTCTTGCCGCGCCCTGAACTCACATACGCCGTGTTACCGTCTGCGCTCATCGCCACATGCATGGGCTTCACCTTGCCCGCTTCGCCCAGCTTGATCTGCCGGATCACCTGATGTTTCACCGAATCGACCAGCGTCACCCCGCCGTCATTTTCATTCGTCACATACGCGCGCGTGCCGTTCGACAAAAAGGCCACCGAACGCGGACGCCGGCCGGTACGGAACGAGCGGAGCGGCTTGCGCGCCTCCACGTCGACCGCCGTCACCGTACCGTCTTCTTCCGAGGTCACATAAACGACCTTGCCATCCGGGCTGGTGGTGACGCCTTCCGGCTCACCGCCCACCGGCAGGGACGCTAGCGTGGTGCCCGCGGCGATGTCCACGATGCTGAGCTTGGCGTCATCTTCGTTTGAAACGAAAATCAGCTTGCCGTCCAGGCTGAGATCGAATTGCTCTGGATCCGATCCGCACTTGATCGTACGCACGACTTTGCCTTCGTCGACGCCGATCAGGCCAACGCCATCGGCGCTTTTGTCCGGCGGCGGCAGCGTGCTTTCATCCACGCCCGGAGGCGCAGCAGGTGAACCGCTCAGGGCGACGTAGACCACACGGCCATCACGGCTCGCATGAATTCCGCGCGGCCGCTTGCCGACCGGGATCGTCGCGGTAAGTTCCAGTTTGTCGCCGTCGATGACGCTGACCTCGCCGGAGTTTTCATTGCTCACATACACCGAGTAAGAAGGCCGGGCTGGTTTGGCCGGAGCCGCCGCCTGTTCCTGTTTGGCCGTCGGCGCAGGGCTGCAACTGGCCGCGGCCAGCGCCAGCACGGGTACGATCGCGGATCGTAGCGGGTGTTTCATCATGTTGTGATTCTCACTCCCAGGGGCTGTCTTTTACAAATCGGGCATGCGCGGCCACCGGCAGGCGAGTCCGGAAATATCTCCGGTAGACGGCAATCCAGTCGGTGGCAATCTCCTGCTGCGCCGTGGCCAAATCGAGTTTACCCGCACAGACCAGTTGGCGCAGGTGATCTTCCAGGGCGTCTTTCACACGCGAGGTCCACACGCCATCTGAGTAGGGTACCGGCCACAGGTTTTGCAGAACCGTGGCGCCGCCAAGCGCCGGGCTGATGAGATAGTCCACTTCATACGCCCGGGGTTTGGGACTGGCGATCCGGTATTGCTCGAACACGCGCCGGGCCAACTCAGCGGGCACCAGCCGGCCTTCATCTTCCGCCGGCACGACACAAACCTGCTGCTGGGAAATCAACCGCACCGCTCCCGGAGTCAATCGCGCATCCGGCAGCGGGCCGGGGGCTTCCAGATTCTTGGTGCCGAACCATGCCAGCAGCGTCACGCCCACGGGCACGGCCATGGCGGCAGCCGCCGCACCGGCCAAGATGGCTCGAGGCCAACGGGAGGCGGCAGACCGCCAACCGGCTGGTTCCTGCGCCATCGCGGAGTCGAGCGAGGCACGCAATCTGGCCGTGGGGCCCGCCGCGGGCGGCAGCGGCACGGCGGCATCCAGGGACCGTTGCGCCGCCAGATAGTTCTCAATCCCGCGCTCGAATTCAGCGCGCCGCGCGCGGCACGCCCAGCATTGGTTCAGGTGGCGGTCAACCGCGCCGCGCCGGGGTTCCTCCAACTCGCCGTCCATCGTGAGGATCAACTCTTCGTCAGTGATGTGCTGCTGAGCCGCCCGCATGTCGACACCTCCCCGCTGGTAAATTCCGGCCCCGGCCGCTTTGTTCAGTCTATTTTTCCTGGCTCGTCGCGCGCGCGATCCGGCTCAGAGCACGGCTCACACAAGCTACCACCGAGCCGAGCGACACGTCCAGCACGCCGGCAATCGCTCGATAGCTAAGTCCCGCCGCCCGCAGTTGGAGGCATTGGCGGTCATGTGGAGCCAGAGCGGCAATCACCGCGCGCGTGGTGCGTTCGCGCTGGCTGTGAGCCGCCTGCTCTTCAGGGTTGGCCGCACGGTCTGGAGCGTTCGCACAATCCTCATCAAGACATCGCTGTGCACTCGTCTGCTGGATGCACTTCAGTGCGAGATTGCGGGACACCCGAAAAACCCAGGCCGGCAAATGATCGCGCGGCTTACCGGCGCGCAGGTGCCGCAAGAGCGCGAGAAAGGCGTCCTGCGCCACATCCTCGCAGTCGCAAACCGGCAGACCCAAGCCATGCAGATAGCGAAGCAGTGGCACGCGCAGTTCGCCAAACAAATGCACCACTTCCTCCTGCTCCGGGCAGGCCGCGCTGGCGGTGGCCGGGCCTCTCGCCAGACGAACCGATTGGATCCAAGCGTTGTCAGCCATGGTTCGGCAAACCCTCAACTGTACCAACTGGCGCGCCGGTAGAAAAAGCCTGAACAAAACCGGCTGGGGCGGAATAATCATATATGCTTCCGCTCAACGGGCGCGTGTGGTGCCTGCTACTGCCGCTCGCCGCCCGCCTGCTCTGCCCCACGCTATCAGCGCAATCCACCAACGGGGAAATCAGGGTGGTCGTGAAGGACGCCTCGGGCGGCGCCGTGTCGGTAGCCAGCGGATTGATCGAGAGCCTTGCCACCGGTTTCCGGCGAAGCTTCGAGACCGGCGCACATGGCGCGGCTACGCTGGCTGATCTGCCGCAGGGACAATACCGGGTGCGCATATCGAAGGAAGGGTTCGCCACGCACGCCGCGACCATCGACGTGACCTCGTCCACACCGGTGACGCATACGGTGGAGTTGGCCGTGGGTACCGCCAACTTCGCGGTCGCCGTGGTGAGCGCCACGCCGCTCGCCGGGCTTGACCGGCCTCTCGACGAAATTCCCGCGCCCACGCAGGCCGCAACGGATCGTGACTTGGAAGCCAGCGGCGCGCTCGACCTTTCTGCGTTCCTCAACCGCCGCTTCAACAACGTTTTTCTGAATGAGATTCAGGGCAATCCGCTGCAGCCGGATCTGAACTACCGCGGCTACACCGCCTCGCCGCTTCTCGGGACGCCGCAGGGGATCTCGGTGTACATGGATGGCGTCCGCCTCAATCAACCGTTCGGCGATGTGGTGAGTTGGGATCTGATTCCGCGCGTGGCGGTGGCGGAGATGGCGTTCATTCCCGGCTCGAATCCGTTGTTTGGGTTGAACACGCTGGGCGGCGCGCTTTCGCTGCGCACCAAGGACGGCATCTCACATCCCAGCACCACCTTGCAATTGCAGGGCGGCAGCTTTGGGCGCAAGATGGCGGACCTTGAGCACGGCGGATCGGCAGCGAACGGTTTGAACTGGTTCCTCGCCAGCACGCTGCTGTTTGAAGACGGGTGGCGCGAAACGTCACCGTCGAATGTGCGGCAGTTTTTCGGCAAGCTCGGCTCGCAGCGCGAACGCACGGCGGTGAACCTCACACTCGCTTACGCCAACAATGCGCTCATCGGCAACGGCCTGCAGGACCAGCGCCTTCTTGACCGCGACTTCAAGAGCGTCTACACCAAGCCGGACGTGACGGCGAACCGCGCTCCGTTTGTGAATCTCAATCTGCGCCGGAGCCTGGCGAGCAGCGTCTCGTTCTCGGGTAACGCCTACTTCCGCTACATCCGCACCCGCACACTGAACGGCGATGTCAACGAAGACTCGCTCGACCAGTCGGTCTACCAGCCCAATACCGCCGAGCGCGCCGCGCTGACCGCCGCCGGCTACTCGGGGTTTCCCACGGCCGGAGAGAACGCCGCCAACACGCCGTTCCCCCGCTGGCGCTGCATCGCCAATGCGCTGCGGGTGGATGAACCGGCGGAAAAATGCAACGGCCTGCTCAACCGCTCCGGCACGCAGCAGCGCAACTACGGGCTGTCGGGTCAGGTGAGTTGGCTTGGCAGTCTCGGCGCACTCCACCACCAATCGACCGTCGGCGCGGGCTATGACGGCAATAGCGTGGGCTTCACGCAGTCGACCGAACTTGGCTATCTGAACCCGGACCGGAGCGTCACCGGCATCGCGGCGTTTGGAGACGGCGTGACGGGCGGCGACGTGGACGGTGAGCCCTACGATACGCGCGTTGACCTCTCCGGCCGCATTCACAGCGGCAGCTTCTACGCCACCGATACGCTCACCGTGGCAGACAAGTTGAACCTCACGCTGTCGGGCCGCTTCAATCGCACCACGATTGACAACCTGGACCGTATCCGTCCGCGCGCCGGCACGGGCTCGCTCACGGGCAAACACACCTTCCGCCGCTTCAATCCCGCGGTTGGGGCTACTTATAAAGTCGCGCCGCTGCTCAGTCTCTACGGCAGCTACACCGAAGGCAATCGCGCGCCGACGTCCATTGAACTGGGCTGCGCTGACCCTAACGCTCCGTGCAAGCTTCCCAATGCGATGGCTGGCGATCCACCGCTTGCGCAGGTGCGCACGCGAACGCTGGAGGCCGGTGTGCGCGGATCGAGCGAAGGTTCGCTGCGTTGGAGCGCCGGTTGGTTTCAGTCCGCCAACCGCGACGACATCTTGTTTGTCGCCTCCGAACAAACCGGCTTCGGCTACTTCAAAAACTTCGAGAAAACCCGCCGGCGAGGCATGGAGCTCGATTCCAACATCCGGCTGGGCCGCGTGACGCTGGGAGGCGGCTACACCTTCCTCGATGCCACATTCCAGAGCGAGGAGGAAGTGAATGGCACGGGCAATAGCTCAAATGAAGAAGCCGCGGACGGCACGCCCGGCACCGAGGGCACCATTGAGATCGTGCCCGGCAATAGCATTCCACTCACGCCGCGCCACATGGTGAAGGCGTATGCCGATCTTCAGGCCACGTCGAAGCTGCGTGTTGATTTCGGCGTCATCGGGATCTCGAGTTCGTTTGCGCGCGGCAACGAGAACAACGAGCACGCCTCGGACGGCCGCTATTACCTGGGCGAGGGTACGTCTCCTGGCTACGCCGTGGCGAATCTCGGCGCGCGCTATCAGGTGCATCCACGGGTGCAACTGTTTGTGCAAGTCAACAATGTGTTCGACCGCACCTACTATAGCGGCGCGCAACTGGGCCCGACGGGCTTTAACGCGGCCGGTAGCTTCGTCGCGCGGCCGTTTGCGGCCATCAACGGCGAGTTCCCGCGACAGGGCGTGACATTCTATGCTCCCGGCACGCCGCGTGGCGCGTGGGCTGGGTTGCGTTTCGGCTTTTGAGGAACACGCGCAGAACGGAGCCGGTCGCCGCCGCCTGATTTATCAGCAGTCTTGCACGGACGGACAGGGGCGGACTCAAGCGCCAACGCGCGGGGCGCGTTTCTTGTCCCAGGAACTCACGGCCGGGCACTTTGCCCGTTCCCTTAGAATCAACAGGTTGGCGGTGAGTTCCTGGAGAGTCCGCCGCAAGCTCTCCAGAAACCCAACGGACAACTCCCGTTTTTTCAGCGATCGTACACGAGCGGAAGTGGCGGGCTGAAGCCTGCCCTACACAGACCCCAGGTGCACGGGGTTTCCAGATTTACATGGGGCCGACCGGCCCGCGTTCCGCTAAAGCTCGCCCTACACGGACGCGGCCCGCGTGCCTCTAAGGAACGCGCAGTTGCAGGTTGGCTTCCGCGCGGCCCGCAGACTCGATGCGCAGGGCCTGTTCCACCGGTGCGGCCTTCTCGTGCAGCGCCTCAATCACATAGTCGCCGGGCGGCAGCGAGGCAATTTCAAACGAGCCGTCCGCGCCGGTGACCGCAAAGTAAGGATGCTCCATCACGTGCACGTAGGCGCGCATCCAGGGATGCACATTACATTTGATCCGCACCATTTGCTCCGGGAACGGAAACCGCCGCTCCAGCGCCACCGCGCCGTCTTCTTGGCTCTGGTTCCACTCGCGGTTGTTCTTCGGCTGCGGATGAATGTTGTGCGTGAGCGGGTCGGAGTTGGTCACGCGCAGCGTTTGCCCGGCGCGAATGCCAAATACGTGCGGCTGGAAGCGGCACTGGCGCTGGTCGATCGCAACGGTCTCGGTCTTCGGCGGAGGCGCGAAGGTCTTGCCCTCCAGCCCCTTCTTCACGTACACCAAAACGTTGGCGAGCGCGCCGCCGTTTGCGACGGCGAATTCTTCACTGCGTAGCCCCTGGGGATTCAACTGCGCGCAGGTCACGTCTTCCTCGATCGCCAGCCGTGTGGGCTTGGGCGGCCGTCCGGCGAGCGTCACACGCCCGCGCACCAGCCCCGCGGTTGCCGGATCGGCGGTGAAGTAGGAGGGCTCTGCCGGAGCAGCCGCCGTGGGCCGAGGCGCGCTGCTTTGGCAGGCCTCCAGCATAATCAGCGCGGCCATCGCCGCCATTGGTTTCATTGCTTGCCCTCGGATTCCCGCGGCGCTGGACTGGAGAGCGACTCCAGGAACGCCACCAGTTCACCGCGCTCTTCGCCACGCAACCGGAGCGGCTTGACTTCCGGGTCGAGATGGGGATTGGAACTGCCGCCCCCGATATAAAAGTCCACCACCTGGCGAAGCGTGCGCAAACTTCCGTCATGCATGTACGGCGCGGTGCGCGCGATGTTGCGGAGGGTGGGTGTACGGAACGCTCCGCGGTCTGCGTCGCGCTTGGTGACCGCAAAGCGGCCGGCGTCTACGACCTCGCCTTCGTTGTCGAGCCCCGCGCCGACATTGTGAAACTTGCCATCGGTGAACAAGGCAAAACGCTCGCCGATGGTATGGCAAGCCGCGCAATTGCCGCGCTGTTTATCGCGAAAGATTGTGAGTCCGCGAATGGCCTCGGGCGAAAGCGCGCTTTTGTCACCGCCGTAGAAGTAGCGGTCAAACGGCGTGTCACCGGCGATCAGCGTGCGCTCAAAGCTGGCGATGGCTTTCGTGATCTTGTCCATCGTGACCGGTCCCGGCCCGAACGCCTGGGCAAAGCGCACGCGGTAAGCGCTGTCGGAGGCTACACGTTCCACGGCTTGGGCGTGCGGCAGATTCATCTCCACCGGATTGGCGATCGGCCCGCCCGCCTGCTCCTCGAGCGTGGCCGCGCGGCCATCCCAGAATTGCAAGGGATGAAAGGCAGCGTTCATCACGGGCGGCGCGTTGCGATTGCCTTCCTTCGTGCCCACGCCTTGCGAGCGCGCGCGCGGGTCGGCAAAGGAATGTACCGCGTCGTGACACGAGGCGCAGGAAATGGACTGGTCCGCCGACAGCCGCTTGTCGTGAAACAGGTCGCGGCCGAGGGCGATCGTCTCCGCCGTGGGCGGATTATCTGCCGGCACGGGCAAGGGCGGAAGGCCCAACGCGCCGCGGATCGCCACCGGCTGGCCAACAGGCTTAGCCGAGTCCACTGCACTTCGGGGCTGCGGGGGTTGCGGCCGGGTGCAGGCGGTTCCCAGACTCCAGAGGAGGGCGAACGCCAACCGTCTCATGCCTACTTCTTATCTGCCGCCATCCAGGGTTGGTTGAGATCCGGTCTACTGAGTTGTTGAAAAGATGGAGCGGGAGACGAGAATCGAACTCGCAACCAACAGCTTGGAAGGCTGTGACTCTACCATTGAGTTACTCCCGCGCTTCATGCCAGCCTCTCTTATTGTAGGCCCCCTCGCCGGGCAGGTCAAACCGCAGACGCAGGTAGCACCCGCGGGCCGCCTTTGGCGCTGGCACCGGCCATCGTGGAGAGCGCGGCGCCGGGTGGCACGGGCAAGAGCCGTTCAAGCAGCTCCAACTCCAGTTCGGCCAAGCCGGATTGCCGCACACCCAATGCAGCTCTCGCGGCCGGGCGCGCGACCGCCTCGGCGCGGTTCCGATCGCCCCGAGCCCACGCAAGCGCCACGTCGCAACGCAACAGCGCCGCGGCCGAGACCTGGCGGGCCGCCGCCGGGCGCATGTCCCGCCAAGCCGGCGCATTCGCCGCTTGGGCGGACTTGCTACACACCGCCAGCCCATAAGCCGTTTCCACCCGCCACCGCGCCGGCACAGCGCCGCGATGGGCCGCAAACTCCCGGGCCAGGGTTTCAATCCAATGGCACGCGCTTGCGTCAAACCCGTGATCGATGGCATGCAGATAGTTCAAACCGAGGCCGGTGGCGCGGGCCGGCGTCAGATCTTCCCCGGCAGACCAACCGGCGGCGCGGAGCAATCTCGCGTCCAGGTTGCGCGGGCGTACGCCCCGCTGCCAAGCCCCGGCCAGCAGCGCCAGCGCACACTCGCGGCACGCCGGTCCTCCCCGGCGGAACAAAGCGAGGATCCTCGCGCCCGCCGATGCATACCCAACGCTGGACCATGGCACCAGCGTCAAGGCCAGCATTGCCATGGCACCCACTGCCGACAGGCCCGCCAGTTCCGCCCACGCCGCGGACGGACGCGCGATCAGCAACATCAGCATCACGAATGCATACATCAGCAGTGCCAGCGGGCCACTGAGCAACCACGCCACCAACCGTATCGGCAACTGCGTGGCGCTCTGCGCGGCGGGCTGGGGTGAAGCCCAACTCGGCCATTCGCCCAATACATCCAACTCCAGCCCTCGGCCAGCCACCCAGTGCCCGGCGCGATGAACGAGCACGCACAGCAACATCGCCGCCCACAAACCGGCAAACGCCACAAGGGGAGGCATCGCAGCATCCGCATCCGCTATCCGGACATATCGAGTGACGGTCCAGGCTCCGCTCCAGCAGAAGCCCAACGCCGCGACAGCCACCAGCCAATCCAGCCGGAAAACAGTTCGCGGCCGGCCCGGAGAAGCCCGTGGTTCGGCGTTGCGCGCAGCGGCGGCTGAGGCCGCCAAGCCAAGCGCCAGCGCAAATCCCACCGGCGTCAACACCGGAAATACAGGCAGATTTGCCAGTGCGCAGCCCCACGCCCAATTCGACTGCGCTCCCTGCCCCCGGCCCACGTCGCGGGCCGCGAGCCCAGCGAACAATCCCACAATGGTCAGGTAGCCGGCAGGCGCGGCGCTGAGACCCGCCATCCGCACCCACGCCGGCAAGCCGGCGAGGAAAAGCAGAGCCTCTACCAACAGCAGGGCCCGAAGTAGTTCATTGGTTCCTGAGAGCATCACCTGAAAAATCGGCATCCAGACCTTACTTCGGGAGGCTAGGCGAGAAATTGTCTAAGGTTTTTTACTGAGCGCCGCGCGACAGCAGCATTACCTTGATCGTCTGAAACATGATGAAGAAATCAAGCATCGACGACAGGTTCTTGATGTAGTACAGGTCGTACTCCAGCTTGGTGACCGTGTCCTCCAGCGTGTCGCCATACTTGTGATTGATCTGCGCCCAACCGGTGATGCCCGGGCGTACGCAATGGCGATCCGGAAAGAACGGGATCTTCTCGGACAACAGCGTCACGAACTCCGGCCGCTCGGGCCGCGGCCCGACGAGCGACATGTCGCCCTTCAGCACGTTGACCAACTGCGACAATTCATCAAGCCGCGTCTTGCGGATAAGCTTGCCAAAGCGCGTGATACGCGGATCGTCCTTTGACGCCCAAACAGCCCCGGTCTTGGCTTCCGCATCCGCGCGCATGGACCGGAATTTGTACACGTTGACCGGCTTGCCATGAAGCCCGGTGCGGCGCTGGGAATAGACGGCCGGCCTGGGCGAGGTGAGCTTCACCAACACAGCCACCAGCAAGCCCAGAGCAGCGAGTGTACTGTAATTGAATTGCATTTAAATAACGGCGGAACTGTGCCATGCTTAGCCATGGCACGCCCTGTCTCAACCATCGAGCTCACTCCAGAAGAGCGATCCACGCTGCGTCGCCGTGCTCACTCTCCCACCAGCGCGCAGCGCGACGCACTGAGGGCAAGGATTGTCCTGATGCGAGCCGAAGGGCGCAAGGAAACCGACGGAGCTGCCGCTACCGGCGTGAGCATGGCGACGGTATCGCTTTGGTCCAAGCGTTTCGAGGAGAAGGGGCTCGATGGCTTGGTCGACCTGCCGGGCCGGGGCAGAAAGCCTTGGCTGGACCCGCACAAG
>VFZP01000158.1 GCA_016871115.1 Acidobacteriota bacterium
CGGTTGGTGCTGCGGAGAAACATCTCTCTCCGCAGCAGCATGCCAGACAATGAAGCCTCAGAAAAGAGGCAAGGTCTTCACCTGCGCGTTTTTGGAACACCGCCGTTGCAAGCAAACAGAATATTCCCGCTCGGACGGCGAAAATACCCCCGAACTGCGAAAGTCAGGCTAGTCCGCATATCTCACGGGGTTTCGTCGCGAGACGCGCGAGAAGGCCGTGGATACGAGGCGCGCGCCGCTCAGCGCACGGAGGCATACTTGAACAGTCTGTCGAGCACGGTGGGCAAGCGCAACGACGTAGACACGGCTTTATCGCGTGTCGCAGCAGAAAGCCGGTGAGATGTGCGGACTAGCGCGGCAGTTCCACCGTGCGCGCCACGAGCACAGCCTTGTGCTCCTTGAGCTTTTCGAGTTGCTCGGGCGACACCACCACGTCGGTTTCGAGGATGGCCACCGCGCCGATCGGGTCGAGCCCCGGCACGCCCACCTCCTGGCGTCCCAGCGAGAAGTTGGCAATGTTGATGCCGCTGGAGCCCAGCACGCCGCCCACGTGGCCGATCACGCCGGGCACGTCGCGGTTCTTGAGGTACAGCAGATGCCCGGCCAGCGCGGCCTCGCAGGGAATGCCGTCCACTTGCAGGAGCCGCACTTTGTCCAGCACCAGCGAGCCTTCCACCGTGGTGACGCCCGCGTCCGTTTCCAATTCCACGCGGATCGAGTCCACGTAGACCACGCGCTTTTCGTGCCGTTCTTCCACGCCCAGGCCGCGCGAGGAGGCAATGGGCATCGAGTTGACGATGTTGGCGCGCTGCTGCAGCGAGCGGTTCAACATACCGGCGAGGGCGGCATTGCGGATGAGCTGCGTGTTCATCTCGGCGATCTTGCCGCGATAGGTGAGCCGCATCGTCCGGGGATTGCCGTCGGCGATGTAGGAAGCGAACGTGCCGAGGCGCTCGGCCACGTCGAGCCACGGGCCCACGGCGCGGAACTGATCGGGCGACATGGCGGGCATGTTCACCGCGGCCACCGCGACGCCCTGGGTCAGATAGTCCACCATCTGCTTGGCGATGCGGATGCCGACGATTTCCTGCGCTTCTTCCGTGGAGCCGCCGATGTGCGGCGTGGCTAGAAGGTTGGGCGCTGAGAGAATCGGGTCGCCTTCCTTGGGCGGTTCGGGGTCGAAAACGTCCAGGCCCGCGCCAGCCACCTTGCCCGACGTGAGACCGGCCACCAGCGCCGCCTGATCGATCAGTTCGCCGCGCGCGCAATTGATAATCCTCACCCCGTCCTTCATCTTGGCGATGGAGGGGGGGTTGA
The DNA here is from genome assembly GCA_016871115.1 of Acidobacteriota bacterium. Lineage (GTDB taxonomy): Bacteria > Acidobacteriota > Terriglobia > Bryobacterales > Bryobacteraceae > VFZP01. Next base: position 1,318 of record VFZP01000158.1, read on the forward strand.
TCATGCCCTTGGTCTCGGCTGTCACGCCCACGTGCAGCGAAACATAGTCGCTGCGCGAGTACAGCGTGTCCAGGTCCACCAGTTCCACGCCCATGCCCGCCGCCAGTTGCGAGGACACAAACGGATCGGCGCCGACGATGGTCATCTCAAACGCCTTGGCGCGCTGCACCACTTCGCGGCCGATGTTGCCGAGGCCCACCACGCCGAGCGTTTTGCCGCGCAGTTCGTTGCCCAGGAACTTCTTCTTCTCCCACTTGCCCGAGCGCGTCGAGGCGCTCGCTTCGGGGATCATGCGCGCCAGCGACAACATGAAGCCCAGCGTGTGCTCGGCCACCGATACGGCGTTGCCGCCGGGCGTGTTCATGACGAGGACGCCGGCCGCCGTGGCCGCTTCCATGTCCACGTTGTCCACACCCACGCCCGCGCGCCCGATGACGCGAAGCTTGGGGGCTTTGTCGAGCACTGCTTTGTTGACCTTGACCGCGCTACGAACGACGAGCGCATCGCAGTCGCCCAGGTGCTGGTCGTATTCCTTCGGATTCGAAACAACGATGTTCCAGCCTGCCACGGCCTGGAACTGCGCCACCGCCGCTTCGGCGAGAGGTTCGGCGATCAGAACCTTCATGCTTTCACCGCCTGATTCACGCCCGCCGCTTCGGCGTAGACTTGCTGCACCGCGGTGACGCCCTTGCCGAATTCCACCGGATAGCCGTTGGCGCTCAAGATTACTTCGAGCGAGCCGATGACGGCAAACAGGTCGGCAAAGTCAAAGTAGCCAAGATGCGCGATCCGGAAAATCTGGCCCTGCATGGTGCCCTGGCCGTTGGCGATGATCATGCCGAAGCGCTCCTTGAAGCCCTTCACGATCTTGCCGGAGTCCATCCCGGCGGGCGCTTTGATGGAGGTGATCGACGAGCCGGGCCTCGACGGAGCAAATAGCTCAAGGCCGAGCGCGGTGGCCGAGTGGCGCGTGGCTTTGGCGAGCAGTTGGGCGTTCTCGACCAGCTTATCCATGCCAATGCCCTTGATGTACTTGAGCGCTTCGGCGAGGGCGAGAATGAGCGAGGTATTGGGCGTCCAACTCGATTCGCCGGCGGCGGCGCTGGCGGCCTCCTTTTTAAGGTTGAAGTAGAAGCGCGGGAGCTTGGACGTTTCGTTGTGTTTCCACGCCTTCGGGCTCACTGAAAGGAAAGCCATGCCGGGCGGAATCATGAATGCCTTCTGCGAGCCGCCGATAACCACATCGAGGCCCCAGTCTTCGATCTTCAGCGGCATGGTGCCGAGGCCGGTAATGGCGTCCACCACGAAAATCGCATCGGTCTTGGCGATCGTCTTGCCCATCGCCTCGATATTGTGCATCGCGCCCGTCGAGGTTTCCGACGCTTGAATGAAAACGCCCCTGGCATCGGGGTTGGCCTTCAGTGCCGCCTCCACTTCGTCGGGCGTTACCACTTGACCGTATTCTTTCTGCACCACCACCTGCGTCAAACCATACGCTTTGGCGATGGACTGCCAGCGTTCACCGAACTTACCCGCCGTACAAACAATTACTTTGTCACCCTGGGAAAACAGGTTCGACACCGAAGCTTCCATCGCGCCCGATCCAGAGGCAACGAAAGGCACCACGTCGTAGCTGGTGCCCATGACTTCTTTCAAATCCGTGACAACGGCTTTGTAGACGTTGCGAAAATCCTGAGTGCGGTGGTGGAGGTCCGACGCCATCATGGCGTGCAGCGCCGGTGGATAGAGGGGCGTGGGTCCCGGGGTAAGGAGACGGGTTTTCTTGATGTGCATGGTCTGAAAACTTAAGCGCCCGGCGGTGGGACGGAAACGGGAAGGAAAATGCCTGCGGCGCCTAAGCTTTATCATAGCAAACATGGCATTGATGGATCGAATTCAGAAAGACATGGTCGAGGCCATGAAGGCCAAGGATGAGGCGCGCCTGGGCACGGTGCGCATGATCAAGGCCGCGCTGATGAAGTACAAGGTCGACACCATGAAGGAGATCGACGAAGCGGGCGAAATGCAGTTGCTCAACCAGTTGCTGAAGCAGCGCCACGAATCGTCCGGCATGTTCCGCAAGGGCGGGCGGCCGGAGATGGCTGACAAAGAGGATGCCGAGGCGGCGATGATTGAGAGCTACATGCCGGCGTCGGCCACCGAGGCGGATATCGACGCGGCGATCGCAGCGGCCATGGCGGAGACCGGCGTCACCTCGCTCAAGCAGATGGGCGTGGTGATGAAGGCCGCGCAGGCCAAACTGGCCGGCAAACGGGTGGACGGCAAGGCCATGAGCGAGAAGATCCGCGGGAGGCTCAGCTAGTCATCCATGGAACTGGCCGGCCGGGTAGCAGTGGTGACGGGCGGCGCGGCGGGTATTGGCCGCGCGCTCTGCCGCCGGATTGCGATCGAGCAGCCGGCCGGGTTGGTGGTGGTCGATCGCGATGCAGCGGGTGCCGAAGCCGTGGCGCGCGAGTTTGGCGGCGTGGCGGTGCGCGCGGATGTGGCGGTGCAGGCAGACGTGGATGCGGCCGTGGCGCTCGCGGTGGAGCGGTTCGGGCGCGTGGATCTGTTCTTCTCAAACGCTGGAATCTTCGTTCCCGGCGGCGAGCAGACTCCGGATGCCGGCTGGGCGCGCGTGTGGAGCGTGAATGTGATGGCCCATGTGCATGCCTCTCGCGCCGTGCTGCCCGCGATGCTTGCGCGCGGCGAGGGCTACCTGGTGCAGACTGTGTCGGCCGCGGGGCTGCTCAACCAGATCGGCTCGGCGACGTACGGCGTCACCAAGCACGCCGCCATCGGGTTTGCCGAGTGGCTGGCGCTTACCTATGGGGACCGCGGCATTCGTGTCTCGGCCATTTGCCCGCAGGGCGTGCGGACGGCGATGCTGGGCGAAGGGAGCTTTCTCGATGAGGGCGCGATTGAGCCGGAGGCCGTGGCCGAAGCGGCAGTTGCGGGCATTCGCGCCGAGGAGTTTCTGATTTTGCCGCATCCGGAAGTGCGCGAGTACATGCAGCGCAAAGCATCGGACTATGGGCGCTGGCTGCGCGGCATGCGGCGGCTGCGGGCGAAGGTGGAAGGGGCCGGGGGATGAGGCGACGGGAGTTTCTGCTGGCTGGAGGACCCGTGTCGGCGTCAGCCATCGCCGCGCAGCGTGAAGAGAGCCGCGGCGAAACTCCGTGGGTGCCCACGCCAGAAGAAGTTGTGGACACCATGCTTCGCCTGGCGAAGGTAACGGCGGCCGACACGGTGCCGGACCTTGGCTGCGATGACGGCCGCATCGTGGTGGCCACTGCCCGCGATTTTGGCGCGCGCGCGGCGTTGGCTTGGACATTGAGCCCGTTCGGATTGAAGAGGCGAACGCCGAGGCGAAGAAAGCGGGCGTGACGGGGCGCGTCCGGTTTGCCGTGCAGGACTTCCATCAGGCCGGCTTCGGCGAGGCGGCCGTGGTGACGATCTATCTCTACACGCGTGTGATGACGAAGCTGAAGCCGAAGCTGCTGGCGGAGTTGAAACCCCGCGCGCGTGTGGTGGCCGATCAGTTCAAGGGCATGGGCGACTGGAAACCGAAGAAGACGGTGAACAAGCACCGGCATCCGGTCTCTTTGTGGATCGTGCCCTCGAAGCGCAAAGAGCAGGGTCAAACTGTTTCGGAAATCGCGGCGAACAGACGGCGAGTGCAGTATGCTCGGATAGAGAAGAGGCGCGCCTCCGGGTGTGAGGAGTGAGTGAGAGGATTGGGAGGGATTCGGGCAGGGGTTTTCGGTTGGGGCGTCGTGGCTCCGAAACCTCCAGACGTGGACGCTTTCGCCCGAAATCTGTCTACTGGCGCCACCTGGCTGGAACCGTTTGACGGCGGCTTCGGCCCGAACAATTTTCTCGCCGGCACGCCGGAGTTTCAATTCGACCGCTACAAAACTTGGATCGGCGAGCGCCACCCACCGCGCTACTACCAGATGCTGGTGGAAAAGATGGATCTGCCCACGCAGTTCGCCTTGGGCGCGTTCATCCAGGCCATGGGCCAGAACCCGGGGATCGAGCAGGAATTGCGCTCACTCGGCACGGCCGCGCGCGTGTACGTGGGCACCGGCCTCGGCAACGTCGACACCATTCACAAGGCCAGCCTCGCATTGCGGGAAGCGCAGCTCGTCTGGGACCGCTTCTGGACCGAGCCCGCGCGCAATTCGGCGCTGGCCGCCTCCGGCGAAAGGCCGCCCGAAGACCCGGCCGCAGCCGAAGCGTGGCGGCGATTGTGGATGGAGCGTTCGCCCGAACTGGGCCAGTATCTGCAGAAACTCGCGGCAATCGAAGATCTGCCGGTGGTAAGCGATAGCGGCGTGGACAACATCGACGCGGCCAAAATCGCCGCCATGCGCGAAAAGGAAAAGCGGCGCATGCGCCAGCAGGACAAATGGGGCGCGCCGGATCCGCCGTGGAAGGTTTCGGCCAACGTCATATTCAACCTACACAATTCGCCTGCCGCGCAAATTGCGATCATGAGCGGCATTCATGGCCTTGCGTTTGCACCCGTGGCCGCCTGCGCCACCTTCGGCGTCGCGCTCAAGCTGGCGCTCGACGCGGTGCAGTCGGGCGACGCCAAGCTGGTGGTGGTGGGCGCCGCTGACCCGCCGCCGCATCCCTTGGTGGTGGGCGCGTTCTACTCCGGGCGCGTATTGTCGGCCGGCAATCATGTTTCGCTGCCGCTCACACGGTTGCAGTGCACGCAGGTGGCCGGCGGATCTGCGGTCTGGATTGTGGGCGACCTCGATTACTGCCGCGGCAAGGGTTTCCAGCCGCTGGGCATAGAGCCGCCGGCCGTGGGCGTCAGCTCCGATGCATACCACATCATTACGCCTTCGCCCGATGGGTCGCCGGTGGCGATCCGTCAGGCACTCGAAGCCGCGCACGCCGCGCCAGGCGACGTCGGCACTTGGGACACCCACGCTACGGCCACGCCGGACGACTAGACCGAGATTGCCACCATGCGCGCGCTGTTAACCGAACGTGTGCTGGTGACGGCCCGCAAAGGCACCTTCGGGCACGGCATGAGCGCGGGCGGCGGCTGGGAGTTGATGGCGCAGTACCTGGGCTTTGCGCGCGGCGCGTTGTTTTCCACTCCACTCACGCGCGAGGAATTGAACCACGCGATCGGCGGCATCCATGACCTCATGGTGTTTGACTCGGCGTGCGCGGCTCCGCCAGGGCTGGCCGGGAAGCTGTCGATGGGAATCGGCGGGATCAACGCGTGCGTGATCTCGCGGCCGTTGGAGTAGCGAGGCCGCCCGGATCCCGATGACCCGCTTTTGATTCGGTTTCCGCATACCAGGCTGAGGACCACTTCCCATGCAACGCGTTCTACTTACCATTCTTGCCTTGGCCGGCAGTCTCTCCGCCTAGCCCAACTACAATCTTGACTTTGAAACCGTCACCCGGGGCCGCCCGCGCGACTGGAGCATCAATGGCGCCGGCTACGGCATGACCGCCGACGATAGCACGGCGGCGGAAGGCAAGTACAGCATGCGCATTCGCAGCACCACAACCACCGGGACGCTGGGGAACACCGGAATCCTGTTGCCGGTAGCGGAACTGCGGGGACGGCGCGTGAAGGTCTCCGGCTGGATCAAAACCGAGAACATCGCCGAACCCGGCTACGCTTCCATCTGGCTCCGGGTCGATGGCGCCAGCGGATCGCTCAGCCTTGACAACATGTTTCAATTGGGCATCCGGGTCACCGGTGCCTGGAAGCGGTACGAGTACGAACGCGAGGTGAGCCCGGCGGCGGTGCAAGTGGTTTTCGGCACCTTCGTGTCGCGGCAGGGCACGGCTTGGTTCGACGATCTGCGTATTGAGGTGGACGGCACACCCTTACGCCAAGGACCGCCGCCGGTGATCGCCGAGCCAGAAGCCGGACAGCTCGAGTGGATTCGACAGACCGCAATCCCGTTCGGCACCGAGCGCGCCGGCAGCGGCTTCGATGACTTGCAGCCGCTGAAGCAACTGATCGGCAATGCGCGTGTGGTGGGTTTGGGTGAGGCGACGCACGGCACGGCCGAGTTCTTCCGCATGAAGCACCGCGTGCTGGAGTTTCTGGCGAACGAAATGGGCTTCACCATTTTCAACATCGAGGCCAACATGCCGGAAGCCTACCGGCTGAACGACTATGCACTGACGGGCCGCGGCGACCCCAAGCGCCTGATTGCCGGCATGTACTTCTGGACCTGGAACACGCAAGAGGTTTACGAAATGGTGGAGTGGGTGCGTGAGTTCAACGCCAGCGGTAAGGGCCGCGTGCAGTTCACGGGTAACGACATGCAAGTCTCCGCCGTCGCCGCGCAAATCGCGCAGGCATTCATAGCCAAGGCCGAACCGGGCTGCGCCGACAAGATGAAGGAAGCCGACGAGTTGGTGGAGCGCGCTGCGCGCCTGCCATTGAACGCCGCCAACCTGTCCGCTATTGAAGCCGCCGGGCGCGGCGCCAATGAGGTTCGGCGCTACCTGGAGAGCCGCTTTCCCGAATACGTCAAAACGCTGCCGGTGGCCGAGGTGGACTGAGCTGTGCAGAACGCCCGGGTAGTGGAGCAACGGGCGCATCTGATTCTGGGCGGCGGCCTGCACCGGGACGAGATGATGGCGCTCAACACGGATTGGGTGCTGCAGCAGAATCCGGGCGCCAAGATGGTCCTGTGGGCGCATAACTATCACGTGTCACGACTGCCTGTTGCGCAGAGCTCCCACCTGTCGCGCTGGTACGGCAAGGACTACGTGGTTCTCGGTTTCAGCTTTGCAGAAGGCATGTACTCGGCCGTCGATCAGAGCGTAGGCCGGCTACGTTCGGACAATGTCGCGGTGCCGCCAGTCCTCGGCTCAGCCGAGTACGTCTTCCGCTCCACGGGGTTGCCGCGCTTCATTCTCGACTTGCGCAAGGCCACGGCCGGCAACGGCGGAGCGTGGCTGCTGGGGCTGAACGAAACCCGTGAACTCGGCGCCGTGGCGGGCGACGGTTACGCCGTCCGGGAGCTTCCCGCGCTCTGCGATGCCCTGATTTACTTCGACCAGACGACGCCGTCCGTGTTGTTGTCGTTCAACTGATGCTGTGCCGCGGCACACGAAGTCAAGCGCGGCAGGACGCCAGGACCTTAGCCACGTACGCCTTCTTGGCCGCGTCGGTGGGAGTTTCGCGCGTGCGCGAAAACGGGCCTTTGGCGATCGCCGCGGCCTCGCGCGCGAAACTGCACATGCGGTCGCGGCGCTTCAGCACTTCGTGCGCGTCGGTAAGGTCTGAGAGAACGTAGAACATCTCGCGGTTCACCAGAATGCTCTCCGGGTCCTTCGCGTATACCAGGCGCTGGCGGACCAATGCGCGCTCGAGGTACGGCACCCCTTCGGCGGGTTAATTCAACAGTACGTAGCCGTACCCGATGCGATCCATCGTGTCGGCGACGCCCATGGCGGCATTCGTGTTGCTGGGGTCGCGCGCCAACATTGCTTCGCGCAGGCGGAGTTGTTCTTCAAAGAGCGGGATGGCCTCGGCATAGCGCTTCATCTGCGCCGTGAGATTCGCTTGCAGGCCCACATCGGCGGCGAGCATGTGCTCGTCATCGCCGTTGTCGCGGATCAACTCACGGTGCATCGCGGCGGCCCGGGCGATCATCGCCAGCGCTTGTTCGCGTATCCGCGCCCGCGATAGTGCGCCGGCGTGGAACTGATACGAACGCGCCAGTTCCCGTTTGCGCGTCAACGACTTCGGGTCGGCATCAAGCAACTTTCTCCGGGCGTCGGTTGCGCGCACCCACGCCTCCACGCCGCGTTCACCGAACTTGCCGGACTGTGTATACGCGTTGGCTACTCTCGCTAAGGCGTGCGCATGTTCTTCCTGCGCTTTGCCTTCGTCGGGGCGTGCACGGAGGATGCGCTCGGCCACCCGGACCAACTCTTCGGCGGTAGGCACGTCACGCTGGTCAGCGCGAAACGAGTAGATGGCGCCCAGCGCCTCCAGCGTCAGATAGCGCGCGCGTAGCGCTTCGAAGTTGTCCGGCTCGCGCGCCAGCACCGTGCGCACCATCGCATCGGCCTTCTCCACCCGTGGCAGCGCTTGGCCGGACCGGCCCAGACTCATCTCGTTGCTCACGCCTTCAATGTCGGCGAGGCGCACGAAACCCTTGGCGGCTTCCAGTTGGAGCGCGGTGTCGGCGCCCGCACCGGCCGAGAGCGCGTCGAGATCCTCCACGCCGCGATTGGCCAAGAGGTGCCGCGCGTTGAGTGAGCCCGGCAGCTTGGCGATTTCATCGTGAATTTCGAACAACACAGAGTTGGCGAGTCCGCGGATGTGGGCGAAGCGCTCACTCGCCAGGCGCCGCTGGCGTAGCGCATACGCAGTGGCTGCGATCAGCGCCGCCGTCACCAGCACTGCCGCCGTGACGGCCAGCCGGTGGCGGTCGATGAACTTGCGTGCGCGATACCATTGCGACGGCGGCCGGGCCTCAATGGGCTCGCCGGCGAGGTAGCGCCGCACGTCCGCCGCCAGACTCGCGACGGTCGGGTAACGCTGCGCCGGGTTCGCCCGCAGGCTTTGGCGCGCGATCTGTTCAAGGTCGCCGGACAGCGGCAGCGCTCCGGGCTCGCCTTCGCGCTCGATGGCCTCCAGCGCGTCCTCGGGTGAGGCTTCTTCGAGCGAACGCGGCGCGCGGCCACCCACGAGTTCGCACAGCAGCGCGCCCAGCGAATAGACGCCGGCGGCAACGGTGAGCGGGCGTCCGAAGATCTGTTCCGGGCTCGCGTAGTTGGGCGAGTAGGCTCGTACGCGCGTGGTGCGGTCGCCGGAACTGTCCGAGAGGACGCGCGAGATGCCGAAGTCCAGCAGCTTTACCGAACCCGCCGGCGTGACCAGCACGTTGGCAGGTTTGAGGTCGCACTGCGCCACCAGCGTTCGATTGGCGTAATGCACGGCCTCGCAGATTTCGAGGAACAGCCGCAGGCGCGCGGCTTCGTTGAGTTGGTGCTGCGAGGCGTAGCCAGTGCAGGGCGGGCCGTCGACGTACTCCATGACAAGTTATCGCAGGCCCGCGCGCGTTGCGCCGGCATCGAGGAGACGGGCGATGTTGGGGTGTTCAAGGCGCGCGAGAATGCGCGTTTCGCTCTCCGGGAGCGTTGCTGCCGCTGCGCCGGGCACCACCTTGATGGCCACGCGGTGCGTGAAGTCGCCCCCCGGACGTTCGGCTTCAAACACCACGCCCGTGGCGCCCTCTCCCACTTTTCGCACCGCCCGGTAGTTGCCGAACTGTTCCTGCTGCTCGCTCACCTATATTGAAGAATACATGCCAACTCTGATTCCTGCTCCCACCGTGATCCCCGTGCTGGGGAACAAAATCATCCGAGAGTATGTGGGCCGCGTCAACAGCGGCACCGAACGCCTGAGCGTGGCGCACATGACGAGTCCGCCGGGTTGGAGCGAGCCGGGGCAGACGCCGGAGTTCGACGAATACACGATCGTGCTGCGCGGCGCGATGCGGGTGGAGCATCGAGGCGGCGTGACGGAAGTACAAGCGGGTCAGGCGATTCTCACGCACGCAGGCGAGTGGATTCGCTACTCCACGTCGGGCGCCGAAGGCGCGGACTACATCGCCATCTGCCTGCCGGCCTTTGCGCCCGGCACCGTGCATCGCGACGCGTAACGCATGAGCAATAAGGCTCTCACGGCGCTACAACAGCGGGTCACCGCGTGCGAACTCTGCCCGCGGCTGCGCGAGCATTGCCAGCGCGTGGCCGTCGAGAAGCGCCGCGCGTATCGAGAGCAGGAGTATTGGGGCCGCCCCGTGCCTTCCTTCGGCGACCCCGCCGCCCGGCTCCTGATTGTGGGCCTCGCGCCCGGCGCGCATGGCGCCAACCGCACGGGCCGCATGTTCACGGGCGACGCATCGGGCAATTTTCTCTACGCCGCCATGCACGCCACGGGCTGGGCATCGCAACCCATCTCCACCCACCGCGGCGACTGGCTCACGCTGCGCGACTGCTACATCACGGCATCGGGCCGCTGCGCGCCGCCGGACAACAAGCCGCTGCCCGCCGAACTCGCCGCGTGCCGGCCGTATCTGGAAGCCGAAATCCGGCTGCTAAAGAACGTGCGCGTGGCGATGGCGCTGGGGCGTATTGCGTTCGATACGTGTCTGGCGGTGTACGGCGTGGCGGCCAAGAGCCGCTATGCATTCGCGCATGGCGCTGTGCACGCGTTAGGCGCGAACCAGCCGGCGCTGCTGTGCTCGTATCATCCCAGCCAGCAGAACACCTCAACCGGCCGGCTCACCCAGACAATGCTGCAGGACGTGTTCCGCCGCGCCGTTGCCCTGTGCGGGAAGTCATAGCCGCCGCGCGCCTTCGCCGCCGCTCCTGATCAACCACAACACCGCTGCCACCGCCGCCAGCGGTACGAGGCTGGCGGCCACCAGCACCGGCGCGAACGAATAACGATCCGAAACCGCGCCGATGAGGAACGTGGTGAGGATCGTACCCACGCCCGCCGCAAAGCCCGACATGCCGCTCACCGTGGCCACGGCGCGGCTGGGGAGCAGATCCGCCGGCAACGTCAGAATCATCGTCGACAGCGCGGCGTAGCTGAACGTGGACACGGCAAACAAAGCCATCAGCGCGATGAACGACTCCGCCCACGCCGCACCGGCCAGCAGCGTCATGCCGAGGCCGCCGAGAATCACCACCAGCTTGCGCGCCCGCTCCACGGGCCAGCCGCGCCGCGCAATCAGCCGGCTCGAAAAACCGCCGCCCGCGAAATTGCCGAGATCCGCGGCGAGAAACGGCGCCCAGAGGCCCGACGCCGATTGCTCCAGCGCAAAGCCGCGCGAGACCAGAAACACAGCAAACCAGTCGGAAACGAAGAACCACCCCGGGTCGCTGAGCGTGCGCGCCAGGATGATTCCCCACACCGTGCGTGAGCCGGCGAGCTCCGTCCACGAAAGCGGCGGCGCGGCAGCCTCCGCAGCGTCTGCCTCCGGTCCGGTAACGCCAGGTCGCCATACCGAAAGCCATACCGCCACCCACACCAACCCCAGCGCGCCCACCACGATGAAGGAGGGGCGCCAGTTGCCCCACCACGCCACCAGCGCAAGAATCATCGCCGGCGCCACCGCGCCGCCAATGGCCGAGCCCGAATCGTAAATCGCCACCACCACGCCGCGTTGCGCCCGCGGAAACCACTCCGACACAGCCTTCGCCGCGCCGGGCCAGTTCGCGCCCTCGCCCAGGCCAGGCAGAAAGCGGAACCCCGCGAAACTGGCAAGACCCGACGCGGTGCTGGTGGCCATCGTAATAGCCGAATACGCTGTGACGGCGATGGCCAGACCCCGGCGCGTGCCCACGCGATCCAGCCAACGCCCCGCGCCGAGTTGTCCCAGCGCGTACGCCGCGCGGAATACCATCACAATCAACGCAAAGTCAGAATTAGTCCACCCGAACTCGGCTTTCAGCCGCGGAGCAAGCACACTAAGCGCCTGGCGGTCGAGGTAGTTGATGACGGTGGACGCAAATAA